>JADLHW010000109.1 GCA_020848615.1 Thermoleophilia bacterium
AGGATGACGAGTCCATCGGCGAGGCCATCGCGTTCCACCTCGACCGCGCGGGATTCCGGCCCGCGCTGGCGTCGGACGGGCTGTCGGGCCTCACGGCGCTGCGCCGGGAACCGCCGGACGTGCTGGTGCTGGACCTCATGCTCCCCCACGTCGACGGCTGGCAGGTCATCCGCGAGGTCCGGCGGTGGGCGCCGCGGCTGCATGTGATCGTGGTGACGGCCCGCAGCAACGAGCACGACCGCGTGGAGGTGCTGGCGCTGGGCGCGGACGACGTGCTGAGCAAGCCCTTCTCGATGCGGGAGTTCGTCGCCCGGGTGGGCGCGGCGGTGCGCCGCACGGCCGCCGCGGAGGCCTTCGCGCCACGCGAGCCCGTCCGCGCCGGCGACCTGGCGCTCGACCTGGACCGGCTGGCGGTGTCGATCGCCGGAGTGCCCGTGGACACCACCCCGCTGGAGTTCCGGCTGCTGTGCGTGCTCGCCGAGCACCGGGGCCGGGCGTTGTCACGCGACGTGATCTTCCGGAGGGTGTGGGGCGGGGAGCGGGCCCACGGCGACCGCTCCGTGGACGTCCTGGTGCGCCGCCTGCGCCGCAAGGTCGACGAGACCCCGGGGCGCTTCACCTACGTGCAGACCCAGCACGGCGTGGGCTACCGGCTGGAGGCCACCCCCCGGGCCCTGCCGGGCGCGGGCCCGCGCACGCCGGCGCCGGGGGACGCGGCGCGGATCCTCGCGCGCACCATCCCCCGGCCCGAGCCGGTGTAGGTCAGGCGGACTCGCGGAGGCGCTGGGCCTCCGGGAGGGCCTGCAGCTTGCGCAGCGTGTTGTTCTCGATCTGGCGGATGCGCTCCCGCGTGACCCCGAATGCCCTGCCGACCTCCTCGAGGGTGCGGGGCTGGTCGCCGGTGAGGCCGAACCGGAGCTCGATGACGCGCCGCTCCCGCTCCGGGAGGGCGGCGAGCGCCTTGCGCACGTCCGCGTCGCGGAGGGTGCTGGACGCCTCGTCGAACGGCGAGCTGGCCGTCTCGTCCTCCACGAAGTCCCCGAGCGACGAGTCGTCCTCCTCGCCCACCGGCCGCTCGAGCGACACCGGCAGCTGCGCGAGGCGCAGGATGTCCCGGACCTCGTCCACGGCCATGCGCAGCTCCGCGGCGAGCTCCTCCGGCTTGGGCTCCCGGCCCAGGCGCTGGGTCATCTGGCGCTCCATGTGCACCACGCGGTTGAGCTTCTCGACCATGTGCACGGGGATGCGGATGGTGCGCGCCTTGTCGGCGATGGCGCGGGTGACGGCCTGCCGGATCCACCACGTCGCGTACGTGGAGAACTTGTAGCCGCGCCGGTAGTCGAACTTCTCGACGGCGCGGATGAGGCCCAGGCTGCCCTCCTGGATGAGGTCCAGGAACGACAGGCCACGGCCCAGGTAGCCCTTGGCGATGCTCACGACCAGGCGGAGGTTCGCCTCGATCATCTGCTGCTTGGCGGTCATGTCGCCGCGCTCGATGCGCTTGGCGAGCGAGACCTCCTGCTCGGCCGTCAGGAGCGGCACACGGCCGATCTCCCGCAGGTACAGCCGCAGGGAGTCGAGGCTGGGCTCGACCGTCAGGTCGATGCCGCCGGCGACCTCCGGCTGGTCCTCCTCGGCGTCCAGCACGTCCACGCCGCGCTCGGCGAGGCCCGAGAGGAACTCCTCGAGCTGCTCGCGGGTGAGCTCGTGATCCTCGAGGGCGCTGACGATCTCCTCGTAGGTGAGGAACCCCTTCTCGCGTCCCTCCTCCACCAAGGCGCGCATGACCGCGGAGAGGTTGGTCTCACTCGGCCCTGCGTTGGATCGCGTCGCCATGGGCAGCCCTCCGTAGCGCTTCAGGGGTGGACGGATGGAGCCCACAGCAGTTTACCGGGTCGCGGCGCCGGTGGCGCGTGAACGGGCTCACACCGACTCGCGGGCCAGACCGTGCCGCTCGCACTACCGTTACCGCGTCGGCTCCCAGTGGAGCATCGGCACGTCGTCACCAAACGAAAGGCGCCGGGATGCGCAGCCGTCCCACCCTCCCCGCCGAGGATCTCCAGGAGACCGCCCCGCCCGCGGCCCTCAGCCTCACCGCGGCGGGCGTCGTGCGGTCCGCGAAGGCCATCCGCATCGGGCACGGCAACGGCGAGCGCCTGTTCCAGGCGGAGATCGCCTGCTCCGCCGACCTCGCTTCCTCCCGCAAGGGCGTCCACATGTCGCGGTTCGAGGAGGGCATCAACGAGGCCATCGACGATGTGGTGCTGGGGGAGGCCCTGGTCATCGAGGCGCTCGCCGAACGCATCGCGATGCGGGTGGTGGAGGCCCAGGGGGCGACCCGCAGCCGCGTCGAGATCCGGGCGAGCTACCCGGTGGTGCGGGTGACGCCCGTGTCGGGGATCGAGAGCCAGGAGACGTACGGCCTCATCGGCGCGGCGGCCGCCACCCCGGCCGCCTCCCGCCGCGTGGTGGGGGTCTCCGCACAGGGCATGAACGCCTGCCCGTGCGCCCAGGGGCTGCTGCGCGCCCAGGCGGAGGCGGCCCTGGGCGGCGACGGCTTCTCCGCGGAGGAGATCGAGCGGATCGTGGGCCTGGTGCCCATCGCCACCCACAACCAGCGGGCCCGTGGCACGCTGTACCTCGGCGCGCCGGGCGCGTTCGCGATCGATGCTGACGACCTCATCCGCATCGTGGAGGAGTCCATGTCCTCCGAGATCTACGAGCTCCTGAAGCGAACGGACGAGCAGTACGTGGTGGACCGCGCCCACCGGCGCCCGCGGTTCGTGGAGGACAGCGTGCGCGAGATGGTGCGCCTCGCGGTCGCCGCCCACCCGGACCTTCCGGACGACGCCTTCCTGTGGGCCCAGCAGGAGAACTTCGAGACCATCCACACCCACGACGTGCACGCGGAGCGCAGCGGCCTGCTGGGGGAGATCCGGGCGGAGCTCGCCGGCGGGAGGCCCGCGGTGCGGCACGTGCGGCTGGAGGAGTGGCTCACCCCGGCCTGAGCCGGGTCAGGACTCCGGGGCCGCGTCACCCCCGCGCTTCCGGCCGAGCTCCAGCTTCGGCTCGGCGTGCCGGAACAGGCGGCCCATGTTCGCGCGGTGGCGGACGATCACGGCGCCCGAGGCCAGCAGGGAGAACACCAGCACGGGCCACGGCTCGCCCAGCAGCAGCGCCCCGACGGGGAAGGCCACGGCCGCCGCGATGCTCGCGACCGACACGTACCGGGTGGCGGCGACCACCACGAGCCACGTCCCCAGCACGATGAGCGACACCAGCGGCACCAGGCCGATCACCGCGCCGCCGCCGACGGCGACGCCCTTGCCACCCTTGAACCGCAGCCACACCGGGAAGACGTGCCCCAGGATCGCCGCTCCGCCGGCCACCAGCGGCCACGGCGAGTCGGTGAGGGCCCGGGCGATGAGGGTGGCCGCCACGCCCTTGCCGATGTCGGCGACCATCACGGCGATGCCGATGCGCCGGCCGAGCGTGCGGAACACGTTGGTGGCGCCCACGTTCTTGCTGCCCACCGTGCGGATGTCCACGCCCCTGGCGAGGCCCGCGAGGTACGCGAACGGGATGGATCCCAGCAGGTAGGCCAGCACCACGGCGACGGCCTGGTTCACGGGTCGCCTCCGACCTCGGTGTCCGGTGACTTGCGGGCGAACAGGCGGCGGTGCGCCATCACGAAGTAGTACGCGCCGGACAGGACCGTGAGGACCACCGCGAGGTACATGAGCGGGTCGTTCACCGCCGTCCAGGGGTGCGGGGCGATCGCCGCGACGATCGCGATGTTCTGGCTGAAGGCCTTCGCCTTGCCGAGGCTGCCGGCCGGGATGATGAGGTCCTCGGTGACGGCCACCAGCCGCAGGCCGGTCACGGCGAACTCCCGCGTGATGATGACCATCGTGATCCACGCGGGCACGTCGTCGAGCTGCACGAGGCACAGGAGGGCCCCGCTCACCAGCAGCTTGTCGGCGAGGGGGTCCAGGAACGCGCCGGCCACGGTCACCTGCCCGCGGGACCGCGCGAGGTAGCCGTCCAGGCTGTCGGTGGCGGCGGCGGCCCCGTACAGGGCGGCGGCCCACCAGCGCGCCGTCTCGGTGTCCACCAGGACCAGCGCCATGATCGCCGGGATCGTGCTGATCCTGACGGCGGTGACCCAGAGCGCCGCGTTCACGCGGCCCATCTTATGCGGCCCGGGGGCGTCGCACCTCAGGCGCTAGGCTCACGGCGTGAACGAGATCGCGGTGACGGCGGTCGGCGCGGACCGGCCGGGGATCGTGGCGGCCCTCACGGAGGCGCTGCTCGGGCTCGGGGGGAACCTGGAGGACTGCCGGGCGGCGCTGCTGCGCGGCTCCTTCGCGGTGGCGCTGTTGGTGACGGTGCCGGACGGCGTGCCGGCCGAGCGCGTGGACGCCGCGCTGCGCCCCGTGGCGGAGCGTCTGGGCCTGGGGCTGTGGACGGGGCCGGCGTCGCCGCCGGACGACGCGTCGGCATGGGGCCCGCGGTGCGTGATCAGCGTGTACGGCGTGGACCACCCGGGCATCGTCCACGCGGTCACCGCGGCGCTCGCCCACACCGGCGCGAACATCGTCGACCTGTCGGCGCGGGCCGCCGGGCGCCCGCCGATCTACGCCCTGGCGATCGAGGTGGACCTGCCGGCCGGGGCGACGCCGGAGGCGATGGCCGCCGCCCTGCGGCCGGTCGCGGACCGCAACCGGGTGGAGCTGTCGGTCACCCCCGTCGCCGACGAGGTGATGTGAGCGGCGCCGGCCGGTGATCCGCGAGGTCCTGGTCTACCCGGACCGGCGGCTCAAGCAGCCGGCCGCGCCCGTCACCACGTTCGGCCCGGCGCTGCGCCGCCTCGCCGAGGACCTGCAGGACACGGCGCGCGCCTACCCGCGCACCGTCGGGCTGGCCGCCACCCAGATCGGGGCGATGTGGCGGGTGGTGCTCGTCGACTGCACGGACCACCCCAAGGTGCCGGACCCGCTGGGGCCGCTGGTGCTCGTGAACCCCGTGGTGGTGTCCGCGGAGGGCGCGGAGACCGGCCGGGAGGGCTGCCTGTCGCTGCCGGAGATCACCGCCGACGTCCGCCGTCCCGTGGCCATCGAGGTGGAGGCCGTGGACCCGGAGGGCGCGCCGCTGCGGTTCACCGCCGAGGGATTCGAGGCGCGGGTGGTGCTGCACGAGATCGACCACCTGGACGGTGTGCTGATCCTCGACCGCGTCGCCTCCCTCGCCCGGGACGTGTTCCCCCGGCGGTCCGGGCGCGGCCGCCGCTCCCCCGGCGCCCTGCTGGTGGAGCGCGCCGCGACCCTGGCCCGCATCGCCCACGCCGGCCAGCGGTACGACGGCGACGATCCGTACACCGCCCACCTGGAGGAGGTGGTCGCCGCCCTGGGTGAGCACGGGGTGGACGATCCGCAGCTCATCGCCGCCGCGTGGCTCCACGACGTCGTGGAGGACACCCCGGTGGACGTCGAGGCGATCACCCAGGAGTTCGGGGAGCGGATCGGGGGGATCGTCTCCGCGCTGACCGTCCCCGACCGGCCGGACCAGGACGCCGCCCGGCGCGACTCCTGGACCCGCATCGCCGCGACCCCCGCCGCCGTGGCGGTGAAGCTCGGCGACCGCGTCGCGAACGTCCGTCGCGGCGGCCCGAAGGTCCGGAGGTACGAGGCGCAGCACCCGACGTTCCGGGGGATCCTCACCGCTGCCGACGCCGGCGGCCTGGACGCGCAGGTCGCCCGGCTCTGGGCGACGCTGGAGTCCGCCCTGGCGGATGCGGGCGGGCCGGACCCGACGGCACGGCGGTGAGGTGAGCGGTGGGGACGCTGGGAGCCCTTCTGGAGGAGTACACCGGGTTGTTGCGCGCCAGCGGCAGCCCGACGCTGGACAGGATGCGCCCGGGCCACTCGCCGGAGCATGTGCGGGAACGGCTTCGTGCGGCCGGGGTGCCGCCGGCGGGTGAGCTGGTGGACTGGTTCAGCTGGTGTGACGGGGAGACCGGCCTGAAGCACCGGGAGTGGGGGGACTTCGAGCTGGCGCCCACATCGCTGGCCCCCGTGTCGCTGGAGGCGTCTCTGGACCGCCATCGGGTCGAGCAGCGAACCGACGCCGAGTACACGGTCTCGGAGTTCCTTGAGCCGCCGCAAACCGACCCCGACTATTGGTGGCCGCTGTCGTGGGTGGTGATCGCACGTGTCGAGCACACCCTGTTGGTCGCCGATGCGGCGGCGCCCGACGGTGTCCACTGCGTGGTGCGCAACGTGAGCCTGCTGGATCCGATCCTGGTGGGGACCTCGATCGAGGCGGTGGTCCGCTACTGGGTGCTGGCGCTTCGTGCGGGGTGTGCCCGGTGGGATCCGGGGCTGGACCGCTGGGTGTCGGAACCGTCCGGGTCGCCACGCTGGCCTGCCCCGTTGGAGCCGGGGATCCTCTCCGAGCGGACCGGAACCCCACCCTCCTGAGCGCACGTGCCGCCCGGGACTCCAGACCCGAAGCGGCTCAGACGGGACGGCGGGTCCTTCGCGGCGATGGTCCGGAATCCACGGACGGAGAGCGTCTGCTCGCAGGGCGGAGGGTGTCCAGGTCGCACGTCCGATACCCCCGCGACATGGGCAGCCCGTCGCCCCTCACGGGCGGGGCCTCGACGCGCAGGTCGCGGTGTTGGACGACGCGGCGGGCCGTCCTGGCGTGAACGAGCCGGTGCGGCAGGACACCGGCTCCACGGGCGCACCTGTGGCCCACAATGCCTTCCACGGCCCCGACTCAGCATTCCGCTCCTGCCGGGTCGACGTCATGATCCGTGGCATGGGCCGGACCCGGATCACGACGGCCGTTGACAGCGACCTGCTCGCCAGGGCACGGCGGGCCCATGGCGGAGTCTCCGATGCCCGGTTGATCGATGACGCGCTCGCCGCGCTGCTCGCCCGCCGTGGATCCGCGGAGGTCGACGCGGCATACGCGGCCGCATATGCGGCTCATCCGATCGACGCGGCCGACGACCGGGGTGACCACGACACGTTCCGCAGGGCCACGGCGACATGAGCGGGTGTCCGGGACGAGCTCCGCGCCTACCGATGACGACGAGCCGCAGCCGTCCGTGCGGGTGACGCCAGCGCCGACCGCACGTCGTCGGAAAGGCGGACCCGGAGCACCGGCTGGGAGAGACCCTCGCTGTTGATGAGCGCCGTACGGGCGTCGAGCAGGGTGAGGCCCTCCCCCTGCGGCTGCGGCGGGAGCGGCATTGTGGCCAGCGGCCGGAGCGTGCCGCCACGGACGCGGCCCGCGAGCCGTGGCAGGACGGCGAGCCCGAAGTAGGTGCGCAGGACCGGGTGGCCGCCCGGTCCCATCACGCCGTCCGTGACGAGGGGAAGCGGGACCGTCGCGATCCGCACGAGCCGCCCCGACGCCCTGGCGGCGGTCCCGCGCCAGACGGCCGGCGGAACCTGGAAGAGGGCGCCGCCGAGGCCCTTGGTCACCACGAACGCCCGCCCGCCGTCGGGGTCGACGAGCAGGGCCTCGGCGTCGACCGGGCCGGTTGGGTACCGGAGGGTCAGCACGCGGGCCGGCCGGACGGTGCCGGTCCTCGGTGCGGGCTCCGCCACGACGACGATGCGCACCGAGGTCCGCGTCGCGCGGTTGTCGCCGATGTCGCCGATCGCGAGCATCGGCCGGCCGGCGTCCCGGTAGGAGGCGAGCGCCTCCCAGTCGGTGGCCGGCACCCCCGGTACCCGGACCACTCCCGCGGTCCGGCCGTCGCGGCGGACCGCGAACAGGCGCGCGGGGTGGCCGGAGTCCTCATGGGTCCACAGGATCCCGGCGGTCCGCAGGCCGGGCGCGAGCCCGGACGCCTCGGTGATCCGCGGGTCCCGGATGACGCGGTCCACCACCGCGCCGGCCGGCGGTGCGGCGGCCGCGCTCACGGCGGCCGTCGCCATGAGCGCGAGCAGGGTTGACGCCGCGGGCATCGCCCCATCGTGCCACGCCGGGCGCGCCGGGCACCTCGGACCGGTGGGGGCTACGGGGTGACCGCCACCTTGATCACGCCGTCCTCCTGGTTGGAGAAGAGGTGGTAGGCGTCCTCGATGCGGTCGAGGTCGAACCGGTGGGTGATGAGCTGCCCCAGGTTCAGGCGGCCGTTCTTGACCAGGGTCATGAGCGCCCCCAGTCGCTTCTTTCCGCCGGGGCAGAGGGTGGTGCGGATGTCGATGTCCCCGATGCCGTAGATGAACGGCTCCAGGGGGATCGTGACCTTGTCGCCGTAGACGCCCAGCGAGGAGACCATGCCGGCGGGCCGGACGGCCTTGAGGCAGTTCTCGAAGGTCTCCTGGATGCCGAGGGCCTCGATGGCGACGTCGGCGCCGCGGCCCTCGGTGAGGGCCTTCACCTTCGCGACGGGGTCCTCCTGGGTGTAGTCGATGACCACGTCGGCGCCCATGGTGCGGGCCATCTCGAGGCGCCGTGGGTTCGAGTCGACGGCGATGACCAGGCCGGCGCCGCGCAGCCGCGCCCCGGCGGTGGCGCACAGGCCGATGGGGCCCTGCGCGAACACCACCACGGAGTCGCCCAGCTGGACGTCGGCGGTCTCGACGGCCGCGATGCCGGTGGTGGCGATGTCGGTCACGAACAGGACCTCCTCGTCGGAGAGCCCCACCGGGATCTTCGCGAGGTTCGCCTGCGCGTACGGCACCCGGAAGTACTCGGCCTGCACCCCGTCGATGGAGTTGCCGAGCCGCCAGCCGCCGATGATGCCCCACTGGTCCTCGTACCCGGCGCACTGGGAGAAGTCCCCGGCCTGGCAGAAGTAGCAGGCGCCGCACGGGGTGATGGCGCCCACCACCACGCGGTCGCCCACCTCGTAGCCCTGCACCGCCTCGCCCACCTCGTGGATCACGCCGGCGGGCTCGTGCCCGACCACCCGGCCCGGGGCGACGGGGTACTCGCCGCGCCAGATGTGGGAGTCCGTCCCGCAGATGGTGGTGGTGGTGACCTTCACGACGGCGTCGGTGGGGCCGCACCGCGGGATGGGGACCTCCTCGATGTGGATGTCCCGGACGTCCTTGAACACCGCCGCGCGCATCGTGTCGGCCATGGGGATCCCTTCGGTCGCTGGTCCGCCGCCGCCATCCAACCCCGCGGCCACCGGAGCGGCCAGTCCCCTCCGCACCCCGGGGTGGGGGGACCGGCGTGGGGGGAACCGCATGGGAAGCGGGGACGGGGAAGCGGTGGGATGCTCATGGTCCCGGGCGGCGCCTCACCCGTTCGGGTGAGGGACGTTGCCCGGGAGCGGGCGCCGCCCGTAGGGTCGGGTGGCGGGATCACAGAGGGGCGCAATGGCGGGACGGGGACCAGGGGCACCGGCGGCGGACGCCGCCGTGGCCGACATCAACCTCCTCCGGCGGGCGGACGCCGCCGGGCAGCGGCTGTTCCGTGAGCTGGTGACCTCGCGCATCGCCTGGGCGACCGTGTCGGAGGTGACGCGCCTCACGGCGGTCGACGTCGCCGCGTTCTCCCTGCGCGCCGCCGGGTGCGCGCACCCGCAGCCGTGCACCCTGCTGCACTGCCTGGACCGCCTCGAGATGAAGGCGGTGCTCGGCAACCGCGGGCCGCGCCTGCCGGGCCTGCGCATCCCGCCGGGCGCCGGCCCCGGCGGCCGGGCGCTGGAGCTGGGCGCGGCGGTCGCCAGCGAGGACTGCGCGGCGGAGGACCTGCCCGACGCCCTCGCCGAGGTGGTGGTGGAGGAGGAGGGCATCCGGTCGCTCGCGGCGATCCCCGTGGGGTTCGGCGGCGAGGTGCGCGGGATGCTCCACGTGGGGCTGCGCCACACCGGCGGGTTCCGCCCGGCGACGATGGAGGCCCTGCAGCGCCTGTGCACGTACTCGGGTGCGGCGCTGGCGGCGGCGGGCGACCGGGGCCGCGTGGAGGAGGTCGCCGCCATGCGGGAGCGCCGCCGCCTGGCGCGCGCCCTGCACGACGAGCTCGGCCAGCGGCTGTTCGGCATCGGGATGACCGCGAAGCTCGCCCGGGAGAGCGCGTCGTCCGGGCGCCCGGACCTGGTGACCCACCTGCACGGGCTGGAGCGCGAGATCGCCGGGGCGGCGACCGCCCTGCGCGCCACGTTGCGCAGCCTCGACACGCCGTCCGCCTCGGCCGGGGCGCTCGCGGTGAAGCTGCGCGAGGACCTCGCGGCCTTCACGGCGCGCACCGGCCTGCCCGCGCACCTGCTGGTGCTCGGCGAGCCCGACGCCGTGGACGCCGCGCGCGCGGACACGCTCATCCGGGCGGTGCAGGAGGGGCTGCGCAACGTGGAGCGCCACGCCCAGGCGTCGGAGGTGGTGCTCACCATCGGGTTCCTGCCCGGCGCGCTGGAGGTGGTGCTGCAGGACGACGGCGTCGGACCGGCCGCCGCGGCGGACGGGGGATACGGCCTCGCGTCCCTCGACGCGGAGCTGGCGCGCCTGGGCGGGGAGATCGCCCTGGTGCGCGGCGACGACACGGGGGCGACGCTGAAGGCCCGGGTGCCGCTGCCGTGACCCGCAACCCGCGCACCGTGGTGGTCGCCGACGACCACCCCATCGTGCTCTCGGGGATGCGGCTGCTGCTGAGCGGCAGCCGGTTCTTCGAGTTCGCCGGCGAGGCCCGCACCGGCGCGGAGGCGATCCTGCGCTGCGACCAGCTGCGTCCCGACGTGCTGCTCCTGGACCTGCGCCTGCCCGACCTGCCCGCGGCCACCATCTGCCAGCGCGTGAAGGAGCGCCAGCCGGACCTGGCGATCGTGATCCTCACCGCCCACCCGGAGGAGATGGCGGTGCGCCAGTGCCTGAAGGCCGGGGCGTCGGCGTGCCTGTTCAAGGACACCGGCGAGCAGCAGCTGCTGTCGGCGCTCATGCAGGTGGTGCACGGCAGGGCGGTCCTGGACCCGCGCATCGCCGGGGCGATGCTGCCGCGCCGCGCGAACGGCGGCCGCCCGGAGGGCAGCCTCACCGATCGTGAGCGTGACGTGCTGATGATGATCGCCCGGGGGCTCACCACCCAGGAGATCGGCGAGCAGCTCGGCCTGTCGCCGAACACCATCAAGAGCCACTCGCGGGCCCTGTTCACCAAGCTCGGCGCCCACAACCGCGTGCAGGCGCTCGCGGTGGCCCAGGAACGCGGGCTCATCTGAGCTGAGCCCCGGGCCGGGCTACTTCTTCCTGTAGAAGCCCTCGTCCCCGGAGTTCTTGCGGACGGCGTGCACCGGGTTCCCGGCCGCGTCCCACTGGTAGTAGGAGCATGCCGGGCCCAAGCCCTTCTCGTACTGCTCGATCTTCGGGTTCCGGCCGATGTCCCGGGCCGCGGCGGCGTGGCGCAGCAGGCTGGGGTCGTCGTTCTCGGGCCACACGATGATCAGATGGGCGGCGGTGAGGTGCGTCGCGACGAACTCGCAGCCCGCGGCGGGGCAGGGCCAGGGGTCGGTGCGGACGCAGAACCAGCCGGTGTAGTCCTCGCCGGAGTCGTCGGTCCAGAGCTCCTCGTCGATGTCGAGGTCGGGCTCGCCGGTGAGCGGCTCACCGATGATCGTGGTGGGTCCCTCGGGCTCCATCGTTCCCATCGCGGGCTCCTTTTCCGGGTCAGGACACGGGTGCGGAGACGCCGTCCCTCCAGACGGCCGTGCCGTCCGCGTGGACCGTCCGCTTCCAGATCGGCGCGCGCCGCTTCGCCTCGTCGATGGCCAGCCGGCACGCCGCGAACGCGGCGGGGCGGTGCGCCGCCGCCGCGACGATCGCGATGGACGCCTCACCCACCGCCACGCGCCCCAGCCGGTGCGAGATGGCGACCCGCGCGCCCAGGGCCTCGGCCTCCGCGGCCACGGCCTCCAGCTCGGCGAGGGCCAGCTCCTCGTACGCCTCGTACTCCAGCGCCACCACCTCGGTGCGGTCCGCGTCGCGCCGAGTGGTGCCGATGAACACGGCGATACCGCCGTGGTCCGGCCCCGCCGTCGCGGCGATGAGCTCGTCCACGCGCAGCGGATCGTGCCTGAGGGACACCAGCGCCACCGCTACCCCCCGGACACCGGCAGGATGAGCGCCACCCGGTCGCCGCCCGACATGGGCGTGCCCGGCGCGATCCACCGGTCGTTCAGCGCGTACCGCAGCGCCGTGGGCGGCGCCGTCGACCGGATGGGCTCCGGGAGATGTGCCCACACCGCGCCCACCGGCGTGGCGGCGGGCACCCGGATCTGCAGCCGGTCGGTCCCCGCCGCCTCCTTCAGGGACGCGAACAGCATCACGGTCACGTCGATGTCGTCGGGCATCCCGGTGACCATAGCCGCTCGCGGCGCCTCGGGCCGCGCTCCGGGATTCCCCGCACTCCGACGACGGCGCACCACCGATGCCACGGCGCCCTTAACGAGTCCCTTACCGGGATCGGCTTGGCCACGCCGATCCGACTCGCCGAACGTCCAGTCGCGGACTCTCCGTTCGGCCGAGGCGGCATTCCGGGCGCGACCCCTAGGTTGACCGGTATGACACGCCGCCGAAAGCTCGTCCTCAGCCTCGTCGCCAGCGCCGCCGCCGCGGCCGTGACGGTCCCCATCATCGCCAGCTCCGCGCCGGGCGACCCGCCGCGCCTCCCGGACCTGGTGAGCGACGCGCCCACCGGGCCGAGGTTCGACACCTACGACCCGGTGAACGGCGTCGCCCGCCTCCTGGTCCGGTTCGACGGCTACGTCCACAACGAGGGCGACGGCCCGCTCGACCTGCAGGGCAACCCGCAGCTGCCACTCGGCTCGCAGGGCGGCATGGACCAGTACCTCTGGAACGGCACCGGGGCGCGCGACAGCGACGCGTTCGGATCGAACGCCGCGTCGTGGACCCGGGTGACCGACCACCCGGTGAACCCGCTGGTGGTGTTCGACAGCTCCGACACCCACAACCACTGGCATGTCCAGCGGGCGGCCGAGTACTCCATGTGGAACGAGGCGAAGACGGCGATCGTGGCCCCGGCGAACAAGGTCGGGTTCTGCCAGTACGACAGCGAGCGGGTGAACTTCAGCAAGGGGCCCACGGGCCAGGTGTACGGCGACACCCTCACCGGCGACTTCTGCCGCCAGGACCAGCCCGGCGCCACGCAGCTGCGCGAGGGCATCAGCGAGGGCTACCGGGACATCTACGACTGGACGCTCGACTACCAGTGGATCGACGTCTCCAACGTCTCCCCGGGCATCTACCACCTCGCGGGCCGCATGGACCCCGACAACGTGTTCAAGGAGAAGGACGAGACCAACAACGGGTACGCGTTCTCCGCTCCGGTCACCATCCCCGGGTACCGGGCGGCGGCCGTCACGGCGAGCACCGCGTTCAAGACCCCCGTGCAGGTGACGCTCGCCGCCGACGCGTTCACCACGATCTCGGGCTACGGGGTCGCCCTGGGCCCGCGGCGGTACCGCATCGAGTCGCTGCCCGCCGGCGGCATCCTGAAGAACGGGAACACGACGCTCAGCGTGGGCAGCGCGCTGCCCGCCGGGGTGACCGCGCTGCAGTACATCCCCAACACCAACTTCTCCGGCGTCGACTCGTTCCAGTTCTCGGCGATCGACACCAACAGCAGCTACCCGACCCAGCCCACCAGGGCGACCGCCTCGGTGACCGTCGGCGGCTCCGGTGCCACGGTCGTGAACCTCTCCGGCGCGCCCGGGCAGATGGTCGCCGGCACGCAGGTGCAGCTCACCGCCACCTCGTCCACCGGCGGCCCGCTGGTGTGGACCACGACCGGCGGCAGCATCACGGCCGCGGGCGTGCTCACGGCACCCGACGCGGTGCCGGCCGGCGGCAGCATCACGGTGCGCGCCACGCTGGCCGACGACCTCGGAGCCTTCAAGGAGGTCGTGATCCCGATCGTGCCGGTGGGGACCCAAGTCCCGCAGCCGGTCGTCCCGCCGGTGGTCACCACGGCCGCGCTCTCCAAGCCCGGCGTGCTCACCTACCGCCGCAACGTCACGGTCACGGTCCAGATCAACCGGGGCGGCACGGTCGTCCTGAGCCTCACCCGCGGCGCCACGCGCCTGGACGCCTGCAGCACCAAGGCGCCGGCCGGCCAGACGGTGTCGTGCAAGTTCCAGCTCGCCAAGGCGTGGGACCCCGGCACGATCCGGGTGAACGCGAAGCTCACCACCGCCGACCGGAAGGTGTTCACCAGCTCCGCGACCGCCGGGCCCTCCAGCTACCGCAAGCTGGCGGTCCGTCGCAGCGGACGGCGGGTGTCCCTGGTCGTCACCCCGCAGCGCCCCGGATCGGTGAGCGTGATCCTCATGGCGCGCGGCAGGGTGGTGGGCCGGTGCGCCGGCCGGATCGCCCCGAACGCCTCGTTCACCTGCGCCCGCACCCTCGCCGCGACCGCGACGTCCGCGAAGGTGAAGGTGTTCGTGTCGTTCCGCGACCGGCAGGGCCGCATCGCGATCCGGGAGCTCGCCAAGTAGCTCACACGATCCTCACATGCGGGGCGCGGAGTACTGGACCAATGGGCGGCGCGCCCCGCCGAAAGCCCCACCTACAGTGACCGGCATGCAGAGACGCCGCCGACTCACACTCTCCCTGGTGGGCGCCGCAGCAGCGGTCGCCGTCACCGTCCCCCTCATCGCCGTCCAGGCCGGCCCGGGCAACGGTGCCCTGCTGCCGGACCTGGTCGCCGACCCGCCCGACAGCCCCGAGTTCAACGTCTACTCGGCCGGGTACGACAACTCCGCGCTGTTGCTGCGGTTCAACGGATACGTCCACAACGCCGGCGACGGCCCGCTGGACATCCAGGGGAACCCGCAGGCCAACGCGCCCGCCGGCACCGCCATCGACCAGTACCTGTCGAAGGTGCCCCCGAACGTCGCGGGTCCCGGCGGCACCACCATCCCCAACCCGGCGCGTTCCTCGCTCGCGAGCGGCGCGACCGCCGGGAACTGGCAGCGGGTCACCGACAACAAGGACCCGAAGGTGGTGTTCGACAACTCGGACACCCACAACCACTTCCACGTGTTGAAGGCGGCCGAGTACACCCTCTGGAACTCCACGAAGACCGCCCAGGTCGTCGCGGGGTCCAAGGTCGGGTTCTGCATGTACGACAGCGAGGGCGACGACACGACGAACGGCCCGGCCGACACGGTGTACTCGGGGACCGTCGTCACCGACTTCTGCGACCAGGGCCAGCCCGGCGCCACGTTCCTGCGCGAGGGCGTGAGCGAGGGCTACCGCGACATCTACGACTCCTCGCTGGACGCCCAGTGGGTCGACGTGTCCAACGTCTCCCCGGGCGACTACTACCTGGCCGCCCGCATGGACCCCGACGGGTACATCAAGGAGAAGGACGAGAACAACGGCTACACGTTCTCGGTCGCTCCCGTGCGCGTGCCCGGGTACCGGGCCGACGCCGTCACGGCGGCCACCGGCTTCCGCGTCGGGAAGAGCTTCGCCCTCACGAGCACCGCGTTCGCGCCCACCACGCCCATCGGCACCGGCGGGGCGCCCAGCGGGTACGCGGGCCTCGGCACCGTGCGGTACCGCGTGGAGACGCTCCCCGCGAACGGCACGCTGCGCAACGGCACGGCCGCCGTCACCGCCGGCACCACGCTGCCGGCCGGCGTGAACCAGCTGAACTACACGCCGGGCAACAACTTCAGCGGCCAGGACGGCTTCGTGTTCTCCGCCGTGAACTACGTGAACGGCGCGCCCACCAAGTACCCGGTGCAGCCCGCCAAGGCCACCGCCACCATCAACGTGGGCGGCTCCGGCATCGTCGTGAACGTGTCCGGCATCCCCGGCCAGATGGTCGTGGGCACGCAGGCCCAGTTCACCGGCTCGGCGAGCAGCGGTGCCATCACGTGGACCGTCGACGGCGTCGCCGGTGGGAACGCCACCGTGGGCACCGTCACCGCGGGCGGCCTGTACACCGCGCCGGCGAGCGTGCCGGCGGGCGGCAAGGTCACCGTCCAGGCCGTCTCCACCGAGGACGTGGGCACGAAGTCCGCCCCGGTGACCGTGAACATCGTCGCCAACGGGACCTCCGGTCCCAAGCCCATCATCACGGGCACGGTGAGGAAGCCGGGCGTCCTGGCCGTGGGCCGCAACGTGACGATCAGCGTGAAGGTGCCGTCCAGCGGCACGATCACCCTGTCGCTGCTGCGGGGCCGCGCCCGGCTGGGCCGCTGCGTCACCAAGGTCACGGCGGGCCAGACGGCGACCTGCAAGCTGCGGATGTCGAAGCCGTACGACCCCGGCACCCTGCGGGTCACCTCGGTGTTCAAGAGCCGCGGGAAGACCACCCGCGGCAGCGTCTCCGCGGGCGGCAGCAGCTTCAACCGCGTGTCCCTCAGGCGGCGGGGCGGCAGGGTCACCCTGTCGGTGGTCCCCAAGCGGCCCGGCATCGTGCGCGTCGCGATCACCCGCCGCGGCCGCGTCGTGGGGCAGTGCACCGGCCGCGTGCTGGCCGGCCGGACCCTCACCTGCAGCCGCTCCGTCGGCCGCGGCGGGGTGAGCCTGTCGATCAGCCTGAAGGACGAGCAGGGCCGGCTGGTCATCCGGCAGGCGAGCCTCTAGCACCGTCCCCGCGGAGGGCGGCGGCCGGGGGGAATCCCCGTCGCCGCCGCCCTCCCGCGCGGCAACCGGGGCGTCCGCATCGTCGCCCGGGTGCGAACCGCCGGCACGACGCGACGGGCCCGCTCACGATCACGGCCCGGCTGCGGGCCCCCGATGCGAACGCGGGGCGCAGCCGGGCCGTGTGAACCCGGGAAGGACCGCGGGCGGCCTAGTGGTCGTCGTGCGGCTGCTTCATCGCCTTCCACATGACGCCGATCGTCAGCACCGCCAGGGCGATCCACACCGCGTACAGGAAACCGACGCCGATGATCATCTCCGAGAGCCTCCGGGAAGGGGAGCAGACCCACCGAATGTAGGTGCGCGCCCGCGTCCGGCAATCCGTGGGCGCGCTGAACGGGGGATCCGGTGGGACCCGGAGCCCGGGCTGCGGAGAAACCCCGAGGCCGTCAGTGTTTCGCCCGCTGGACCCCACCCCCCGTCTGGTAGCCTCCGGCCGCGCGCCGGGCGGTCCGGCGGGACCCCCAGACGATTCCCGGCGAGGTGGGATGTCGGTCGAGGAGAAGCGCCAGCGGCTCCGCGAGCTGCGCGGCGAGGCGCTGCACGCCGGTACCGAGACGGCCGTCGAACGGCAGCACGCACGCGGCAAGCTCACCGCGCGCGAGCGCATCGACCTGCTGCTCGACGAGGGCTCGTTCACCGAGCTCGACATGTTCACCCGGCACCGGGCACACGGCTTCGGGCTGGAGGAGAACCGGCCCTGGGGCGACGGCGTGGTCACCGGGCACGGCACCGTCGACGGGCGCCGCGTGTTCGTCTTCTCCCAGGACTTCACCGTGTTCGGCGGGAGCCTCGGCGAGGTGTTCGCCGAGAAGATCTGCAAGGTCATGGACCTCGCGGTGAAGATGGGCGCCCCGGTCATCGGCATCAACGACTCGGGCGGCGCCCGCATCCAGGAGGGCGTCGTCTCCCTCGCCGGGTACGCGGACATCTTCTACCGCAACGTCCGGGCCAGCGGCGTCGTGCCGCAGATCTCCGTGGTCATGGGCCCCTGCGCCGGCGGCGCGGTGTACAGCCCCGCCATCACGGACTTCATCTTCATGGTCCGCGAGACCAGCCACATGTTCATCACCGGGCCGGAGGTCATCAAGACCGTCACCGGCGAGGAGGTGAGCATGGAGGAACTCGGGGGCGCGCAGAGCCACGCCACCAGGTCCGGCGTCGCGCACTTCGCCGCCGACTCCGAGCAGGACTGCCTGGAGCAGGTGCGGGAGCTGCTGGGCTTCCTCCCGCAGAACAACCTGGAGCTCCCGCCGCACGTCCCCACCGCGGACCCGCCGGACCGCATGGAGCCGGAGCTCGCGACGATCATCCCCGACCAGCCCACCAAGCCGTACGACGTGAAGCGCGTCATCGAGCTGGTGGTGGACGACGCGGACTTCTTCGAGGTCGCGCCGCTCTACGCCGACAACATCGTCGTCGGGTTCGGTCGCCTCAACGGGCACTCCGTCGGGATCGTCGGCAACCAGCCGCGGGCCCTCGCCGGGGTGCTCGACATCAGCGCGTCCATCAAGGCCGCCCGGTTCATCCGGTTCTGCGACGCCTTCAACGTGCCGATCGTGACCTTCGTGGACGTCCCCGGGTTCCTGCCCGGCACGTCCCAGGAGTACGGGGGCATCATCCTCCACGGCGCGAAGCTGCTGTACGCCTACGCCGAGGCGACCGTGCCGAAGCTCACCGTCATCACCCGCAAGGCGTACGGCGGGGCGTACGACGTCATGAGCTCCAAGCACCTGGGCGCGGACTTCAACGCCGCGTGGCCCACCGCGGAGATCGCGGTGATGGGCCCGGACGGCGCCGTGAACATCGTGTTCAAGAAGGAGCTCGAGGCGGCCGCCGCCGCGGGGAAGGACCCGGCGGAGCGCCGCGCCGAGCTGGTCGAGGAGTACAAGGACCGCTTCGCGAACCCGTACATCGCGGCGGAGCGCGGCTACGTGGACGACGTCATCGAGCCGGAG
Source organism: Thermoleophilia bacterium (assembly GCA_020848615.1). Lineage (GTDB taxonomy): Bacteria > Actinomycetota > Thermoleophilia > Miltoncostaeales > Miltoncostaeaceae. Next base: position 18,590 of record JADLHW010000109.1, read on the forward strand.
GAGACCCGGCCGTGGCTCATCCGCGCCCTGGAGGCGTCGCTCACCAAGCGGGAGTCCGGGCCGCAGCGCAAGCACGGGAACATCCCGCTGTGAGCACCGTCGCGGTCGAGGGCGACGCGCCACCCGAGGTCGTGGCGGCGATCGTCGCGGCCCTGGAGGCCGTCACCCGGCCCGCCGCCGCGGCACCGGCCGGACCCGCCGTGCCGGCGTGGCGCCGCGCCGGCCTGCTGGAGGGCGTCGCCCGCGGGGCCGCGCCGCCCCGGATGCCCGCCCGGCGCGCGTCAGCGTCGTAGAGACCACTCGAAGGAGCCGACGAGCCGGTGTTCAGCAAGGTCCTGGTCGCAAACCGCGGTGAGATCGCCATCCGCGTCTTCCGCACCCTCCGGGAGATGGGGATCGCCTCCGTCGCCGTGTACAGCGAGGCCGACCGCGACGCGCTGTTCGTCGCCCATGCCGACGAGGCGTACCTCATCGGCCCCGGCCCGGCGACCGAGAGCTATCTGAAGGCGGACACGGTCATCGAGGTCGCCAGGCGGGCGGGCGCGGAGGCGATCCACCCGGGCTACGGGTTCCTCGCCGAGAACGCCGCGTTCGCCGCGGCGTGCGCGGAGGCCGGCATCACGTTCATCGGCCCCCCGCCGTCCGCGATCGACGCGATGGGCTCCAAGATCGGTGCCCGGGCGCTCATGAAGGACGCCGGCGTGCCCATCGTGCCGGGCGTCACCGACCCGGTGCACACCGTGGACGACGCCCGCGGCATCGCCGAGGACATCGGGTACCCCATCGCCGTGAAGGCGGCGGCGGGCGGCGGCGGCAAGGGCTTCCGGGTGGCGCTGACCCCGGCGGACCTGGAGGACGCCTTCGAGGGGGCCCGGCGCGAGGCCGAGAAGTTCTTCGCCGACACCATCGTGTACCTCGAGCGGTACCTGCCGGAGCCCCGGCACGTGGAGATCCAGATCCTCGCCGACACCCACGGCGACTGCGTGTGGCTGGGTGAGCGGGACTGCTCGGTGCAGCGGCGCCACCAGAAGCTGGTGGAGGAGACCCCCAGCCCGGTGGTCTCCGAGGACCTGCGGCGGCGCATGGGTGAGGCGTCGGTGCGGGCCGCGAAGGCGGTGGGCTACGCGTCCGCGGGCACCCTGGAGTACCTGGTGTCCGGCGAGGAGTTCTTCTTCCTGGAGATGAACACCCGCATCCAGGTGGAGCACACGGTCACCGAGATGGTGACCGGTATGGACCTCATCCGGGAGATGATCCGCATCGCCGCGGGTGAGCCCCTGGGCATCTCCCAGGACGACGTCCGCCCGCGCGGCCACGCCTTCGAGTGCCGCATCAACGCCGAGGACGCCGCCAACCGGTTCCTGCCGGCGCCGGCGGAGATCACCGCGTACCGGGAGCCGTCGGGCCCCGGCGTGCGGGTCGACTCCGGCGTTCGCGCCGGTTCGGTGATCGCCGAGATCTACGACCCCATGGTCGCCAAGCTCATCGTGTGGGACACCGACCGCGAGACCGCCCGGCGCCGCATGCTGCGGGCCCTGGGCGAGTACGTGGTGGAGGGGCCCGCCACGCTCATCCCGTTCCACCGCTGGCTGCTGGAGCTGCCGGAGTTCATCGCCGGCGGCGCCTGCCACGCGGAGGTCGCCAGGCTCGCCGACGCGCCCACCCCCATCCCCGCGGCGGCCTCGCCGGCCACGGCGATCCCGGGCGATCCCGCGCCGGACGCCGAGCCCCAGGTGGTGCGCACCGTCACCGCGGAGGTCGACGGGAGGCGCTTCGCGGTGCGGCTGTCCATCCCGCAGAGCCACGCCGGCGGCGGTGCGGGCCCCGCGGTGCCGCAGAAGCGGAAGCGCGACCGGTCCGGCGGCGGCCACCACGGCGGCGCCGCGCCCGAGGCGGTGGTGACCCCCATGCAGGGCACCGTCCTGCGCGTGCTGGTCGCCGAGGGCCAGGAGGTCGCCCAGGGCACCGTGCTGTGCATCGTGGAGGCCATGAAGATGGAGAACGAGGTGCTGGCCCACCAGCCCGGCACCGTCCACCAGCTGTCGGTGGCCGAGGGCGACGCCGTGCAGGCGGGCCAGGTCATCGCGATCGTCTCCTAGGGCGCGCCGCTCCGGCGCCCGCGTGCGGCGCTACGGGATGCCGGGGACGAAGACGGTGCCGGTGCTGCGGCGCTCCGCCGTGTTGGCGTTGATGTCGCGCACCACCAGGCGCCACCGGTAGCGGCCGGGCTGCCAGCCCACGTCACCCGGCACGATCTTGAAGGCGTTGGTCCCGGGCTTGCTGCGCGACCGGATCTCCCGCCGCACCATGTGCCTCTGGGGTCCGGTGAGCCGCAGGATCACGAAGGTCGTGCCGTGGTCGGTGTCGTCGCACCACGTGACCGACCAGCGCAGCTCGAACAGGTCGGGCCGCACGGACGCGTCGAGGATGACCGGCCTGTCGGGGTTCCCGTTGTGCTGGCTGGGGCACACGCTGTCGGTGGTGGAGGTCGAGCCACCGTCGTCGCCGTCACCGCCGGTCGCGCCGGACGCCCTCGTGCTGCCGTCACCCGTCCCGTTCGCCGCGGTGCCGTCGCCGCCGCCACCGCCGGCGGTGAGGACGAGCACCACGATGGCGGCGGCCACGGCGAGCACGCCCAGCACCACCATGCGGGCGGTGGAGTCCGGCTCCTGGGGGCCCAGCGTGCCGAGTGCCTGTTCCTTCTGGTCGGCGGCCGTGCCCATGAGGTGATCGGTGTCCATGGCCTCCGCGTCGGCGAGGCGGCGCACCCGGTTCTCGGCGGTGGGAGGGATGAACTCCCGCACGAACCGGGGAGGCGGGACCAGCAGCAGCCCCGACGCGAGGAGCCAGCCGGACCCCGATGGCGGGTGGTCGTCGATCGACCGGATGGCCTCCTCCACCGCGAACCGCTGGCCGGTGCGCTGCAGCGCCTCGTCGTCGGCGATCGTCTCCCGGGCGTGCACCAGGATCACCAGGGCGGCGAGGGCGATGGCGAGCCCGAGGATCCCCAGGACCATCCCGCCGACGCTGGGGATGCGCGCGACCAGGGCCACGAACGCGAGCGGGGCGATGATCCACGCGATCGAGTCGATCGCGGCGTACGGCTGTCGCAGCCGGGACAGCTCCCGCGTGATGACGGCCATCTGCGCTTCGTGGCTCAGGTTCGTGAGGAGCCCCGAGGACACCACCAGCCGGCCCCCGCGGGGCCAACCGGTGACCACGGCGACCGGCGCGTCGGTGTCGGACAGCATGATGCGGGGCACCGTGATCCGCTCCCGCACCTGGCACATCTGCCGCACCAGGCGGTACAGCTCGGGTTCCTCGGTCTCGGGCAGATCCCGGGCACGGGTGAGCCGTGGCGTGGCGAGGTCACGCAGGAGGGGGGCGAGCAGCAGCAGGGCGAGCACGGGGATGCCGAGCCACACGGAGCGGGACCATGCGAGGGCGACCACGACGACGGCGGCGAGGGCCGCCAGGCCGGCGCCCGCCAGCAGGCGGGTGTCGGCGGTTCCGGAGCGAGCGGGGGGAGTCATCTCCGTCCTCTGTTCGACGGACCGGCGGAAACCCCCTTCCCGGCGGTGGCCGGGGCCATGCGCCTATGCGGCCTGCAGGCCCTCGAGCTCCCGGTCGGACGCGAGCCGCCGCAGCGCGCGGATCTCGGCGCGGCGCACGGCGTCGGGCGACAGGCCCAGGCGGCGGCCCACCTCGGCGCCGGAGGTGGGCTGGTGGCCGGCGAGGCCGTACCGCATGTGCAGGATGTCCCGCTCGCGCTCGGGCAGGCGCTCCAGCGCCCGTTCGAGGGCCCGGTCACGCAGGCCGCTCTGCACGACCTCCAGGGGCCCGGGCTCCGGCTCCTCCGGTTCCAGGAGGTCCCCGAGGGTCCCGTCGCCGTCGTCACCCACGGGGCGGTCGAGGCTGGTCACCACGCGGGCGCTGGAGCGCACCTGCGCGACCCACTCCGGGGTCATCTCCGCGTGCTCGGCCACCTCGAGGTCCGATGGCGGCCGGCCCAGGCGGGCCTCCAGCTCCACCTCGGCCTGGGTGACGCGGCGCTCGCGCTCCACGACGTGCACGGGAAGGCGGATCGTGCGGGCCTTGTCGGCCAGCCCGCGCTGCACCGCCTGCCGGATCCACCACGTCGCGTACGTCGAGAACTTGAGGCCCCGCCGCCAGTCGAACCGCTCGACCGCGCGGATGAGCCCCAGGATGCCCTCCTGGATGAGGTCCAGGAGGGGCAGTCCCTGCCCCTGGAAACGGCGGGCGATGGACACCACGAGGCGCAGGTTGGCGTTGACCATGCGGTCGCGTGCCGCCGGGTCGCCCTGCTCGATCCTGCGGGCCAGTGCCACCTCCTCCTCGGCGGTGAGGAGGGGGTAGGAACGGATCTCGCGCAGGAACAGCGTGAGCGCGTCGTCGGTCTCGGTGCCCCGGTCGATCACATCCAGCATCGCCCAAACCCTCCGTCGCGACGCGCAGCACCGCATCCGGGGTGACCCCGAGGGCCGGTCGGCAGGTTGACCACAGAGACGCCGCGGTTTTTCAGCTCAGTCCCGACCGTTCATCCGACGCCGCCACGCTGAAGCCGGAAGGGCCGGACATGAGCAGCCCGGCCCGGCAGGTGAGGCGTCAGCCCTTCTCGGCCGCGACGGGGCGCACCAGGTGCACGGCGCACGGTGCGTGGTAGGCCACGTACCCGGCGAACGAGCCCAGCAGGGCACGGTCGAACAGGCCGCGGTGGGACGCCGCGACGATGAGGTCCGCGTCGTGGTGCCCGGCCCACTCGCACACCGCGATGCCCGGGTGCCCCTCCAGCAGGGCGGTCTGCACGGCGGCCTCCGACCCGCCCGCGCGCATGGCGGCGCGCACCGACTCGGCCCGCTGGGCGAGCCACGCCTCGGCCTCCGCGTACACGGCGCTCATGTCGGGGGCCGGCAGCGCCAGCACCGCCATGGGCGGTGGCACGACGTGCAGCAGGGTGAGCGTGCCCTCGTGGCCGTCGACCAGCCGCGTGCCCGCGTCGATGACGGCGTCGCTCGCGGAGGATCCCTCGATGCAGCACGCCACGTGCCGGTATCCGGGTCCCATGGTGACGTCCTTTCCTGGGGGCCGTACCCGCAGGTTCCCACCGCGAGGGACGTCACGCATCGGTGCCCGCCCAGTCACCGGGTACGGCATCACACGGACGGGTGCCGGGTGGCCTCCCGCGGGGCGGCGCCCGCGGGAGGCCGGGGCGACTACTCGGTGAGCGCCTGCTTCACGAGGCCGGCGACCTCGGTGGGGCTCTCGCCCACGCGCACGCCCTTGGCCTCGAGGGCCTCCTTCTTGGCGGCGGCGGTACCGGACGAGCCGGTGATGATGGCGCCGGCGTGGCCCATCTGCTTGCCGGGCGGGGCCTGGAAGCCCGCGATGTAGCCCACCACGGGGGTGGACATGTTCGCGGCGATGAACTCCGCGGCCTGCTCCTCCTCCGAGCCGCCGATCTCGCCCACCATCACGATGAGGTCGGTGTCGGGGTCCGCGTCGAAGCGGCCGAGGATGTCGATGAACGACGAGCCCACGACGGGGTCCCCGCCGATGCCGACGACGGTGCTCTGGCCGATCCCGAGGAGCGCCAGCTCCTTGGAGATCTGGTACGTGAGCGTGCCGGAGCGGCTCACCAGGCCCACGCGGCCGGGCTGGAACACCTGGGTGGGCATGATGCCGACGGTCGCGACGCCGGGGCTGATGACACCCGGGCAGTTCGGGCCGATGAGCGTCTTGCCGGTCGACTTCATGTGCGTGTAGACGCGCAGCATGTCGTGGGCCGGGATGCCCTCGGTGATCGCCACCACGGTCTCGACCGGGCTGGCGAGCGCCTCCAGGATGGCGTCCGCGGCGAACCGCGGCGGCACGAACACCATGGCGGTGTTCGCCCCGGTGGCCTCCACCGCGTCGTCGACGCTGTTGAACACCGGGATGCCCTCGACGTCCTGGCCGGCCTTGCCGGGCGTGACGCCGGCGACGACCTGCGTGCCGTAGGCCTTGTTGCGGGTGGCGTGGAACGCACCCTCACGGCCGGTGATGCCCTGGACGACCAGCTTGGTCGTCGCGTCCACGAGGATGCTCATGCCTGCCCCTTCGCCAGTTCCACAGCCTTCGCCGCCGCGGAGAGCATGGTGCCCTCCACGACCACGTTCGACGGGGCGCGGTCGCGGATGATCGCCCGGCCCTCGTCCTCGTTGGTGCCGTCGAGCCGCACCACGATGGGCAGGGTCGCCCCGAGCTTCCCGAGGGCGGTCAGCAGGCCCTCGGCGACCTCGTCGCAGCGCGTGATGCCGCCGAAGATGTTGATGAGCAGGACCTTGACCTTCTCGTCGGAGAGCAGCACCTCGAGGGCGGTCACGACCTCGTCGGCCTTGGAGCCGCCGCCGGCGTCCAGGAAGTTCGCGGGCCGGCCGCCCGCGAGGGCGACCACGTCGAGGGTGCTCATCACGAGGCCGGCGCCGTTGCCGAGGATGCCGACGTCGCCGTCGAGCTTCACGTACGTGACGCCCCGCTCCTTCGCCATCCGCTCCTGCGGGTCGTCCGGGAGGATGTCCCCGACGTCGGCGAGCTCCGGGCGGCGGTACACGGCGTTGCCGTCGATCGTGACCTTCGCGTCCAGGGCGATGACCCGGCCGTCCTCGGTGAGGACCAGCGGGTTGATCTCCACCAGCATCGCGTCGAGGGACACGAACGCGTCGTAGAGGGTGTGGAGCACCGCCATCGTGCCCTTGATGGCCTCCTCGTCGATGCCCGCGTGGTACACGAGCCACCGCGCGTCATGAGCCTGGAAGCCGATGAGCGGATCGATGTGGCGGCGGACCAGCGCACCGGGCTGGGAGGCGGCGACCTCCTCGATGTCCATGCCGCCGACGGCGGAGAGCATGACGAGCGGCTTCCGCGCCGCGCGGTCGAACGTGACCGACGCGTAGTACTCCTTCTTGATCGCGGAGGCGGCCTCGATCCAGACGCTCTTGACGATGTGGCCGCGGATGTCCATCCCCAGGATGGCCGTCGCGTGCTCGAACGCCTCGTCCGGGTTCTCGGCCAGCTTGATGCCGCCGGCCTTGCCCCGGCCGCCGATCTGCACCTGCGCCTTCACGACGACCTTGCCGCCGATCGCCGCGGCGGCCTCACGGGCCTGCTCCGGCGTCTCCGCGACCTGGCCCGGCGGGATCTCGATCCCGCGGCTCGCGAGCAGGCGCTTTCCCTGATACTCAAGTAGGTCCACATGGCTCCTTGTCGCCGCATGAGGGGGCCTGCTGAGCTGGCTGTGGCGAGCTCGCGGCCACCCCGCATCCTATCGGCCGCCCGGGCTCGGCGACGCGGCGGGTTCCACCCGATCGAGAGCGCTGTCCTCGACTTTCGTCGGTTTGCGAGGGGGCCGTCCATCACCAGACTCACACGGGGCACATGTTCATCCGCGCGATCACCCATGACCACGCCTCCGCCGCCGCGGAGGTGGCGGCCACCGGCATGACCGACATCCGCCGCCGGGCGGGCACGCTGGCGGACGCCTACCGCCGGTGCGGGCCCCTGGGGCTCGCGGTGGCCGTGGCCGGGCACATCCCGAGCCGCGCGCTGCAGGTGGAGTGGTTCGGGGTGCACCAGGTCACCGCCGCGGCGACGCACGTCGCGGAGCCGTGGCCCGGCGCCCGCGCCGCCGACTACGACGACGCCGACCTGTTGGCGGGGGTCGGCCATGTGAGCGCCGCCGAGGTCCGCGGCCGCTTCGCCCGGGGCGACGACGTGTTCATCGCGTTCGACGACGCCGGGCTGCCGGTGGCGTACATCTGGTACCGGTCGGGATCCTGGCGGGAGGACGACATCGAGTTCCGGCTCGAGCCGGACGAGCGCTGGGGATACGACCTGTACGTGCGTCCCGAGGCGCGGGGCCTGCGCGTCGCGTCCGGGTTGGTGAGCGTCGCGCTGGTGGGCCTGCACGAACGCGGCGTGCGGCGCGTGGTGTCGGTGATCGACCACCTGAACGAGGCGTCGCGGCGCAGCGCCTCCCGCTACGGGTCATTCAAGCTCACATCGGTGCTGACCGTCGCCGTCCCATGGGGCGGTCTCATCCGCGAGCGCCCCATGGGCGGTCGCGCCAGGTGGAGCTGGTACCGCCGGCCGGCGGGCGTCCGCCGCCGGCCGCTCAACGCCCCGCAGGGGGTCCGGTGACGGTGACGGTCCACACGCCACGGCGTGCGGCCGACGATCCGGTGCCCTCCTCCCGCCTGGTGACGGCCGTCGAGCCCTTCACGGCCGCGCTGGAAGCCGAGTGGGACGCCCTCGCGCATCGCGTGGACGCCCCGCCGTTCCTGCGGCCCGCGTACGTGCGGGTGCGGCACGCCGCGTTCGAGGAGGGCGCCGGCTTCGCGGTGGTGACCGTGCGGCGCGACGGGATCCTGCACGGCGCCCTGCCGGTGGCCGACGGAACCGCCGGCTTCGGGCCGCCGTCGAACTACGAGACGCCCCTGGAGGGGATCGTCGCCGACGACCCGGCCGCGATGCGCGAGGTGGCGGCCACGCTCATGACCCTGCCGGCGCCGCGCGTGGTCTTCACGTACCTCCGGGCCGGCGGGCCGTCCCGTGCCGTCATCGACGCGGCGGTGTCGGCGGCCGGGCGGCGGGCCTACAGCCGCACGACCATCCGCGTCCCGGTGGTGGACACCGCCGGCGCGTGGGACGACTACTGGGCCTCCCGGTCGCGCAACCTGCGTCACAACGTGGAGCGGTGCGCCCGCCGGGCCCGTGAGGCCGGCGAGCTGGTGTTCGAGGTGCACGACGCGTTCGAGGACGGCCGCTTGGACGCCCTCCTGCAGGACGGGTTCGCCGTCGAGGCGTCCGGGTGGAAGGGCGCGGAGGGCACGGCGATCCTCGCCGACCCGCGCACCCGCACCTACTACACCGAGCTCGCCGCATGGGCCGCCGGCGAGGGATGGCTGCGCCTCGCGTTCGTGCGGCTGGACGGTGTGGCCATCGCCTTCTGCTTCGGCATCGAGGCCCACGGCGTGCACTACGCCCTGAAGGTGGGCTACGAGGACCGCATGAAGAAGCTGTCACCCGGCATGCTGCTCATGCGCGGGCTCATCCAGCGGTCGTTCGAGACCGGGCTGCGCAGCTTCGACTTCGCCGGCCACGACGCGGCGTGGAAGTCCGCGTGGGCCACCGGCATCGACGAGTACGAGGGGACGCTGGCGTTCGCGCCGAGCGTCGCCGGACGCGCGTCGCACGCGCGGTACCGGTGCCGGCGGTGGGTGGCCGACGGCCCCCTGCGGCCGGCGCTGGAGCGCGCCGCCGCACGCGTGCGGGGGGGCCGGCGACGCACCGAGGAGCCCCCCGTGAAGGACCCGTCAGCGTCGTCGCCGAAGGCCGCAGGAGCGGCCCTGGCGACGGCGACCAGCATCGACGCAGACGCGTCCGTCACGAGGGTAGAGTCCGCCGGATGAGCACCTCCTTCGATTCCATGCAGGCCGCCTCGGGACGCCCGCAGGCCCGCAGCTGGGTCCGTGAGGCCGAGCACCGCGGCGGCCTCTCCCGCTACGTCCAGGTCACGAAGGACCACTGGCGCCTCATGCTGATCCTCGTCGGGCTGGTGCTCGGCGCGGCGCTGCTGGCGGTGGCGGTGTCGTCGAAGGAGTACAAGGCCGAGGCCCTCCTGTCGGTGTCGCCCGTGTCGACCGACGATCCCCGGTTCGAGGGCATCAACGTCATCCGGGTCACCAGCGTCCCGGGCCGTGACGTCGAGACCCTCGCCCGGCTCGTGAAGACCATTCCCGTGGCGCGCGCGGCCGCGGCCACCGACGGCGTGGGCGGCGATCCCGCCGTCCTCCTGTCCCGCATCACCGTATCCCCGGTCGGCGGTTCGTTCCTGGTGTCGGTCACGGCGTCCGCGCCCACGGGCGAGGAGGCGGCGGCACTGGCCAACGCCTTCGCGCAGGGCACCATCGCCGTGCGTTCCGCGGCGTTCCGCGAGCAGGTGGAGGGCCGCATCGACGCGGTGAACGCCCAGCTCAGCTCATCCGCCCTGGGCGCGGGCACCCGCGAGCAGCTGAACACCCGCCTCGACCAGCTCCAGGCCCTCCGTGCGAGCGACGACCCGTCGATCCAGCTGGAGACGCTCGCGACGGTGCCCGAGTCGCCGGACGCCCCGCCGCTGCCGCTCATCATCGCCATCGCCCTGGTCGTGGGCGGCATCGTCGCCTTCGCGGGCGCCGTGGCGGTCGACACCGCCAGCTCCCGGGTGCGCACCGAGGGGCAGCTGTCGGAGCGCTTCAACCTGCCCGTGCTCGCCCGGGTGCCGAAGCCCGCCGCGGGCCAGGCCGCGCTCGCCGACGCGTACCGCGACCTCGCGCAGTCCATCGCGGTGTCCCGGAGGGACCCCGACCGGCCCCGCGCCCTGCTGTTCACCTCCGCGGGTGACGACGAGGGCTGCACCACCGCCGCCGTCGAGGCGGCCCGCACCCTGGCCGATGCCGGTCAGCGGGTCCTGCTGGTGGACGCCGACCTGCGGCAGCCCACGATCGCCCGCGGCTTCAACCTCACCCCGCGATACGGCACCGGCTCGGTGCTGCTGGGCGACATCCCGCTGGAGCGCGCGGTGCAGGACGTTCCGGGCTTCCGCGGCGCGCTGGGGGTCATCGGCGGCGACGACCCCGACTCGGCGGCCGCCGCCGTGTCCCTGTCGCCCGCGCAGGTGACGCGCATGGTGAACGCGGCCACCGGACACGCCGACTTCGTGATCTTCGACGGCGCCCCGCTCGGCACCGTCGCCGACGCGGCCCCGGTCGCGAACGCCGTGGACGATGTCGTCATCGTCGTCCGCCGCGGCGAGACCGAGCTGTCGCGGCTCAACCGCCTCACCGAGGTGCTGCTGCGCTACGACGTGGCGCCCAGCGGCCTGTGCCTGGTGGACTGGTCCCAGCACGCGAGCGAACGTGCCGCGGGCGGGTCCCTGCACCGTGGATCCAAGGGCGAGGAGGACCGTCTGCCGCGGCCGGCGCGCCCGTCCCGCGAGCGCGTCCGCGCCCGTGACGAGGAGCGCCCGCGTCGCCGGGAGCCGGCGGCCGCGGAGGCCGGTGCCGCGCGCCGCGGCCAGGAGGCCGCCGCCGCGCCGGTGGCCGAGCGCCCCGCGTCGCCGCCCGCCCCGGCCCGCCCCGCGCCGGAGGCCTCCGCCGCGGAGGCCGACCCCTCGCGGCCGTCCCTGCGCGAGCTGCGTCAGCAGATCGAGGAGGCCCGCGCGGCCGACCAGGCTCGCGAGGAGGCCGCCCAGGTGGTGGCGCCCGCTCCCGTCGCACCGGCCGTCGCCGAGACCCCGGAGCCGGCCGCGGCCGCGGCCGAGGACGCATCGCAGCGCGTGACGCAGGTCACCGCCCTCCGCGACGCCGTGACCCGCCCCGAACCGGAGGTCTCGGCGGATGAGCCGGAGCCCGTCGCCGTGGAGGAGTCGGAGCCCGCCGCCGTGGAGGAGCCGGAGCCCGCCGCCGTGGAGGAGCCGGAGCCCGTCGCCGTGGAGGAGCCGGAGCCCGTCGCGGAGGCCGAAGCCCCCGCCGCCGAACCCGAGCCGGAGGCCGCGCCCGCCGCGGAGCCCGAGGCGTCGGAGGATCCCGAGGCGACGGACGACGACGCCGGCGACGCGGACGAGGATGACGGGGACGACGCCGACGAGGACGACCCCGGCGCGCAGGACGCGGCGTCCGGCGCCGCCGGCAACGGGGCCGCCGGCCGCGTGTCCGGCGCCCGGTCCCGCCCGGCCTCCCGCACCGCCCGCAACCCGCGGCGCCGCAAGACGCCGCCGCGGCGGTAGCGGTGGCGCACCCGGCGCACACGAGGGACTGACCCCATGACCGGGGACGGGGGCGCTCCCGTCGCCGTCGCCGACGCGGCGCCCCCCGCACGGGGCGCCCGCGGCGGCGGCGTCGCCTCCCAGACCGCGCTCATCCTGGGGGCGCGCGTGGTGGGCGCGATCTCCACCGCGGTCATCACGATCGTCCTCACGCGCCTGCTGGGCGTCGCCGGGTACGGCGACTACGCGCTGGCGCTCACCATCGCGACGATCGCCGGGCTGTTCGCCTCCCTGGGCGTCGACTCGGCCACCTCCCGGTGGGTCGCGGAGGGCTACAACCGCGGGGAGGCGGTGTGGATCGCCGTGCGCGTGGGCCTGCGGCTGCGTGCGCTGCTGGCGGGGGTCACGTTCGGCCTTTTGTTCCTGCTCGCCGGTCCCATCGCCCACCTGTTCGGGCACCCCGGCCTGGCGAACGCCGTCCGCGCCGCGACGGTCGCGCTGTGCTTCAGCGCGGGCTTCTCATGGGTGAGCGGCGTCTTCGAGGGGCTCCGCAGCGGCGTCATGCTCGCGGTGGTCTCGCTGGTGAAGGCCGTCGTGGAGTTCGTGGTCGTCGTGGGCCTGCTGGTCGCCGGGTTCGGCGCCGTGGGGGCGCTGCTCGGCAACGCCGCGAGCTACGCGGTCGCCGTCGGCGTGGGCATGTACGCGATGCGATCGCACCTGGTGCGCAGCGAGGCGCCGTCCGCGACGGTGAGCGGCCAGGAGCTCCTGAAGTACGGCATCCACATCTGGCTGGCGGGGGTCGCGTGGCTCCTGTTCGAGCGCGTCGACCTGGTGCTGCTGGGCGCCTTCCTCGACACCACGGCCGTCGGCCTCTACGACGCCCCATGGCGCATCGCCACCATCCTCGGACTGCTGGGCCTGAGCCTCGCCTCCGCGGTGACGCCGCGCCTGGCGTCGCAGGACGCCATGTCCGCCGGGCGGCTGCTCACGAAGGCGCTGCGCGTGGGCCTCGTGTTCTACATCCTGCTGTCGGTCATCATCGCGGTGGCCGCGCGGGACATCATCGTGCTGCTGCTGGGCGAGGACTACGCGCGCAGCGCGGACGTCCTCCGGATCCTGCTGCCGTACATCATCCTCATCGGCTTCGCGCCGATCGTGTCCCGGGCCCTCGACTACCTGGGCGGCGCCGCCGTCCGGAAGTGGATCGCGCTCGCGGCGTTCGTCGTGAACCTGGCGCTCGACCTGGTGCTCATCCCCACGGTCGGGCTGCTGGGCCCGGCGATCGCCACCGGCGTGGCGATCCTCGTGTTCGTCGCCGGCCACCTCATGCTCGTGGTCCGCCAGGCCCACCTCGACAACCGCCGGTTGCTCGCCACGATCGCGCGGTCGCTGGGCTCGGCCGCGGCGGGCGGGGCGTTCTACTGGGCCCTCATCGTGCTGGACGTGCCCCCCGTGGTCCGGCTGCTCGCCGGGTTCCCGCTGGCCGTCGGTGTCGCCGTGGTCATGCTCATCGGGGTCGGGGAGGTGCGCGACGAGTCGGGCATCCCCCCGTCCATCGCCGTGCGGCTGCGCGCCATCGACGATTGGTTCGCCCGCCACCTCGACGGCATCACGCCGCGCGACCTGGCGCTGCTGGTGCCCATCCTCGCCGCGGCCCTCGTGATGGGCCTGGCGGTGGGGAGGAACCCGCTCATCGCCGTCGGCGGCCTGGTGGCGATCGCCGTGGTCACGCTGCTGCTGTCGGACCTCACGATCGGCGTGGTCGCGTTCGTGCTCATCCAGCCGCTGGCGCTGGTGATCCCCGCCGGGGAGGCCGTGGTCGCCAAGGGCGCCGGGGTGATCCTCATGGTCACGTGGGCCGTGGCGCTGCGGTACCGCAGCTCCCGCGGCAAGTACCTGGGGTTCGTCGCCAGCAACGCCCCGGTGGTGTTCCTCATCGTGGCGTTCATGGGCTGGCTGGTCGCGTCGCTGCTGTGGTCCATCAACACCGCGGCGTCCATCGACGCGATCCAGCGGTACGCCCTGGGATTCGTGCTGCTGGGCATCGTGTTCACCGCGACGTTCGACCGGGGCGCGGCGATCCGGGTGGCGGGGGCCTTCTCGCTCAGCGGCGGGCTGTCGACGCTCCTCGGGCTGGCGATGAACCGCCGGGGCGACGAGGGCCGCTTCATCGGCACGTTCCTGGACGCGAACGAGTACGCGGCGTTCTGCGTGCCGTCGCTGCTCATCGCCGTGGCGCTCGCCGCCTCGGCCTCCACGCCGCTGCGGCGCATCGCGTTCCTCAGCACGGCGCTGCTGTGCGGCGCCGGCATCGTGTTGTCCGGCTCCCGCGGGGGCATCATCGCGATCGGCGCGGCGCTGGCCGTGTGGATCGTGTTCGGCGGCCGGTGGCGCGTGCGGGTGCTGGTGGCGAGCATCGCCGTGGTGTTCGTGCTGGTGGGCTACATCGAGACGGCCGCGTCACCGGCGCTGCGGACGCGCATCGAGACCGTCTACAAGGGGCAGCAGTTCGGCACCAGCGCCGGCACGGGGCGCGCCGACATCTGGCAGGTGGGCCTGCGCGTGTATCGCGCCCACCCCGCGGTGGGGACGGGCACCGGCACGTTCACGGACGCCACGCCGCGCTACCTCGCGCAGGCGGGCCTGGTGCGGCGCCTCGACTTCTTCACCGAGACGCCGAAGGTCGCGCACAACATGTACCTGCACCTGCTGGTGGAGGTCGGGATCGTGGGCCTCGCCCTGTTCGGCGGGCTCCTGCTGGCCTGCGTCGCCGCCGCGATACGCGCCGCATGGTTGTTCCGCCGCACCGGCGACGTGACCATGGAGCTGCTGTCGCGGACCGTGGCGGCCGGCAGCGTGGGCCTCCTGGTGGCCGACTTCTTCATCTCCGCGCAGTACCAGCGGGTGCTGTGGATCCTCATGGGCATCTGCCTGGCGCTGTACGGCGTCGCCCGCCGTCAGGCGTCGGTGCGCGCCCCGGAGCCCGGTGGGCCCGCCTGGGCTCCCGACGCCCGCAGGACCGCGCGCACCCCCTGACGTCTCGGTCGACTCCCCGCGCGGGGGACGGCGTCACCCGTTCGTGGACCGGCGCATGACCGATGGGCCGCATTAAGCGGTCCGCCACGGCGTCCGATACATGGGGGGACGAGGGTCGGCGCTGAGAATGCCCCGCCGTCTCCCGGGTGCCCCCGGGACCGGTGCTCCACGACGTGACCCTCCAGTGCTTCATGGAGGAAGACCGTCATGGACCGTGCCCGATCCGTCCGCGGCCGGCTGGCCGCCTGGTGCGTCGCGGCCGGGGTGCTCGCCCCGCTCGTCGCCGTTCCGTCACCGGCCAGCGCCGCCGACTGCACCAGGTACGCGTCCACGTCCGGGAGCGACTCCGCCGCGGGGACCGCGGCCGCGCCGTTCCGGACCGCGCAGAAGCTGGCCGACAGCCTCACCGCGGGGCAGGTGGGGTGCCTCACCGGCGGCGGCGTGTTCGGCGGGGTCCGGGTGGGCCGCAGCGGCATCACGCTCACCTCGGCTCCCGGCGGGCCCCGGGCGACCCTGCTGGGCGGCATCTCGGTACCGGACAGCAGCAACGACGTGGTCATCGAGAACCTCATCCTCAACGGCCGCACCTCCGGCGCGCGGGTGAGCCCCGACATCGAGGGCGACCGGGTGGTGATCCGCAACAACGAGATCACCAACGACCACACCGCGATCTGCCTCCACATCGGCTCGAACGCCGGGTTCGGGATGGCCTACGACGTGGTGGTGGAGGGCAACCGCATCCATGACTGCGGGCGCCTGCCGGCCACCGGCTACGACCACGGCATCTACGTGAACAACGCCGAGCGGACGCGGATCGTGAACAACGCGATCTACGACAACGCCGACTACGGCATCCACCTCTACCCGGGGGCGAAGAACAGCCACATCGCCAACAACGTGATCGACGGCAACGGCCGCGGCCTCACATTCTCGGGCGACGCCACGCTGAGCTCGTACGGGAACCTGGTGGAGGACAACGTCATCAGCAACTCGCTCGTCCGCTCCAACGTCGAGTCCTGGTGGGGCGGCGCGGTGGGCGTGAACAACCGCGCCGACCGCAACTGCCTGTGGAACGGCCGGCTCGGGAACGTGGCGGCGCAGGTGGGGTTCACGGCATCCGGGAACCTCGCGACGAACCCGCAGTTCACGGACCGCGCGGCGAAGGACTTCACGCTGATGCCCGGGTCGCCGTGCGCCGGGAAGGGCCTGGTGACCTCGGTGACGACGCCGCCCCCGCCGCCGCCGTCCGAGCCGGTCCCGGACCCCGCGCCGGTTGATCCCGCCCCGGCTCCGGATCCCGTCCCGGACCCCGCTCCAGCCCCGGATCCCGCCCCGGCCCCCGACCCCACGCCGGCGCCGGTCCCCGCGCCCGCCCCGGACCCGGCACCGGCACCCGCCCCGGTTCCGCCGCCGCCCTCGGAGCCCGTGACGGATCCCGTCCCGGCGCCGCCCGCCGACCCCACCCCCGTGCCCGCTCCGGCGCCCGACCGCGCACCGGCGGATCCCGCCCCGGTCCCTGACCCCGCGCCGGTTCCGGTTCCGGTTCCGGTGCCGGGGCCGTCCAAGCCGTCCAAGGGCGGGACCCCGGCGGCCCGCGGCGTGGCCGAGGCACGGCGTGACGCCCTGGCCCTCCTGCGGCGCGCCGGTGCCCTGGAGCGCCGGGTCACCGGCCGCAACACCGTCTGGATGCCGGGGCTGTTCGCCGACGCGGGCCGGCCCCCGGAGACCCAGCTGCGCGCCGCCCGCTGGATGGCGCTGGAGGCGCAGCGGCACCTCAGCCTGGTCGACGACCGGCTCCGCGGCCGGCGCGTGAAGCGCCCGCAGACCGCGCCGCCCCACGGGTTGCTGTTCACCAACGAGGTGCTGTGGAGCACGCAACGGCTCCTGGGCGACCAGGAACCCCGCCTGGCGCGGCTCACCCGGCGGGCCGAAAACCGCTGACCGGCGTCCGGGCCGGGTCGCGCGGCGCCCCGCCCGGAGGGCTCAGCGCGTGCGGCCCGCCCGGGCCGATGCCTCGATGAGGTCGCGCAGCGCGGCGGTGTTGCGCTGCAGGTCGTAGGCGTCCAGCACGCGCACGCGTCCGGCGGCGGCGAGGCGGGCGGCGCCCTCGGGGTCGTCGTGGATGCGCCGCAGCGCCGCGGCGAGCGCCTGGGAGTCCCGCTCGGGCACCAGGAACCCGGTGACGCCGTCCTCGACCAGCTCCGGGATGCCCGACAGGGATGAGGCCACCACCGGCACCTCGGTCGCCAAGGCCTCCATGAGCGCGACCGGGATGCCCTCCATGTCGCCGTCGTCCGCGGTGACGCTGGGCAGCGCCATCGCGTCGCTGGCCTGCAGGACCTCGCTCACCCGCTCCCGGCTGCAGTGCCCCAGCAGCTCCACGGAGTCGCCCAGCCCGAGCTCGGCGATGCGCCGCTCGATGGCGGGCCGCATGTCGCCGTCGCCCACCAGCACGCAGCGCACGGGGACACCGTCCGCGCGGAGCGCGGCGACGGCGTCCAGGAGGTGCAGCTGCCCCTTCTTCTGCCGGAGGCTGGCGATGCACGACACCGTGAACATGTCGTCCGCGGTGCGAGGGCGGGGGGTGCGCGGCGTGAACGCCGTGAGGTCGACGCCGCAGCGGATCACCGAGGTCTTGTCCGTCGCCCACGAGCCGTACCAGGTGCCGAACAGGCGGCGGTTGAACTCGGAGATCGTGACGACGAAGCGGGCCTCCCGGAGCTTCTCGTCGAGCATCGAGCGGTCCACGTAGATGTCGTGGGCGTGGGCGGTGATGCTGTACGGGATGCCGGTGAGGCGGTTCACCGTCCACGCCGCGAGCGCGGGGTGGGTCGCCCAGTGCGCGTGCACGTGCTGGATCCCGGCGGCCTCCATCTCCCGCGCGAACCTGGCGCCCAGCGGGATCGCCGCGGCGGCGCGCGTGAGGAACGCGGGTGACCGCACGTTCTCGCGGATCGCCCGGGCCCACGCCCCCAGGTACGCGCGCGGCCGCCGGCGCAGCCAGTACGCCTGCGCGGCGAGCGTCTCCCGGGACCGCAGGCTCGCGTAGTGCGTGCGCTCCGCGAGGGGCAGGGCCTCCGGGTGGGGGTTCGCCGCGCCCCTGGGGCGCAGCGGGAAGATCTGGACGTCCACGCCGAGGCGTTGCAGCTCGATGATCTCGAACAGGACGAAGGTCTCGGTGACCACCGGGAACGCCGACATCGTGTAGGCGATCCGCAGCGGCACGCCGGTTGCGGGGGATTCGGGCATTCCCCGAGACTACCGGCTGCCGGATCCCGCGACCCCGGCCGGACGGCCAGTGGCGGGGCGGCTCAGCTGCCGGTGAGGAACATCAGCAGCACGACGCCGCTGCCCAGGGCGACGACCCCCGTCACGATCTCGGTGCGGCGCCCCGCCATGACCTCGATGACGGCGTCCACCTGCCGCGGCGCGAACTCGGCGACCATCTCGGAGCGCAGCAGCGCCGGGGCGGCGGCCGCCAGGCCGGCGACGCCCAGGGCGAGGATGCCGACGAGCGCGAGCACGATCGGCACGCCCCCGCCGCCGCCGTCACCGCTCGCGACGGCCTCCGGGTTCTGCGCGCCCCCGGCGGCGAGGATTGCGGCGTCCTCGCGCCGCTTGCGCGCGATCTCCCGTGCCTGGCGGCGACGGGCCTCGCGGACCGCGGCGGCACGTGCCTGCTGCTCGAGCGCGATGAGCCGGGCGTTCGCCGCCCGGGCGAGCCGGTCGCGGCGGTCGCGGTCGCGGGCGATGCGCTCGGCGCGGGCCCGCGCGGCGGCCTCCCGCTTGCGGCGCGCGATCTCCTCGGGGGTGAGCGTCGGCTGCCGCGGCGTCACCGGCGTGGACGAGGTGGTCGTGGGCGTCACGGGCGTGACCGGCGTCACGGGCGTGACCGGCGTGACGGGCCGGCTGGGCGTGGTGGGCCGGCTGGGCTTGGTGGGCTTGACGGGCGGCGCGTCCGGCTTGGGGGCCGGCGGCACGGGGTCGGGCCCTGGCGGCAGGGGCGTCTGACCCGTCGCGGACGCGACGAGGATCAGTCCCGCGATGACCGCGAGCAGGACCGCGAGCCGGGATGCCGAAGACCGCACGCTCATCACCCCTCGGAGTCTAAACCGGCGGAATCTCCGACGGCACCCAATCGTCCGGGGGGTTTGTCGCCAAGAGCTCCCGGTACAGCGCGACCCAGCGGTCCCGCACCCGGTCCAGGGTGTACTCCCGCATCGCCCGGTCCCGCGCGCGGGACGCGAGGTCCGCGCGGCGGGCGGGGTCCTCAAGCAGCCCGGCGATCGCGGCGCCGAGGGCCGGTGGCGTGCGCGGGGGCACCAGCACCCCGCAACGGTCGCCGTCGAGGATCGCCGGCATGCCGCCCACGTCGCTCGCGACGATGGCCCGCTCGGCGACCATCGCCTCGATGAGCGCGATGGGACTGCCCTCGGAGTCCGAGGGGAGGACCACCACGTCGAGCGAGCGCAGCACGTCGGGGACGTCCTCCCGCACCCCGAGGAGGTGGACGCGGTCCCCGATGCCCAGCCGGGCCACGGCCTCCTCGACCTCGCCCCGCAGCGGGCCGTCGCCGGCGACGACCAGGTGGGCCTCCGGGACGCGTCGAAGCACGTGCGGGAACGACTCCACCAGCACGTCCACGGCCTTCATGGGGCGCAGCATCGCGATGGCCCCCACCAGGGGCGTCCCGCCCGGGAGGCCCAGTTCCTCGCGCAGGTTCCCCGGCGCGCGGTGCAGCTCGGCCGGGTCGCGCAGCAGGCCGGTGGGGATCATGCGGATGCGCTTCCGGGGTACGCGCTCGATGTCGTGCATGCGGCGGGCGTCCTCCGGGGACACCGCCACGAAGGCGGTGGCGGCGCGCCCGATCCAGAACCCGTCCAGGAGCCTGCGGGCCCGCTGGCCCTCGTAGGTCCAGGAGTGCTCCGTGGCGATCACCACGGGCACCCGGGCGAGCCTGCCGAGCAGCGGTGCCCACACGTTCGACCCGAACATGTGGGCGTGCAGCACGTCGACGCGTTCGCGCCGCAGGTACCGCACGAGCCGCCACCACTCCCGCGGGGACACCGTGCGGCGGCGGCCCAGCATGAGCACCCGCACGCCGGTCTCGTGTGCGATGGGCCGGGTGTTGCCGCCGGGGTCGCGGCTCGCGCACACCACCACGTCGTGGCCGTCGGCGGCGAGTGCCTTCGACAGCCCCACGGTGAACCGCTCGGCGCCACCACCGTGGACCGATTCGATGAGCTGCACGATCCGCAGGGGGCGTCCGGTCATCCTCCGGCCTCCCGGTCCGCGACCCCGGCGCGTCGGTCGCGCAGCCCCTTCGCGGCGCCCACCGCCCGGTGCGCCGCGAGGGCCGCACGGCCCTTCAGCGACAGCGGGGCGACGGCGCGCACCAGCGGCACGGACCGGGAGATCAGGTCCTTGTACGGGGCGGGCCCCGGGCCGAAGTCCACGACCTCCACGCCCTCCTGCTCCAGCCGCTCGACCATGTGCAGCATCGAGATCCAGCCGAGGGTCATGAGGTCCTCGCGCGACCGGTCGAACGCGCCGGCGTACGCGACGGCCGATGCGCCGTCCCCGCGGAACGCGAGGTCCCAGGCCAGCAGCTCGCCGTCGCCGCTGCGGACCTCCACCAGCCGTGCCCTGCCCTCGGCGCCCAGCGCCGGGATCGCGGCCTCGGTGAACGCGCGGCGCACCCCCGGGCCGGCGAGCAGGTTCGGTCCCTCGCCGGGGAAGTGACGGGCGTGGAAGTCCAGGAGTCCGCCGATCCGCGGGCCGATGTCCGCCCACCGGGTGGTCCACTCCAGGTGCATTTCGGTGCCCTGTTCCGCCGCCCGGCGCACCGCCCGGCGTGCCTCCTTGCGGCGCTTGCGCACGGACCGCGGGGGGTCGGCGATGACCAGGCGCCACGTCTCATGGGGCGTGATCCGGACCCCGGGGATCGCCGCCGTCAGGGTCGCGACGGTGTCGGGGTCGGCGGGGCAGCCGTCCAGCATCAGGATGTCCCCCGGCTCCTCGGCGATCTGCGCGAGCAGGGCGTGCAGCGCGGCGTGGTCCAGCGCGGGCGGCGCGATCTGGAACCAGGCGTCCCCCTGACCGAGGTTCCGCACGATGTCCATGCCGCCGCGGCGGGTGCGCTCCAGGGCGGCGGCGGCGACCACGGCGCCGTCCCGGTCGACGATCACGGCGCGCGGCTCCACCGCTCCCGCGGCCTCCCGCAGCCACACCTCCAGCCATGCGATGCGGCGCAGCGGGTCGGCGGGCGGGCGGGAGGTCAGGAGGTCGTCCCAGCCCGCCTCGGCGAGGCGGTCGAGGGCGGCGGCGCCGGTGGACCGGACGACCCGCGGGGCGGGGTGTGCTGATGCGGTCAAACCTGGGTGCTCCCGTGTCGGGATGACGGTTGGAGAACGGCTTCGCCACGCCGTCCGAGGCGGGTCGGACGGGGCTTCGGGTGTAGCATTCGTCGCGTGTCCACGACCGTTCCGGGGCCCTGCCCGGCCGGTCTCGCCGCGACGAATGGAGCGACGTGAGAAGAGTTCTGGTGACCGGCGCCGCCGGTTATGTCGGTGGCGCCCTCATCCGGCGCCTCCTGGCGGACCCCGACACCGAGGTGGTGGGCGTCGACCTCTGCGAGATGGATCATGGCGCCGAGGGTGTCCGGGAGATCCTCGACCACCCGCGGTTCACCTTCGCGCGCGAGGACGTCCGGAACACCGAGGCCCTCGCCAAGCTGCTGCCCGGCACCGACGCCGTGGTGCACCTGGCGGCGATCGTCGGTGACCCCGCCGGTCGCCGCGACCCCGACGCGACCCGCGCGATCAACGTCGACGCGAGCCTCGCGCTCATCGACGCGGCCCGCGCCGCCGGCGCCGGCCACCTGGTGTTCGTCTCCACGTGCAGCAACTACGGCGTGTCCGACACCAGCACCCTGGTCACCGAGGACGGGGAGCTGAACCCCGTCTCCCTGTACGCGGAGACCAAGGTCGCCGTCGAGACGAAGCTCATGCAGGAGACCGAGCTGCCGTGGACGGTGTGCCGGTTCGCCACCGTGTACGGCGTCGCCCCGCGCATGCGGTTCGACCTCACCGTCAACGAGTTCACGATCGACGCCCTCAACGAGGGCGTGCTGGAGATCTACGGTGAGCAGTTCTGGCGTCCCTACGTCCACGTGGAGGATGCGGCCCGTGCGGTGGAGCTGGTGCTCGCGACGCCGGAGAAGAGCCGCGGGCGGGTGTTCAACGTCGGCAACTCCGATGAGAACTACACCAAGCGCATGATGTACGAGCTGCTGAAGGAGCGGCTCCCGGAGCTGCGCGCCGAGTGGGTCAAGATCGACGAGGACCCCCGGTCCTACAAGGTCAGTTTCCAGCGGATCACGGACGAGCTCGGGTTCCGGACCACCTGGACGGTTCCCACGGGCATGGACCAGATCCTGCAGCACGCCCGGGCCGGGGCCTTCCCCGACCCCAAGGCCGGGCGCTTCCGCAACTGATATTGCGCGTCGGAAGTTCGTTGATCGTGGGGTGGTGGGTGGGATGGTGCCTCATGCCCACCACCGTGCGTGTCATCGGCGATGCGGATGGTGGGTGCTGGAGTCCTGGACGCGGTCCTCGACGGCGCCCCCGCCGCCCCACGCCGGCACGCGTGCCGGTGCGGGACGCGCCATCCGTCACCCTGCCGCCGTGCGTGCCGGCGGCGGGTGGGGAACCTCACCGTCCGCGCGGCGGGCACTGCCTGCGCGGACGGTTCCGGGCCCGCTGAACACGACGGCCCGCCCGGGGAAGGATGGGCGGGCCGTCGAGGTGGTGCGGGCTGCGGCGGCGTTCCCTCGCCGGCCGGGTCAGGCGTGGTGCTCGGCACCGCCCGTCGCCGCCGCCGCCTTCGAGCTGTCCTTGCCCGGACGGAACACGACGTGGCTCGCGAGCTGGCTCAGGTGCAGCTCACCGCCGCGGATCACGGCGATACCGGTCCACAGCAGGCACTTCATGTCCAGCAGCCAGCTGCGGTGGTCCACGTAGTACTGGTCGATGGCGAGCTTGGTGGGGAGCAGCGTGGACAGGTAGAACGCCTCGAAGTCGTCGCCCACCAGGTGCTCGAACTCGCTGCGGTACCGGATCTGGCTGAGGCCCGTGATGCCGGGGCGGACGGCCAGCACGCTGCGGTACGCCTCGTGGTGCGCCCGGACGTAGCGGGCGTCCTCCGGCCGCGGGCCCACCAGGCTCATGTCGCCCTTCATGACGTTCCACAGCTGGGGCAGCTCGTCGAGCTTGGAGTGCGCGAGGAACCGGCCCATGCGGGTGAACCGGTCGTCGTTGTCCATGGTGAGCGCCGGCCCGGTCGCCCCGTCGTACATCTTCCTGAACTTCAGCATCTTGAAGGGCTGCTCGTTCCGCCCGATGCGGTTGGCGCGGTAGAGCACCGGCCCGGGGGAGTCCAGCTTGATCGCCGCGGCGAGCACCGCCCACACCGGCGCGGTGAGCACCAGCAGGATGGACGAGAGCACGACGTCGGTGATGCGCTGCGCGATCTCCGACCCGCGGCGGCTCGCGTGGCCGCTGGCGACCACCACCGGCAGTCCCTCGAGGCGGCGCAGCGACAGGGACCCGTCCAGGCCCTCGAACAGCCGGGACACGACCGCCACCTGCGTGCCGTTGAGCCGGCACTCGCGCACGGCCTCCTGCAGCTGGTGGTCCGGGGACCCGAGGAACGAGAACACCACGAGGTCGATCCTGTGGCCCCGCACGACGTCGCCGAGATCGTTGATGTCACCGAGTGTCGCGGGGACCGGGCCGCCCTCCACCGTCTCCGAGTGGTGGTCGTCGACGGTGCCGACCACCTCGAAGCGGCGGCCCCGCGGCAGGGAATCGACGAGGTGCTCGGCGACGTCACCGGCCCCGACCACCAGGACCCGCACGGGGTGCCCGAACGCCTTCGCCATGATCGCGCCGACGAGCCACGCGGATGCGACGGACGCCGCGGAGATGAGGAACGCGTCGGCGGCGGTGAGGCCGTCGATGAGGCCCTGCCCGGCGATCGCCAGCACCATCGCGATCGCGAGCACCGCGCCGGCCGCGTGTCCCACGCGGTGACGCCGCACCAGCACGGGACGTGCCCGCTCGGTCGGCGGAATGCTCCACGAGACCACCGCCGCGCTGAGGATGCCCATGATCACGCCGACCCCGAGGGCGGCACGCGTCCCCAGGTCGCTGAGCGCGATCGCGATGTTCGTCGCGACCAGCGTCGCCACGATCACCTCCGCGGAGCGCATGAATCGCGGTGAACGGCTCCGCCGGACGTCCTCCGCCGGACCTGCGGCGAGTTTGGGTTCCGGGCGGAGTGCGGCATGTGTGGTCATGGCCGTCACGATAGGTCTGGGCACTTTCTCGCCGCGCGGGCCGGACGGCTAGGTCTTCCTGACCCTGCGGACGGTTTCGCCAGAGGGTGCTGTGCGTTTAGGATGTTTTGCGTATTTTGGCCGGGCGTCCCATCGCCCGGCCGACTCGCGTAACCGCGCCGCATGCGCGCGTTCGGGGCCGTTGTCCCCAGGAGCCACGGCGTACGCCTGCCGGGAGCCGAGCCCAGGTCGCCGTCCATGGCGACCGGATCCCGACCCTCGCCGTCCACGACGGCTGCCGCGAGCCTGCCGGGGTGAGCGGCGGCGAGGTCGTGGCGGAGGACCGGCTCACCGCCGATCAGCGCGGAGCGTGGGGACCGGGTCGGATGCATTCGCCGGCGCCCTCTCCCACTCGGAGGACATGGACATCCTCGCGGACGCCGGATGCGTGGAGGCCGTGCGGCTGAACACCTGAGCGGCCGCGCCCCTGAAGGGCGCGGCCGCATACGGCGCGCTCACGCGCCCCGACCAGGCGATGGGGTTAGGCGTTCACCATGGCGAACAGCTGGAGCACGCGGTCGACGTCGGCGTCGGCCATCCCGGGGTACAGCGGGAGGGTGACCTCGCGGGAGGCGTAGTCCTCCGTGACGGGGAGGGGCTCCTGCGGCTGGAACACCTTGAAGCTGTGGACGGGCTGGTAGTGCACCGAGGTCTGGATGCCCGCGTCGGAGGCCGCGGCGCGGAGCCGGTCCCGCTCCTCGTTGGAGGGGGTGACCAGGGGCATGATGTGGCAGGAGCTCATCTCGTCCTGGCCGGCGGTGAACGGCACGAAGCCGGCCTCCGGGGTCCGGGCGAGCCCCGCTCGGTACATGCCGACGAGTTCACGGCGGCGGGCGAGCATGCCGGGGAGCTTGCCGAGCTGGACGAGACCGAGGGCGGCCTCGAGCTCCGACGGGCGGTAGTTGTAGCCGCGTTCGACGACGTCGTAGCCGCTGGCGTGGCCGCGCTCACGGTCCCAGGAGGTGGCGGTCATGCCGTGGGCGCGCAGGAGGCGCATGCGGCGCACGAGCTCGTCGTCGTCGCTGGTGCACATCCCGCCCTCGCCGGTCACGAGGTTCTTGTTCGAGAAGAACGAGAAGCACGAGATGTCGCCGAGGGAGCCGGCGGGGCCGTCCTCGGAACGGGCGCCGGGGGAGTGCGCGGCGTCCTCCACCAGGGCGAGGTCGTACCGGGTGCTGAGCTCCCGCAGGGCCTTCATGTCGGCGACGTAGCCGGCGTAGTGCACCGCGCAGATCGCCTTGGTGCGCGGGCCGATGAGGGCACGCACCGCCGCGGGGTCCATGAGGGGGACCTCGGGGGACACGATGTCGGCGAACACGGGCGTCGCGCCGGTGTAGGCGACCGCGTTGGCGGTGGCGACGAACGTGAGGGAGGGGACGATGACCTCGTCGCCCGGACCCAGGTCGAGGGCGGCGAACGCCAGGTGCAGGGCGGCGGTGCAGGACGACGCCATCACGCCGTGCTTCGCGCCGACGAACCCGGAGAACTCCTGCTCGAACTGCGCGGTGCGCGGGCCCATCGTGAGCCAGCCGGACCGCACGACGTCGGCGACGGCCTGGGCCTCCGCCTCGGTGAAGGACGGGGCGGACAGGGGCAGCTGCTCGCTCACGCGCGAACCTCCTCGACCGGAGCGAGGAGTTGCTCCCGGATCTTCTCGAAGTCGTCGATCGCCTGCTGGTAGTCGGAGTGCCGGCCGATGTCGAGCCAGTACCCGTCGAACGGGTAGCCCGCGACCGGGCGGCCGGCCTCGAGGAGCCGGTTGATGAGCGCCGGGATGTCGAGGGGCTCGCCGGGGGTCACGAAGTTCAGGGCCTCGGGCTCGAACACGTACACGCCCATCGAGACGGTGGACTCGATCTCGGGCTTCTCCCGGTAGCTGGTGATCTCCCGGGCCGCACCGATGTGGTCGCCCAGGTCCAGCACGCCGAACTCGACCTTGATGGGGCGCCGCATGACGGCGATGGTCAGCACGGCGCCGCTCTCCTCGTGCGCGGCGACCAGGTCGTTGAACCGCAGGGTGGTGAGCAGGTCCCCGTTCATGACGATGAGGCGGCGGGACTTGGTCTCCTGCGGCAGGAAGGCGAGGGGCCCGACCGTGCCGAGGGGGGTGGTCTCCTGGATGTAGGAGACGTCCATGCCGTACCGGTCGCCGTTCCCGCAGTACGCGCGGATGAGGTCCGCCATATGGCCGACGGCGAGGGTGATCTCGTTCCAGCCCTGGGCCTGGAGCTGCCGGAGCAGCACGTCCAGGATGGGGCCGTCCCCGAGGGGCATGAGGGGCTTCGGGAGGACCGAGGTGAAGGGCGCGAGCCGCGTCCCCTTCCCGCCGGCCAGGATCACCGGAGCGGGCCGGCGGTCGTCGCCGTGCGACGTCCCGTTCGCACGGACGAATCGGCGGGTGGGTGCATCCATGCTCATGTGGTTCTCCTGTTCGGACATCGCGTCCTCCAGATCTGTGCGCGTCCGGGCGGGGGGCCCGGCAGGGGGGTAGCCGGCCCGGTGACCGGCGGCCATGGGGAGGTTCGCACGGTGGTCCGGGGCCCCGGAACGGGCCAGGTGGATAGTCCGATTGCTATGCGTTCGTCGGGGTGCCGTCATGCGAACATTCCCCTCGTTGCCGCAAGTTTCAGCGCGGAGAGGAGAGGATTCGCGATGAGCTTTGAAAGAGAACCCAAGGTGAGGGCGGGACAGATGGCGCGCCGGTTGACGGTGACCGGGCTGGCGTTCAGCGCCGGGCCGAGGATGGGGGATGTGCTGTGGGGGCGCGACCGCCTCACCACCCTCGTGTACCACCGCATCGGCGATCCGGACGAGGCGGGCCAGGACTTCGACCCGGGCGTGTTCAGCGCGACCCCCGAGATGTTCGAGCGGCAGATGCGCTGGATGGCCGCCAACCACGACGTCATCGGCCTGGGCGACCTCGTCGCGCACGTCCGCGACGGTGCCCGCCTGCCGGACCGCCCGGCCCTCATCACGTTCGACGACGGGTACCGTGACAACCATGAGCTGGCCTTCCCGGTCCTCCGCGACCTGAACCTGCCCGCGGTGGTCTTCCTGGCCACCGGGGCGATCGGCACGGACCGGGTGATGTGGTGGGACGAGGTCTGGTACCTGCTGGTCCACACCGAGCGCACCGGCGCCGAGCTGCCGCTGGTGGGGCCCCGGTCCCTGCACGACCTCGCCGCCAGGCGCGTCGCCCAGCGCGACCTGCTCGCGGCCTTCAAGGCGGTGCCCGATGATGCGCGCGTGGCGGCCATGGCGGACCTGCGGGTCGTGCTGGACGTCACCGCGCCGCGGCTCGGCCGCCCCCTGTTCATGGACTGGGACGCGGTGTCCGAGCTGGTGGCGCACGGCGTGGACTGCGAGCCGCACACCGTGGACCACCCCATCCTCATCCGGGTGGACGGCGACCGCGCCCGCCGGGAGATCGCCGAGTCCGCCGAGACGGTGGCGAGCCGCACGGGCCGCATGCCCACCGCGTTCGCCTACCCGAACGGGGACTACTCGCACGACACGATGGCCGCCCTGCGGGAGTCGGGTATCCACCTGGCCTTCACGATGGAGCTCGGTCCCACCCGCGCGCGGGACGTGCGCAGCGCCCCCCTCGAGATCCCGCGGGTGCCGGTGGACGCAACCGACTCCTGGGAGATGTTCCGCCTGAAGGCGTCGGGTGTGTGCTCCCGGCTCCTCGGTGCAGCGGGCCGGCGTCCCCCCACGCGGCTGGCGGCCGTGTGACGGGTGACGCCCCGCCGGTGACCGCGGGACCCGTGCCGGCGCGGCCGGCCGAGGACCCCGCGACCGCCGGCCGGGCCGCGTGGCGTCCGGGGCTCCTGTGGATCGCGGTGGCCTGCCTCGCCGGCGCCGCGGTGCTGTACGTCCTCGCCCTCGGGGTGGGGGCCGCCCAGCGCATGGACGAGGACCTGCGGTACCCGCAGATCGTGGGGGACTGGCGCCTGCGGGACGACGCATCCGACACGTTCGCCCGCGTCGCCGCCACGGGGTTCGCGGCGTGGGGCGTCCTGGTGGCGGCCATCGCACTCGCCGTGGGGCGCGGGCGCCGCTTGGTGCCGGTGCTCGGGGCGTTCGTCCTGGCCGCCGCCGGCGCGTGGCTCGCGTCCGAGGTGCTGGGCCGGCTGGACCCCCTGGGCGGGGAGGCCCTGCGGTACACCATCGAGGGCGACGGCACGCGCCTGGCCGCGCCCGGCGGGTTCCCCAGCGGGCACGCGGCCGTGACCACCGGGCTCGCCGTGGCGACGGTGCTCGCCCTGCCCCCGCGGTTGCGGCCCGCCGGCGTGGCGGTGGTCGTGCCGGTCACCGCCGCGGTGTGCACGGGGATCATGGCCCTGGGCTGGCACTACCCCAGCGACATCCTCGCCGGGATCCTGCTGGGCATCGCCGCCGGCGCCGCGGTCGCGGCGTCCCCGCTGTGGCCGGCCGAGCCCTCGCCCGGACGGCGGGGGATCCTGCACGCCGTGGTGGGGGCGGACGTCGCGCTGACGCTGTCGGCGGCCGCCGGGGCGTGGGGCATCGCCGCGCTTCCGGACGAGTCCGCCGGTGCCTTCGCGGACGCCCATCCGCGCTTCATCGCCTTCTGCGTGATCGTGCCCGTGGTCGCCGCCGCGGGCCTTTCCGCGGTGGTGCTTGCGCTCCGCCCCGGGACCGCTGGCGAGGGGCGGAAGAGGACCGTCCGGGTTTGACCCCCGGCGCACCGATCGGATAGCAATGCACCCGCACTCGCCCGGCATGTCCGGGTGGCGCGTCCCGGCCGTCGCCTCCAGGCCTTGACGCGAAGCGCGCGCGGATGGCGCCCCGCAGGGAGCCGCCGTCGCGTGCGCACCGCCCGGGGTGCTCCATGCCCTTCGAAAGGACGCCGCATGCCCGTTTGGGCCCCGACGCAGTTCCCGAAGCATCGTGCCCTGCTGCTCTCCGCCGGCCTCGCCGGGGTGATGGCCGTGATCGCCGTCCCCGGTGTCGCCCAGCAATACGGGGGCTCCACCACGACGACGACGACCACCACGGCGCCGTCGAGCTCATCGGACCTGCCGGCGCCCGTGGCCCCCGTGGCCTTCTCGTGCGACAAGTTCGCGGCCCCCGGCGGCGGCGACGGCGCGGCCGGCACCGCGGCCAGCCCCTACAGGACGGCCCAGAAGCTGCAGGACTCGCTGAAGCCCGGGCAGGTGGGCTGCCTCAAGCCCGGCGCCGTGTTCCAGGAGCGGCTGCGGGCGAACGTGAGCGGCCGGCCCGGCAACCCGATCACCCTCACCAGCGGTCCCGGATCGGGGCGGGCGACGCTCCTCGGGGAGCTGTACGTGCCGGACGGGGCGTCCGACATCGTGTACGCGAACCTCAAGATCAACGGCCGCACGTCGTTCCGCGTGAACCCCAGCGTCAACGGCGACCGGATCACGTTCTCGAACAACGACATCACCGACGAGCACCACGGGATCTGCTTCCACATCGGCAAGCCCGGTGAGGGCGTCGCCGAGAACATCACGATCGACGGCAACCGCATCCACGACTGCGGCCGGCTGCCGTCCACCGGCTTCGACCACGGCGTCTACCTCAACACGACCCGTGGCGTGCGCATCACCAACAACTACATCTACGACAACGCCGACTACGGCGTCCACCTCTACCCGAACGCCCAGGGCAGCTACATCGCCAACAACGTGATCGACGGCAACGGGCGCGGGCTCACGTTCTCGGGGGAGGGCGGCACGGCCTCCAGCAACAACGTGGTCGTGAACAACATCATCAGCAACTCGAAGGACACGGCGAACATCGAGTCCTACTGGGGCGGGTCGGTGGGCACCGGGAACCGCGCCGAGGGCAACTGCCTGTGGAACGGCGCGAAGGGCAACATCGGCCAGCAGCGCGGCTTCACCCTGTCGAACAACAAGGTGGCGAACCCGGACTTCGTGAACCGGGCGGCGAAGAACTTCGCGCTGAGCGCCGGCAGCCCGTGCGCCGGCAAGGGCCCCGGCAACCCGCTGCCGGCGTCCGACCCCTCCTCCTCGCCGGGCGGGTCCTCCGGCGCCGGCGCCGCCCCCGGCGGGGGTTCGTCGGTGTCGTCCCCGCGGGCCCGCGCGGCGCGCCTGAAGCTCGGCACGTCGTGGATCGCCGCCGGCCGCCTGCGCGTGTCCGCGACGTCGAAGGTTGCGGGGCGTGTCACGATGCAGGCCCGCATCGGCAAGCGCGTCATCGGCCGCTGCTCCAGGCGGGTCCTGGCGAACCGCACCGCGCGCTGCACGTTCCGCGCCCGGCTGCGGGTGACGGTGATCGTCACGCTCCGGCCGAAGAACACCCGGCTCGGGGTCTCCAGGAAGACGGTCACCCGCAACCCCAAGTAGGCACATGACACCCACGGGTCAGGCACCGCTCGTCACGGTCATCATGCCCATCCGCAACGAGGAGTCGTTCATCGAGCGCTCCCTCGGGGCGGTCCTGGCCCAGAACTACCCGGGGCACCGCATGCAGGTCCTCGTCGCGGACGGCATGTCCGACGACCGCACCCGGGAGATCGTGGCGCGCCTCGCGGCCGGGTACCCCGACACCGAGGTCGAGGTGGTCGACAACCCGGGGCGCATCGTGCCGACGGGGTTCAACGCCGCGTTGGACCACGCGAAGGGCGACGTGGTGGTGCGCGTGGACGGCCACACGATCATCGAGCCGGACTACGTCACGGAGTGCGTGGCGGCCCTCACGGAGACCGGCGCCGACAACGTGGGCGGCCGGATGGACGCCGTGGCGGACGCCCCCATGGGGCAGGCCATCGCCCTGGCCACCTCCTCGCCGTTCGGGGTGGGGAACTCAGCGTTCCACTACGCCTCGGGCCAGCGGTGGGTCGACTCGGTGTACATGGGGGCGTGGCCCCGCGAGGTCTTCGACCGCGTCGGGCGGTTCGACCCGGAGATGGTCCGGAACCAGGACGACGAGTTCAACTACCGGCTGGGCGCCAGCGGGGGGCGCATCCTGCTCACCGACCGCATCCGGTCCCGGTACTACAACCGGCCGTCCCTGAAGAAGCTGTTCAGCCAGTACCGGCAGTACGGGTACTGGAAGGTGCGGGTGCTGCAGAAGCACCCGGGCCAGATGAGCGCCCGCCAGTTCGCCCCGCCGGCGCTGGTGGCGGCGCTGGCCGGCGGCGCGGTGCTCGCGCCGTTCATCCGCCCGGTGCGCGTCCTGTGGGCCGGGGTCGTGGTGCTGTACGCGGGGGCCAACCTCGCGGCGTCGGTGATCGTGGCCCGGAAGCACGGGACGAAGCACCTGTCGCGCCTGCCCGTGGTGTTCGGGGCGCTGCACATCGGCTACGGCGCGGGGTTCCTCGCCGGGCTGGTGCGGTTCCGGACCCGCTGGCGGGGGTGACCCGCGCCCCGCGGACGGGGTGCGCGGCTACGAAAGTCGAGGGGTGAAACCCCCCGTCCGACCCTGACGTCCCACCCTCCCCGGGCGGGAACATCGTCGTGGTCGAACACACCCCTCATGACGAACGGAGTTCCGACAATGACGGTTCGAGACCACCTGGGACGGAGCCTGGCCGTCGGCGCTGGTGCGCTGGCGGTGCTCGGTGTCGCAGCCCTGACGATGACCGAGCGGGCCTTGCCCGTCGCCCCCGACGCCACTGCCGGGACGAGCGGCGTCACCACGAGTTTCACGAGCGGCGCGGTGAACAAGGCCCTCGGCCCGCTCGCGACCGCGCCCGCCGCGGAGTCAACGATCACGGTCCCCGAGTCCGCACAGGCGTACCTGCGCGACGTGGACGTCCGCACGTTCATCACGCACAGCGCGTCCGGTGACCTGGAGGTCGAGCTCACCTCCCCGGCCCGCGCGGGCCAGGCGGCGCGCACCGTCCGCTTCATCACCGGTCCCAGCGGCATCGCCGGCACCAACGATGTGTTCAACGGCACGCTGTGGGACGACTCCGCCGCCAGCCTGGTGACGGACCTCACCGGCGGCGCCCTGGGTGAGAACGCCCCGCAGGCGACGCTGGTGCCCGAGGGCGCGCTGGGCGCGTTCGTGGGCATCGACCCGCGCGGTGTCTGGAAGCTCAGGGTCGCCGACAAGGCCGACGACGGTCTGCCAACGGACCCGCCGTCGACCCCGGACGGCGGCACGCTGGCGAGCTGGAGCCTCGAGCTGTCCACCCAGTCGGCCGCGCCGGCGCTGGACCCGGCCATCGAGCCCGCGTCCACCGGCCCCGCCATCCCGATCCAGGACGCCGCCGCGGGCGACGTCCCGGGTGCGCCGGCCACCTCGACGATCACCGTGAACGGCCAGAAGAACTACCTGGCCGACGTCGACGTGACCCCGAACATCTCGCACACCGGCCCTGGCGACCTCACCATCACCGTGTCGCACGCCGGCAAGACGGCCGTGCTCGCCACGGGCGTGAACGGCGGCACGCCGTTCTACACGAACAAGACGTTCAACGACAACGGCGCCACGCTCATCCGGGAGGCCAACGACGCCACGACCTCGGTGATCCCCGAGGGCGCGCTGTCGGTCTTCCGCGGCACCGACCCGAACGGCACCTGGACCATCTCGGTCACCGACAGGGCGAACCTCGACACCGGCACCCTCAACGGCTGGAAGCTGAAGATCCAGTCCGCGCAGGGCGGCGGCACGACCACCACGACGCCGCCCACCACGACCGGCGGTGGCACCACGACGGGCGGCGGCACGCTTCCGCCCCCGCCCGTGGTGAAGGTCGTCTCGGTCAAGAAGTTCCTGGTCGGCGTGAACCGGCGCACCCGGGCACTCACGCTCAACCTGGGCCTGGCCAACGGCTCCGGCAAGGTCGCCTACACCGCGACGATCACCGCGAAGTCCGGCCGCAAGACCATCAGGAAGATCGTGCGCGGCTCCCGCACCGCCGGCACCGCCACGGTCGTCAAGCGGGTCATCCTGCCGAGGGCGTTCAGCGGCAAGCGGGTCACGGTCCGCATGGTGGTGAAGAACAACACCACCACGATCATCCGCACCAAGACGGTGAAGTTCTAAGGCGGTACCCGCGACGGCGGGGGGCTCCGGCCCCCCGCCCCGCACCTCCCCTCCCGGCTGGGACCCCGACTCGACGATCGGGTGTCGTCCCCCGGAGGGTCCCTTGATTGGATCGCGTCCGGGATGGACCGCGACGGCGGGGGAGAGCATGGGACACGTGATCCTGGGCGGGCACCGCGATACGCGGAGGAACCGCTGATGCGGGTGGTGGTGACGGGAGCGGCCGGGTTCCTCGGCTCGCACCTCACCGACCACCTCCTGGCGCTCGGCCACGCGGTGGTGGGCATCGACGCGTTCACGCCGGGCACGCCGCGACCGCAGCGGCAGGCGAACCTCGCGCGGGCGCTCCGGCACCCGTCCTTCACCATGCTGGAGGCGGACCTCTGCGACGCGGACCTGGGCGCCGCGGTGTCCGGTGCCGACGCCATCGCCCACATGGCGGGCGAGGCCGGCGTGCGCGGCAGCTGGGGCGACCGGTTCGCGGTGTACGCGATGAACAACCTCCTCGCGACCCAGCGGGTGCTCGAGGCGGCGGTCTCCGCCGGGGTGCGGCGCGTCGCCTACGCATCGTCGTCCGCCGTGTACGGGGTCACCGCCAACGGCCCGTGCGGCGAGGACACCGCGCCCCGCCCGGTGTCGCCGTACGGCGTGAGCATGCTGGCGGGGGAGGGCCTCCTGGACGCCTACGCCCAGCACGGGCTGTCGACCGCCGCCATCCGGTACTCCTGCGTGTACGGGCCGCGGCAGCGCCCCGGGATGGCGGCGGAGCGGTTCATCACCTCGGCGCTCACCGGCGAGCGCGTGCCGCTGTACGGCTCCGACGGACGCTCCCGCGACCTCGTCTACGTGGACGACGCGGTGCGGGCGACGGCGGCGATCCTGCTGCGCGGCCCCGACGGCCCCGTGAACGTGGGATCGGGTGAGAGCTTCACCCTCGGCGAGATCCTGGAGGCGGTGACCGCCGCCGTGGGCGCCGCGCCGGCCGTGGACCGGCGCCCGGCCCTGGCCGGGGAACCCCCGCGGGAACGTCTCGCGACCGAGCGCATGCGCGCCATCGCGCGCTTCGCGCCGGCGACGGACCTGGCCGCCGGCATCGCCGCGCAGGTCGCCTTCGTGCGCGGCGAGGAGTTCGCGGAGCTGCCGGCGGGGAACGCCGCATAGCCGCGGCGGCCGGGCCGCAGCCCCAATCCGGCCAACAGAACCAATACATTTGAAACACCATTTCGAACCGGCAAACGGGCGGTTTTCGGCGGTCTGAACCCCCCCGCGACTTGACTGTCACTTAACCGTGTAGTCCAATGCCGCCCGTGCCCCTGAGCCGACCGACATTCGTCGGGATGGCTGTCCTCGTCGCCGGGCTCTCGGCGACGGGTACCGCTGTCCCCGCGACCCAGAGCGCACCTCCCGCGGCCGAGGCGGTCGCACCCGAGGCCGGGGTCACCACCCCGCAGGTCTCCTGGGTCGCCCGCGTCCTGCTTCCCTCCGCCGGGCGCTCCGCGCCGAACGCGCGAGCCCGCGCGGTGGGCCGCGTCATGCACTACACGGCGTACTCGCGCCGGCCGAACGACCTCATGGTCACGGGGACGTTCACCGAGCCCGACGGCCGCCGCTGGGTGCGCGTGCAGCTGCCCAAGCGGCCCAACGGCGCCACCGCGTGGCTGCCGGAGTCGGCGGTGCAGCTGCGGGCGCTCACCACGCGCATCCGCGTGCGCCTGCGGTCCCGTACCGTCGAGGTCGTCCGGAACGGCAGCGTCGTGTCGCGGTTCCGCGCGGCGGTCGGCACCGGCGGGACGCCCACCCCGGTCGGCACCTTCGCCGTGCAGGACCCGGTGCACTCCAGCCCCAGCCAGCGTTCCTACCTGGGGCCGTACATCATCACCCTCACCGCGTTCTCCCCGGTGCTCCGCACCTTCATGGGCGGGCCCGGCCTCATCGCCATCCACGGCACCAGCTCCCCGCAGCTGCTGGGCCAGGCGGTGAGCCACGGCTGCATCCGCGTCTCCAACGACTCGGTCAGCAAGCTCTGGTCGGTGGTGCAGCCCGGCATGCAGGTGGAGATCACCAAAACCTGATGTAACGGGCGGTGCAGCTTGCCGTCTCGGCTTGAAACCCCCCGTTCGATCAGGCAGGCGCGCACGTGAGCGGCGGTAGCATCGGTCGCATCGCGATGTCGTGTTCCCACCGTCGTCGCCGCACGGCCCTGTGCGGCGTTCTGGCGCTGTCCGCCCTCATGTCGGCGGCCGGTTCGGCGTTCGCTGCCCCGTCGCCGCCCACGTTTTCGTTCAGTCCGTCACCGAACGGCGCGGGGTGGACCACCTCGCCGGTCACCGTCACCGTGAGCTGCGGTGCCGGGGCCGTCGCCGATCCCGCCGCGCTGGGGCCGTTCGGCGCCGCGACGGGGTTCGTGGCGGGTTGCGTCGACCCGGTCACCCTCGAGCGCACCGACGGCGCGGGCACCTCCCCGAACGTCGACACCGCCGACCCCACGGTGCAGGCGGCGCTCTCACCGGGGGCGCCCGACGGCGCCAACGGCTGGTACCGGAGCTCGCCCCTGGTGTCGTACGTGTGCGCGGACGGCCAGTCCGGGGTCGCCGGGTGCCCGCGGCAGGAGCGCCTGCCCGACGGGGCCGGCCCCTGGGTGCGCACCGCGACCGATGTCGCCGGCCGCTCCGGCGCCGTCGCGGTGGCCGCCAGGGTCGACACCGTGGCCCCGCCGGCACCCGCCGTGTCGGTGCCCGCCAACGGCGCGTCGTACGAGATCGGCGTGCCCCGCAACGCGGAGTTCTCCTGCGGCCCGGACGGGACCTCGGGTGTCGCGCAGTGCTCCGGCAGCTACGCCGGCGGCGCCGGCGTGGGCCCCGGGGGACGCCTGGACACCGGCGAGCCGGGCAACGCGGGCACCCTCGGGCCGCGCACCCTCACGCTGTTCAGCGTGGACGGGGCGGGGCACCGCGCAGAGCGCACCGTGTCCTACACCGTGGTCGACACCACCAAGCCCACGGCCCCGGTGCTCGCGAACCCGGCGCCCGACGCGGTGACGAGCCAGCGCAGCCCGTCGTTCACCTGGGGGGCGGCGCAGGACTCCGGCGCGGGGATGAAGGAGTACCGCATCAACATCGGCGGCAAGACGTACGCGCTGCCGGCGTCCGCGTCGATGCAGCCGGGCTTCGTGATCCCCGACGTCCTCGCCGACGGCACGTACGAGTGGCAGGTGTTCGCGGTCGACCAGGCCGGCAACGCGACGGCGTCGCCCAAGCGGCGGTTCAGGGTGGACCCGAACGCCGTGGCGCCGCCGGTGATCACCCAGGGCCCGCAGGGCGGGGCCGCGACCGCGAACCGCACCCCCACGTTCGCGTTCTCCGGGCTGGCCGGCGCGACGTTCCGCTGGCAGACGCTCGATGCGAACGACGCCTCGGTACCCGGCGGTTCGGGTTCGGGCGGCTCGCCGGTGACCCTCCCGGCGCTCGCGGACGGCACCTACTCGTTCGCCCTCACGCAGGTGAACGCCCTGGGGCTGCCGAGCGAACCGGCCGTCGCGCTGTTCCGGGTGGATACGGTGCCGCCGCCGGCGCCGCGCGTGACGGCCGCGCCGACGGTCACCGGAGACACCCAGCCGTCGTTCGCGTGGGCGGCCGGCGAGCAGGGCGGCACGTTCGCCTGGGAGGTGCTGAACCCCGCCGGTTCACGTGTGCAGGGGCCGGCGACGACACCCGACACCTCCGTGCGCCTGCCCTCGCCGCTGGGCGGCGGGGCGTACCAGTTCCGCGTGCGCCAGACCGACGGCGCCGGCAACGCGGGCCCGTGGAGCGACGCCGTGGCGTTCACCATCGTGGGGCCGCCCGCGGGAGGCGGGAGCGTCGGCATCGGCGGCCGGGGCCTCGCCCTCCCGGCGACGAAGAACGCCAAGCGCATGTTCCCGAAGGCCGGGGCGAAGCTCCTGGCGGCGAAGGTCACGCTGCGGTGGAAGGCCACGCGGGGCGCGAAGCTCTACAACGTCCAGGTCTTCCGGCTGAAGGGCACCAAGTACGTGAAGGTGCTGTCGGCGTTCCCCCGGGCCCCGCGGTACAAGGTCCCGAAGGCGAAGCTCAAGGCCGGCCAGCGGTACGCCTGGCGGGTGTGGCCGTTCATGGGCCGCGCCAAGGCGTACGCGAAGAAGCCGTTCGGCGTGAGCTGGTTCGACACCCGTCGCGCCCGCTGATTCCGCCACTCGGCGGACTCCCCCAAGGTCCAGCAGGCAACTCCCCTCGCGGGTCGGGCGTCGGGAGGCTTCGGCGATTTAGATTCACGCCGTGATCAAGCCACGCCGTTCCCGAAACCGCGCGATCATCGCCGCCACCGCCGCAGGGGCACTGCTCATCGGTGGCGCGGTCGTCGCCCTTGCCGCTCCCAGCGCCCCCACCCTGACGGGTGGTCCAGGCGTCGCGTCCGCGAGCCAGTACACCAACAACCCGGCTCCCGCGTTCACCTGGACGGGAGGCGCGGGCGGCCTCGACACCTTCGCCTGGGCTGTGGACGGCCAGCCGGCGCTCCCGGCTGCCGCGGGCACCACGGTGACCATTCCGGCGCAGGCCGATGGCGAGCACGTCTTCCGGGTGGCCGAGGCCGGTGATGTCGCCGTCGACCCCCCCGAGGATCCGCTCTCGCCGGCGGCATCGGCGACCTTCTTCGTCGACACGCATGCGCCGACGTTCTCCCGGTCGCCGCTGACGCCCTCGGCGGCCTGGATCACGGGCAATGTGACCATCACGTACACGTGCACCGACAACTCGGGTGGGTCCGGGATCCTGCCGGGCAGCTGCCCGGCCTCGCCGGGACTCCTCGACACACCGGCCGAGGACGGCGTCTACACCCTGGCGACGGGGAACGGCGTGCAGGACAGGGCGCTCAACCCCGCCGCCCCCATCGCCGCCGGAACGCTCAAGCGGGACTCGACCGATCCGGCGAAGCCCGCCCTCACGGGGCCGCTGCTGATCACGAACGTCCTGAACCCGACGCTCTCGTGGACCCGTGTCGAAGACGTGACCCCGTCCGGCGTGAACCAGGTCTCCGAGATGAAGGAGTACGTCCTGACGGTCCGTCAGGGCCAGAGCGGAGGATCGGTCGTGCCGGGCTACCCCGTCACCGTCGGTCAGCCGGTCTCGGGGGCGGAGGTCAGCCAGGCCACCGTCGGGAACCTCACGAACGGGACCACCTACAACTGGACCGTGCAAGCCGTCGACAACGCCGGCAACACGAACACGTCTGCCATGGGCGTCTTCAAGGTCGACACCACGGCGCCCGACAACCCGGTCTTCTCGTCCGGGCCCACCAACGGGGCGGCGACCAACGACAGCACGCCGAGCTTCACCTTCTCCGGCGTGGACGGCGCGACGTTCACCTGGGAGACCCGGAACAGCCTCGACGAGCTGATCACCGGCGCCGGCTTCTCCGGCACCGGGGCGCAGACCACCGTGACGCTGCCGACCCTCGCGGACGGCAACTACAGCTTCAAGGTCAAGCAGACGGCCCCGAACGCCAAGTCCAGCGGCTTCGCGACGGCCCTGTTCACCGTGGACACCACCGCGCCCGCGGCGCCGAACATCACCTCCAGCCCCGGGACCACCACCAACGCGCAGCCCTCGTTCGGCTGGAACGCGGCCGAGCAGGACGGCACGTTCGTCTGGGAGGTCACGGGTGTCGGCGGCGTGCGCGTCCAGGGCCCCGGTGAGACCTCGACGGCGGCGGTGAGCCTGCCGGTGTCGCTCAACGCGGGCAACTACGCGTTCCGGGTGCGCCAGCGCGACCGCGCGGGCAACCTCAGCGACTGGAGCGCGGGCGAGCCGTTCACGATCGTCAACCCCACCGACGCGGGGAACCCCCCGACGGGCGGTGGCGGGACCACCTCCGGCTTCCGGCCCAGCACCCGCAACGCGAAGGCCCTGCTGCCGAAGGTGGGCACCAAGATCAAGCCCGCCGCGGCGACGCTGAAGTGGAAGCGGACGAGGGGCGCGACGCTCTACAACCTGCAGATCTTCCGCATCGACGGCACCACCTACCGGAAGGTGCACTCCGCCTTCCCGCGGGGCCTGAAGTACCGGGTGCCGAAGAAGATCCTGAAGCCCGGCCGCCGGTACGTGTGGCGCGTGTGGCCGTACCTCGGCAAGAAGAAGAAGTACACGCCGGCGCCGTTCGGGATCAGCTGGTTCGACGCGAAGTAGTGCGGGTTCGGCGGCCCGTTCCCCGCGCCGCGCGGGGAGGGGGCCGCTAGACTCCCGCCCCGTGTCCAACGCCATCTCATTCGCCCGTGGGGCCCCGGCCCCCGAGGCGCTCTCAGCCGACCTGATCGCCACCTGCACCGCCGACGCCCTCCGGGCGGACGGCACGCGGGTGCTCTCCTACGGAACCGGGAACGGGTACCCCCCGTTGCGCGAGGTGCTTGCCGCCGAGCACGGCGTGGGTGCCGATCAGGTCTTCGTCACCAACGGTTCCCTGCAGGGCTTCGTGTTCATGCTCGAGACCCTGCTCACCCCCGGCGACCTGGTCGCCGTGGAGGCGCCCACGTACGACCGGGCGCTGCTGCAGCTCAGGCTGCACGGCATGGAGGTCCTCCCCATCCCCGTCCAGGCGGACGGCATGGACGTGGACGCCCTCGCGGCCCACTGCGCCGCCGGCAGGGTGCCGAAGCTGCTGTACACGATCACGAACTTCCAGAACCCGTCCGGCGCGACGCTGTCGGCCGGCAAGCGCGCCGCCCTGCTCGCGCTCGTCGAGCGGTACGGGTTCGGGGTCCTGGAGGACGACCCGTACGGGAAGCTCCGGTTCGAGGGCGACGCGCTGCCCGGCGTGTTCGCGCAGGACCAGAGCGGGAAGGTGATGTTCACCTCATCGTTCTCCAAGACCGTCGCCCCCGGCCTGCGGGTGGGCTACATCGTCGCGCCGAAGGACGCGGCGGCGAAGCTCACGGCGGCGGCGTCCCGCACGTACATCTCCCCGTCGCTCCTCGCGGAGGGCGCCATCCACCAGCTCATCATCGGCGGCCACCTGCCCGGCAACATCGCGAAGGTCACGGCGCTCATGAAGGAACGCTGCGACGCGATGACCGCCGGCCTCGTGCACATGCCGCAGGGCACGAGCTGCACCCCGCCGCTCGGCGGGTTCTTCATGTGGATGGAGCTGCCCGAGGGCATGTCCGCCGACGCGCTGTTCCAGCCGGCGGTGGACGCGGGCATCACGTACGTGAAGGGCAGCGACTGCTTCCTGGAGGGCGGCGAGCGCACCCTCCGGCTCGCGTACAGCGGCGTGTCCCCGGCGGAGATCGCGGAGGGCATGGAGCGGCTCGGCGCGGTCTTCGCGGCCGCGAAGCGGTAGACCGGCGTGACGGGCGGGCCTCCGGGGGGCGGGACCTCCCCGCAGGGGGGCCCGCCCCAGCGCCCGCGCATCGACGAGGGGGACGCCCGGCGCCTGGGCATCATCGGCGCGATCGTCCTCGGCATCGCCCTGCTGCTGATCTTCATCGTGGAGAACAGCCGCGAGGTGAAGGTGTCGTTCGTGTTCTTCGAGGCCCGGATGTCGCTCATCTGGGTCATCGTGCTGTCCGCGGTGACGGGCTGGGTGGTGGGGTTCCTCCTCGCCCGCCTCATCAAGCGGCGGTTCCTCAGCCGCCCGGACTGACCTCCGCCAGGCGCTTCCCGAGCCACGTGCGCCAGCCGGGCTGCAGGAGGTCGCCGGGGGCGAGGGCGGCGCGGAACTCCTCGGCGGTGCCGCCGTCGCGGTGCAGCCGGCCCAGGAACGCCATGGTCACGTCGTACGTGCCGCGGCCCGCGCGTGTCATCGCGTCGCCGGCCGCGACGGGGCCCGTCTCCAGCACCCGCACGTAGAACCCCAGGCGCCCGGCCTCCGCGAACCGCGGGACGAACCGCTTGTCGCCCATGCGGATGCCGAGCTTGAAGCACGGCGTGCGGGGGATCGTGGCCTCCACCAGCACCGGCCCGATGCGGAACCGGTCGCCCACCCGCACCTCGGCGTCCGGGAACCCGGTGATCGTGAGGTTCTCCCCGAACGTCGCCGGCGGCAGCTCGCGGCCGAGCTCCGCCGCCCACCACGCGTAGTCGTCGGCGCTGTACAGGTACGCCGCCATGAACGGTCCCCCGTGCACCGACCGGTCCGCCTGCCCGTCGCCGTCCAGCCCCTCGGGCCCCAGCATGACGGGCCCGTCGACCGGAGCCTTGAAGATCCCCGTCATCACGGCCGACCCCGCGTGCGGCACCTCGCGGGGCATGCCCGTGTTCACCGACACCACGCGCTCCGACACCGGACCTCCCCTCGCCGACCGCGTCATGCTGCCACGAGGATGACCACGGAGGACCGCATCACCCCCGCGGGGCCGTACAGCCTCGCCCGTTCGGCGGCGACGGGCGGCTGCCCCACCCGCCGCCTCGCACGCGGGGCGCTCGTGCTGGCGCTGGATGCGGACGGCGGACCGGCCATCGCCGCCGTCTCCCAGGCCGCGGACGGTGCGCTCCTGGTGCGCCTCGACGGCCCCGACCCGGCGTCCGCCATGGACCTGCTGCGCCGCTGCCTCGCGGTGGACGTCGACCCCACGCCGTTCTACGAGATGGTCCGCGACGACCCGGTCCTGGGCCCCGGCACCCGCCGGCTGCGCGGCATGCGGCCCCTCCCGCTCATGTCCGCCGCCCACGCGCTGCTGCGCGGCGTGGCCGGCCAGCTCGTGCGGCAGTCCGACGCCCGCCGCATCGAGTTCGCCGCGGTGCGGGCCGTCGGCCGAGCTCACGGCGGCCTGCACCTGCCGCTGCGCACCGGGGAGCTGCGCCGGGTGACGGTGCCGATGCTGCAGTCCGCCGGGATGGCGCGGCGGCGGGCCGAGGCGCTGGTGCGCGCCGTGCGGGCCACCGTACCCGACGGCCTCGCCGCGCTGCCCACCGGCGCGGTCGTCGCCCGGCTGTGCGCGCAGCCCGGCATCGGGCCGTGGACCGCCGGGGTGGTGTGCACCCTCGGGCTCGGCCGGCTGGACCACGGCGTCGTGGGGGACCTCGGCCTGGTGCGGCACATGTCGCACGCCGAGGGGCGCCTGGTCGAGGCCGATGAGACGGCGGCCCTCCTGGACCGGTACGCCCCGTTCCAGGCGCTCGCCGCGATGTACCTCATCGCCGGGAGCCCCGCGGCGCGCATCCATGCGCCCCCGGCCGAGGTCGCGCGCGCGGCGCGGCGCGCATAGGCTCCCCCCATGGCACGACGCCCCATCCGGCGGAAGCGAGGAGGGTGGCCGCGGCGCCCGGAGCCTCCGGACCCGCTCACCGAGACCCGCGCCCTCATCGCCTCGGGGCGGCCCATGGGGCTCATCGCATACGTGAGCTCGCTCATCGCGGCCCTCGACCCGCGGGACGCCGACCCCTTCGCGCGTGACGCACCGCGGGACGGTCCGACGCTCACCGACCTCGCCCGCGCCTTCGCCGCCGCCGACGCTCCGGAGAGCACCGCGCTGCTCACGCTGATCGCCGCGATGTGCGGTGACGCCGATCCGGCCGGGGAGATCCGGGACGAGCTCGGCCGCCGCGGCCACCGGCTGCCGGACTGGCTCGCCGGGCTCCACGCGACCGAGGTGGAGGGCACGCTGGTGACCGCGCACGCCCTGGGCGACGGGGAGCACGTGATGGCGGGCGTCCGCCTGCCCGGTGGTCACGGCCTCACGGCACTGGTCTTCGTGGATCACAACATGGGCGGGGTGGCCCGCGACGGGTTCGTGCTGGAGGGTGGCCTGCGGGAGACCGCGGAGACGGTCACGGCGGTCTCCGACCAGGACACCGCCACCCGGCCCCTCGAGCCGGCGGAGGCCCGGGCCCGGATGGAGGAGGCCATCGCCGCGGGCGCCATCACCCTCCCGCGGTTCACCTCTGACACGTGGCCCGCGGCCAGGCCGGCGGTCGAGTGGATCTGCCGGATGCTGCCCGAGGGCGGAACCGGCTACGTCCGGCCGGAGTGGACCGAGCGTGAGCTTGAGGCACTGACCCAGCGGTTCCTGCGGTCCCCGAACGGCCGCGGCGTGGACACGCCCGACGGACGCGACCTGCTGCGTTCGATCCTGTGGTTCGGCACCGACTACGGCCCGGGCGACCCGCTGCGGTGGAGCCCGTCGTCGGTGGAGATCCTCATGCTGGACTGGCTCCCGCGGAAGATCATCGCCGAGGCGGGGTTCCTGTCCCTCGCCCCGGAGGTGATCGCCGCCTTCGCCCGGTTCTGCCACGAGGAACGTGGCGTCCCCGCGCACCTCACCGCGGACACGCTCGCGATGGTCGGCGAGCTCACGCCCGAGTACCTGGACATCGTCGCGTCGCCGCGGTTGCAGGGTCCCATGGCGATCCTGGGCGCGATGGGCGCCATCGCGCCGGACGATCCCCGCCACGTGACGGGCGGCGACGACGAGTGGGACTTCGACGCGATCCTGCGCGGCGGGTTGCGTGACGCCGTCGGTGATGCGGCGGCGCTCCGGGCCCTCCGCACCGATCCGCTTCCCGACGAGCCGTTCCGCTGGGATGGCGTCCCCCACGACATCCGGGGCGCCGTGGAGGAGGTGCTGACCCTGACCGACGGGTGCTGCGACGCGCTCCTCGACGCCGAGTGCCGCACCGCCGCCCGCAGGTACCTGGCCGCCGTCGCACGCGACGACCCGAACGTGTTCCGCCGCCGGGCGCGCGCGGAGACCGCCGCCGCCGCGGTGGTCT
The DNA here is from genome assembly GCA_020848615.1 of Thermoleophilia bacterium. Classification (GTDB taxonomy): domain Bacteria; phylum Actinomycetota; class Thermoleophilia; order Miltoncostaeales; family Miltoncostaeaceae. The sequence continues at coordinate 62,544 of JADLHW010000109.1, forward strand.
GGATCATCGGCATGGCGAACCACGTCGTCGGGCGGCGGGGCGGCATCACCGCGACGGCGATCGCCCGGCATCTCGGGCTCACGGCCATGCCCACCCAGCGCGCCACGACGCTCCTCGAGGCGACCGGGACGCGGCACCGGGCGGGCGAGGACGTCCATCTGGGATCGCCGGAGTACCTCACCTCGCACCGGCGCGCCGAGATCATCGCGATGCGGAACCTGCTGGACGAGGACGACTAGAGGTCGCGCCGGTACCGCACCTGCGGGGCCTCGAGGGCGTCCATCGCCTGGTCGGCGCCGTCCGGCGTCCATCCGGCCCGCGCGTAGAACCGCCTGGCACGGGCGTTGCCGCGGAACACCCACAGCACCGCCGCCGCGTGACCGTCCCCGCGCATCAGCCCGACGGCCTCCGCCAGGAGTGCCCGGCCCACGCCCGTGCCGATGCGCCGGGGCGCGGCGTACAACGCGTAGAGCTCGCCGGTCGCGTCCGTCGGATGGCCGTCCTGGGGTCGCACCGGCCCGGTGCACGCGAAGCCGCACACCTCGCCGTCCCGCACGGCCACCAGGTCGCGACCCCCCGGGATGACGCGGCCGCCGGCCACGAGCTCCACCCAGCGGGCGGTGCGCTCGGTGAGGTCCATGGTGTCCAGCATGCGCCGCGGCACCAGGCCGCGGTACGCGAACCGCCAGCCGTCGATCTGCACGCGCGCGATGCCCGCGGCGTCCGCCGCCGTGGCCGCCCGGACGACGAGGCCGCTCACAGGCCCCTGGCGTACCGGACGGCCGGCACCGGCAGGCGCTCGGACTCCTGCTCCCGCAGGCCGCCGTCGGTGACCCACCCCATGCGCTCGTAGAACCGCCGCGCCCGTTCGTTGCCGCGCAGCACCCACAGCAGGGCGTCCGCATGTCCGGCGTCGCGCAGGCCCGTGACGGATGCGTCCATGAGGGCGCGCCCCACCCCGCGACCCCACGCCGACGGCTGCGCATACAGGGCGTACAGCTCGCCGCCGGCGCTGGGCGGCGGCCACAGGTCCGCCCGCGATGGCCCGTGGCACGCGAACCCCGCGATCTCCCCGTCCACCAGGGCCACGAGGTTCGTGGACCCGGGGTACGCGGCGTCCCCGGACAGGATGGGCCGCCACTGCACCGTGCGGACCCCCACCGTGGTCGACGCCTGCACGGCGCGCGGCACGAGGCCCCGGTACGCCACCGCCCACGACGCGACGTGCACGCGGGCGATGGCCGCCGCGTCCGCGACGGTCGCCTCGCGGATCACCGGCGGCGGGAACGACATCACACGTACGCTACCCCGCAGCAGCCACCGGCCACCCCAGGAGGGACCCCGCATGCGGGCGAGCATCCTGCAGTCCGTCTTCCCCCAGGACACCAACTCCCTGGGCACCCTGTTCGCCGGCACCCTGGTGGGGTGGATGGACAAGGCCGCGGCCTACGCCGCGATGCGCCGCGTGCGCGGCGGCGTCGTGACCGCCGCGATGGAGGAGATCGCGTTCCGGGAGCCCATCCGGCAGGGCGACCTGGTGGAGGTGGACGCCCAGGTCGTCTCCGTGGGCCGCACCAGCCTGCGCGTCCAGGTGGACGTGTGGCGGGAGCGCCTGGAGGACGGCACCCGCGAGCTGTGCGTGCAGGGGCACTTCACGCTCGTGGCCGTCGGCCGGGACGGAAAGCCGGTTCCGGTGCCGCCGGAGGTCGCCGCCGACTGACGTCGCCGTCGAACTGCGCACGGGCGGCCGGGCGTGACGAGCTTCGCGCAAGAGTGTGTGGGAAGCCACATCGATCGGTCGCCGTGAGCTGCCGTAGCGTCGGTCCATGGAAACGTCGCACCGAATGGCAGGCGGGCGCCGCGCGCGCATCGCCCGCAGCGCCTGCGCGACGCTGCTGACACTCGGCTTCGGAGGCAACGGGCTCGCCCTTGCCCAGGGAGCGGATACCCGCCCCAGGTTCGTCATCGCCGTGCTCGGGGACTCCTATGCGTCGGGGGAGGGATCACCGGACGTGCACGGCCGGCACTCGCTGGGCGGCGACCTGGTCGCGGCCGAGTGCATCCCGGCGCCGGGATGCCGTTCGGAGGTATGGTGGAGCCCCGATTCCTGGTTCCCGGATCGCGACGCGGTGTTCCCGCAGCAGGACGACCCCGGGTGGCAGGACGACGCCCGCCGGTGCCACCGTTCCAGCAAAGGGCCCGGAGCCCACGCCGGGATGCTCCTCGCCGACCGCTTCCCCAACGTCCGTGTCGAGGTGCTCGACTTCGCCTGCGGCGGCGCCAAGGTCGTGCGAGGTCTCGTTGGGCCCTTCGTCGGGCCGGAGGCGCCCCAGGGTGCGGCGAACCTCCCGGCCCAGCTCACGGCGCTCGAGCGCTACGTGGATGCGCACGGTGGCGGCGTCGATGCCGTCGTCATGAACATCGGCGGCAACGACGGGCAATTCGACCAGATGGTCATCCAGTGCCTCCTGCAGGTGTTCCCCGATGACGACTGCTCAGACAATCAGCTGCTCACCGACGTCGTCGAGCGCACGCAGGATCAGCTCCCGGCGCTGCCGTCGGTGCAGGCCCAAGCCCGGTTCTCCAGCCGATACGCGGCGCTTCAGGCGTCGCTTCGCGGGGCGGCGATTCCAGTCTCCGGTACGGAGGGACTCGCGGACGCCCGCCCGGACGAGGTGTATCTCACCGCCCTGCCGAACGCCATGCACGATGACCCGCCCCCGGACCGGCCGGACGTCAACCCACAGGACTTCTGCGACGGAACCCAGACGGGCGTCCTCTTCTACAACACCGCATCGCTCGGGGAGTCGGCGGCGATGGAGTCGGTGCTCAGCGCGATCAACGCCGCGATGGGCCGGGCGTCCGAACGGAACGGCTGGATCTTCCTGCCGGGCATGTTCGACGACTTCCGCGACCACGGCGTGTGCGCGGATGATGAGTCGTTCTTCCGGACCTACGCCGATGCTCTGAGGATTCAGGGCGACGAGGGCCTGTTCGCCTTCGACCAGTTGGGCGCCGCGATCGTGCTGCCGGGCGCGGTGGTCTCCCCGGGCTTCGCGCATCCCAACGAGGCCGGCTTCGCCAACCGGGCGAGGGCCATCGCCGGACAGATCGAGCAGCAGATGCGCATGCGGTTCCGGCCGGCTGCCCTCCAAGTCGACCAGGCCGGGAACGGACGATTCACGGTGAGTTTCACCGACACCTCGCCGCTGCTGGGCGTGGAGTTCCGCGACCCGGACGAGCGCCCGGTCCCCGGGACGGTGTGGCATCTCGAGCTGGATCCGCCGACCGGGAACACACGCACGTTCAACTCGCTGAATCCCGCGAGCGGCATCACGTTCGAGTCGGATCAGACGCGTCGCCGGTTCACGGTCGACGAGCCGGAGGGCGAGTTCACGGTGCGTGTGCAGGCGTGCCGCCGCCTCGACCCAGGGCAGTTCCCCGGCGTGTACTGCGGCCCCTTCTCCAACGCCGTGACCGTCGCGTCCAGGAAGCCCGGTACTCCTACGGATGTGCGGCGGCTGCCGCTGACCGGCGTTCCGGCCGCCTCCGGCGATCCCGCGATCCGCATCGCCTGGACGCCCGGCCTCAACACGCCGTCTGGCGTCCGCTATCGGGTGAGCTTCGGCCGGTTCGGCGCCGGCTGCGCCGATGGGCTCGCGTCGTGCACCGTCCTCTCCCAGGGCGGTGAGGTTGAGACCCAGTCCACATCGACAACCCTCACGCTGCCCGAGCCGGGCGAGTGGGGCTTCGAGGTGCGGGCCTGTGCCCCGGGTGCCGGATGCTCGGCGCGTGGCGGGCCCCTGGTCGAAACGGTGTCAGCCGCCGCCGGTCCTCGCGGCCGACGGGTTGCGCCCTCGCCGGTGGGCACCTTCAACGTCAGGGCGCCTCGCGTCGCGAGGATTGGGCGGGTCCTCCCCCTCGAGATCGCGTGGCGCACGCCACGCCGGTGGACCGATCTGGACCGGGTCGACCTGGTCGTGCGGTCGCGGGGTGCCCGTATCGGGATCATCCGCTTCAGCCAGAACGACGATGTCGTCCGGGTCATCGCGGCCGGCCGCGACAGCTACGGACACCCTGATTCGGATGGCGTCGTCACCGCCGGTGCCCTCGGTGTCGACCTCGCCCGCACCAGCGTGGTCAGGTTCAGCCCGTCCTCGCGGCGGGTGGTGCTCCGGCTCGGCGTGATCCCGGCGCGTGCGCTGCGGGGACGCCTCCTGACCGTCGGGCTCCAGGGACGCGATGACCGGGGCCGGCAGCAGGAGGAGCGGGTGGCCGCGGTCATTCGCCTGCGCTGAGCCTCGCGTCAGTCGGCGTCTCCGAGGGCCTTCGCGAGTTCGGCCCGTGACCGGATACCCCGTTTCGCATAGACCCGCCCGAGGTTCGCCTCCACCGTCCTCACGCTCACGAACAGCGTCTCGGCGATCTGGCGGTTCGTGAGGCCCCGGAGGGCGAGTGAGGCGATACGGCGCTCGGCCTCGGTCAGCGCACCATTGGGCGGCTGCCGTCGCCGGCCCGGGATGTGTGCGAGTTCAGTTCTCGTCCGCATCGCGTACAGCTGCGCGCCGAGGGCCTCGAACGTGGCGAGCGAGGCGTCCAGGCGACGCCGCGCGTCGCCCCTCCTGCCCGCTGCGCGAGCGAGGCATCCGCCCGCCAGCAGCGTGCGCGCCCGCTCAAACGGCTGCGCGATCCGCTCGTGGTATCCGAGTGCCTCTCGAACGGCCGCCTCCGCCTCGTCGTCCTCGCCCGAGGCGCCGGCGAGCAGCGCCCGGCAGCGGTACGCCGCCGCCATCATCGACACCCGCCCGGCACTCCGGGCGGCGGATGCGAAGTCATCGAGCAACCGGTGCGCCTCGGCGCGGTTGCCCAGTTGGATGAGGGCCTCGATCGCGTCCGGCACGAACCGGACGAGACCCGGTTCCCGAAACCCCACCTGCCAGGCCGTCTGCGCGAGGGGACCGAGGTGGTCGATCGCGGCGGCCACATTGCCCAGCGACTGCTCGAGGAACCCCAGGGCCCAGTGGTTCAGCATCAGGGGCTGCCCGGCGCCATAGCGCTCGGCGAGCGCCAGGCCTTCCCGACCCGCTGCGCGCGCGGTGTCGACCCGTCCGAGGTGGGCGTCGATCAGGGCACGGCCCCCGAGCGCCATCGACCGCCGAAGTGGGAACTCATCGAGGAAGCCCAGTTCGACGCCTTCGTCCGCGAGTCGGTCGGCGGCTTCCCAGTCGCCCGCGAAGCACTCGAACTGCGCCTGGAACGCCAGCAGCGGGAAGGCGAGCTCGCCGTCGCGGTCGATCCGTGGGCGAAGTCGGGAACGGAAGATGCGCCGTGCCGTGTCGATGTCGTCGGCGAAGCCGGCGTTGCACGCGTACCAGAGGCTCGGAAGCCACTCCGGAAGCACGTCCTCGAGGTGGTCCTCGGAGGCCAGCGCCGTCTCGAACGCATCGCGCTCGTACCCGCCCCCCGACAGGAACTCGGCGACCGCCATCCTCGTCAGTCCCAACGAGACGGCCGGGGCGTCACCGGTGCGTTCAGCCGCTGCGAGCGCTGCCTTGGCGAGCCGGAGGCACTCCTCCGTGCCGGCGTGGCCCGTGGCCATGAATGCCCGGGCATGGGCCACCTTCGCGCTCAGCGCAGGGTCGCCCGCGCTGTGGTGCGCCGCCGATGCCAGCAGGGAGACCGCGTCGCGGAGGTTGTCCGCCCGATAGCAGACGAGGGCCTCCGCGTAGTCGAGCGCGCCCTTTGCGGGTCCGGCGGGGATCCGGTGTGCGGCGCCCGCGAGCAGTTCGCGGGCGCGTTCGAAGCGGCCCGCCGCGACGAGGTGCTGCGCCGCCTCGGCTGCCCGCGAGGCCCGTCTCGGGCTGGTGTCCGGCGTGAGCCGCAGTGCGTGCTCGCCGAGTTCGGCCGCATGGTCGTGGGCCGCCAGCCGTCGCGCGGCGTTGGCGGCCGCGGCGACCTCCCGGGCGATCTCCTCGTCGGGGGCGGACGTCGCCAGGGCGAGATGGATGGCGCGGGATGCACCGGCGCCGTGTTCGGCGAGCAGGAGATGGGTCGCGCGGATCTCCGAGGGGGTCGCCGCGTGAAGCGCGGCCGCTGCGAGCAGGGGGTGGTCGAGCCTCAGGACGTCGCCCTCGCGCCTGATGATTCCGGCCAGGATCGCTTCCTCGAGTCCATCCAGCGATTCGGTGAGGCGCTCGATCAGCCCGACGGTCATGGCGGAGACCAGTGCCGCCACCAGCACTGCGCGCATGGCGTGCGGGGTGAGCGCGCGGAGCCGGAGATCGAGAAGCTGCGCGATGCCCGAGGGAACCGGGAGGTGGCCGACCCGGTCCAGCGGCTGCTCCAGGCCGGAGAGAGCCCGCACGATCTCCAGCGAGTGATAGGGGTTCCCGCCGGCCACCCGGTGCAGCTCGCTGAGCATCGGAGCCGGCAGGTCGCGCCCGAGCCGCTCGGCGATGAGCCGTCCGAGGATGCGTTGCGGCAGCGGCTCGAGGACGATGCGCTCCACGCCGAACCGCGGTGTCCGGTCCAGGCCCAGTGGCAGGGAATCACCCCGGCTGTTTCTGATCGCCAGGAGCACACGGGCCGCGCCGTGACGACGGAGGACGTACTCCAGAATGACCATGGTGGGAGTGTCGAGCCACTGGAGGTCGTCCACCACGACCGCCACGGGTGCGGTTTCGGAGGCCGCCGCGAAGGCACTGAGCACCGAGCGAGCGAGGGTCAGTCGGCTCGCCTGCTCCGCGGGCGGTGACCGCTGGAGCGTCGCGTCGAGGATGCCGCACACGCCGGGCGATAGCCGGGCCGGCCACGGGGGCCCCACCGCGTCGAGGAGATCCAGCAGACCGCACAGCGGGAGCTCGGCCTCCCGTTCCGTCGGACGGGTCTCGAGAACCAGATACCCCCGGCTTCGGAGCGTCCGGGCGCCGGCCTCCAGCAGCGTCGTCTTCCCGATCCCCGCCGGTCCCTCGAAGCAGAGCGCCCGCACCGGCCCCCCGGGGTGCCCGAGCCGTTCGATCGCCGCGAGCTCCGGTCGGCGACCGAGCACGGGCTCAGGTTCCTTCGATGGGCCGGAATCCAAGAACCGCCTCCCCCCGAGGACGCGTCCGATCCTAGTGGCGGGGGGCCGGTCCCGCACTCAGCGGTGCGAGCGTGCGTGTCGGTCTGTCGGGTCGAGCGGCGTGGCATCAGCGCACGACGATCGAGCGGGTGAAGCTCCTGGGGCCCTTCCTGGAGCGGCCCCGCTCCTCGGTGACCGCGACCACCCGGCCCCGCGCGTCGGCCGGAAGGGCAAGGGCGACGATCCCGGAGGTCCCGAGACGGAACCGGTAGCGGCCCTCGGCGAGGACGCGGGATGCCGTGGCGGGGCCCAGCAGCCGGAGACTTCCGGCGCATGCGACGCGGGCGTCCGCCGGGCAGCGGAGCGCGATGCGCACCCGGCCGTCGGCGCCGCGTCGCACGGTGCGGGTTCCGATGCGGGCCGGCGGGCCGTCGTCGACCGCGAAGAACGAGGCATCCTCGCACCCGGTCACCCGTGGGAACGCGCCGCGGGACGGCTTGAGGTCGGCCAGATCGCCGTAGAGGATGTCGTTCCCGGGACCGCAGTCAATGCGCTCGTCGGCGGCGCCCTCGCGAGCGTCGATGGTGTCCCCGCCCGGACCGCCGAGCAGCACGTCGGCACCGTCGCCGCCGATAAGGGTGTCCGGCCCGCCGCGACCATCGAGGCTGTCGGCGCCTGGGGCCCCCTTGAGGACGTTGGGGCCGGATGTGCCCGCGAGCGTGTCGTCCCCGGCGCCGCCCGTCGCGTTCTCGACGTCCTGGATGGTGTCGCCCTCCCCGGGCTCGCCGTCCGGGCTGTCGTCCGCGGGGTCCAGCGTCACGCTCACGCCGGAGGCAAGGCCGTAGTTGATCGTGTCGTCGTCCGGCCCGCCCCGGTACACGTCCGCGCCGCCACCCTGGACGCCGGCGATGAAGGTATCGGCGCCCGCCCCTCCGTCGGCAACGTCGTCGCCCTTCCCGGGTCGGATCGTGTCCCCTCCGGGGCCCCCGTCGATCACGTCGACATCGTCGCCGCCGCGGATGGTGTCGGCCCCGTCGTTGCCGGTCAGGGTGTTGCGGCCCGATCCGCCCAGGAGGGTGTCGTCCCTCGCACCGCCCCGCAGCGTGTCCGCGCCATCACCACCCTCGGCGCGCACGGTCCACTCCAGGCCGGTGAGGCCGTCGGGGCATCTCTCGGGCACCTCGAGCACGTCGTCCCCACCGCCCAGCGTCACGTCGGCGTCCGAGAATGCGGTGTCTGGGAAAGGCGTGGCCGGGTCGAGCGGGCATCCTCCGCCGAAGGCGCTCTCCCCCTTGTCCCGCAGTCGGACGACGTCATCGCCACCGCGCAGGACGATCGTGGCATGGACCCCGACGCCGAGCGTCCGCGGGCATTCCACCCGGTCCCGTTGGAGCAGCGCCAGGGCGCAGTCCGTGTCGTTGGTGTCGAAGGTGTTCGGGCTTGTGGAGGTGACGTCGACGCGTCGCTCCGTGAACTGCTCGCCCTCCTGCAGCGTGAACCGGGGGCGGGACTCGACGCCGAACGCGACGTCGTTGTCGGCGTCGGGGCCGTCGATGACTTGAACCACAAGGACCCCGGTACCGGGGTTGAAACCCACGAACGCGACGCCGGCTGCGGGCGCGGCGGCCCATCCCAGCCCGAGCGCAATGGCGCCCCCGACCAGAAGGCGCCGGCGGGTGCGGACCTTCGGAGACGGACTCACCTAGCACCTCCGGGCGACGTGACGTTCCCCGAGGCTAATCGGGTGGCGCAGGCGCATGGAATGTGGGTTCCCACATCCTTTCGTTCCGCTCGCGCACGATGCGCGCGCCCCTCGGCACCGGACGTCAGGTTGGCCTGCCAGGCCTACCTACGTCTCTGGCGGAGGTCGGGACGGCGCAGGCGCAACAACTGCGCACCGGGCTGAGGCGAGCGCGCATCGACGGCCGCGAACCGCGGGATTGCGGCTTCCCGGTACTGCACCCCGGCCGTTTCTCACGACCACGGGTGAAAAAAATGCATGATGCCGGCGCCATCCAGACGATCACCCCGGGCGGACCCGGCGACCGATCGGCCTCATCGGTCGTGGACGGCGAGATCACGACGACGGTGCGGGTCATCCGGCTGCTGGTCGTCGCCGCGGTCATCGCCGCCCTGTGCGCCGGCGTCGTCCACTTCCTCACGATCTCGGCGACGGGGACCGAGGCCGTCGTCGACGGCCTGGCCCTCACGGGGGCGGCGCTCGCCGCGATCCTGATCCTGCTCGGCAGCCTGGTGGAGGGCTTCGGCTTCGGGCTGTCGCTCGGCACCACTGGCCGTACACGCGCAACATCCTGGTGCTGCTGGTCCGCGGGGACCCGGAGGCCGCGCACCGCATCGTGGCGACGCTCGTGGGGCTCATCGCGGTGGCGCTGGTGATCCTCGCGCCCGGATCCTCACGATCAACGGCCTGGTGCTCATCGTGCTGACCGCGCTGCTCGGCATCGGCACGCTGCACGTGCTCGCCGGCCGCCTGCCGTCGATCGTTCACGGCGTCCACGGGCTGCTCGCCTACGGCGTGTTCCTCTGTTACCTGTGCCTGGTCTACGTCCCGGCGGTCGAGTTCTGGTTGTACCTGGACAGGATGAGCGCCCTGCACCCCCTGCTGCTCACCGTGTTCCTGGGCGGCGTGACCACCGGTCAGCGCGGGTTCGGGCAGCCCATCGGCGCGTTCGACGTGCCGAAGCGCCTCCCGCAGTTCGTCGTGGCGTTGCACGTCGTCTCGGCGCTGTCGGTGGTGGCCACCCTCGGGTGGCTCATGCCCTCGTACCCGATGGCCTTCTACCTGTCGGTCGCCCAGTTCCTCGTGGGCTTCCTGCTCTTCCACTCCGTGAACCTGCGGCCCAAGGCCCCCGGGATCATGGTCGCGTTCCACCAGGGGATGGTGCTCGCGATCACCGTGGCCATCGTCGCCGTCTGGTAGTCCGGCGGCCCCCGGAACGGGGCCCCGGAGACGCGAACGGGGCCGGGGAGGCGACGCCTCCCCGGCCCCCTCTCGGTGGCTAGCGCAGCTCGGCGACCGTCTCGCGCTCGCCGACCAGCTCCTCGTTGGAGGCGGCGATCTTGGCCTGCGCGAACTCGTCGTGCTGGATGCCCTTCTGGACCTCGTACCTGCCGGGGGCGACGGTCTTCACCGGCACCGAGGCCCACACGCCGTCGGCGAACCCGTACGTGCCGTCGGAGGGGACCGCGATCGAGTGCACGTCGTCGCTCGGGGTGTGCAGCGACTTCACGTGGTCGATGAGGGCGTTGGCCGCCGACATCGCCGAGGACAGGCCGCGGGCGGCGATGATCTCGGCGCCGCGCTTGCCGACCTTGGGGAGGAAGTCCTCCTTGAGCCACGCGTGGTCGGTGATGACCTCGGTGGCCGGCTTCCCGCCGATGGTGGCGTGGAAGAAGTCCGCGAACATCGTGGGCGAGTGGTTGCCGTAGATCACGATGTCGTCGACCGCGGTGACCGGCTGACCGGCCTTCTGCGCGAGCTGGGTCGCGGCGCGGTTCTGGTCCAGGCGGGTCATCGCGGTGATGCTGGACGCCGGGAGCCGCTTGAAGCGGGACGCGGCGATCATCGCGTTGGTGTTGCACGGGTTGCCGACCACCACGCAGGTGCAGCCGTCCGCGGCGACCGCGTCGATGGCGTCACCCTGCGCGATGAAGATCTTGCCGTTGTCCTTGAGGAGGTCGGCGCGCTCCATCCCCGGCCCGCGGGGCTTGGAGCCCACGAGCAGGCACCAGTCCGCGTCGGCGAACGCCGCCCGCGGGTCGTCGGTGCACACGAGCTTCGTGAGGAGCGGGAAGGCGCAGTCGTCCAGCTCCATCGCGACCCCCTGGAGGGCCTTCTGGACCTGCTCGACCGGGATCTCCAGGAGTCGCAGCTCGATGGGCTGGTCCTTCCCGAACATCTCACCCGCGGCGATGCGGGGGAGCAGCGCGTAACCGATCTGGCCGGCCGCGCCGGTGACTGCGACTCGCAGAACACTCATCAGGCGTTCACCTCGTTCATCTTGTCGACGATCCGCTCCTCGATGCCCGCCCCGTCGCGACCCGTCGCGATGCTTCAGGGCAGGCCCTCCGTGCACTTCATGCTGTCGGCCGCGTGGACGACCGTGACCTGCGTGCGGCCCTGCTCACGAGCGTAGTCGAACGGGCGCCGGACGATGCGGCGCGCCCCCGACGGAAATGGGCACCGCTGAGGGGGTCGGGCCCGGCCGCGAACGACCGGCGGAGTATACCCGGACGGCCGAACCCTGCTTCGCCGTCCCGCCCCGCGTTCACCGGCCGCGGAGTGTCCGGCGCGGCCCCTCCGCAGCCCCGCCACGGATGCCCCGCATCAGGGGCTCAGAGGGTCGGTTGTCCCGGGGCGGAAGGCCCTGAGTCAGGTAGATTCCGCGGTCGGGAGTACGTCCATTTGGACCAACTAGACAGGACGCGGGGGGCGGAAGCTTGCACACCCATGACGTCGTCGTCGTCGGGGCCGGCCTGGCGGGGATGCGCGCGGCGATCGCCGCGCACGAGGCCGGGGTCGACGTCGCGCTCGTGACGAAGGTGCACCCGGTGCGCAGTCACTCCGGCGCGGCCCAGGGCGGCATCAACGCCGCGCTCGGCAACGCGACCGACGACAGCACCGACAACCACACCTTCGACACCGTGAAGGGATCCGACTACCTGGGCGACCAGGACGCGATCGAGATCCTCTGCGGCGACGCGCCCGGCGAGATCATCCAGCTGGAGCACTGGGGCGCCGTGTTCTCGCGCCACGAGACCACCGGCAAGATCGCCCAGCGCCCGTTCGGCGGCGCCGGGTTCCCGCGCACCTGCTACGCCGCGGACCTCACGGGCCTGGTCATCCTCCACACCCTCTACACGGTGTGCGTGAAGTACGACATCCCGACGTACGAGGAGTACTTCGTCACGGAGCTCATCCAGGACGATCACGGCGGGTGCTCCGGCGTCGTGGCGTACGACATGGTCCACGGGACCATCGAGACGATCGGCGCGAAGGCCGTGGTGCTGGCCACCGGTGGCGCGGGCCGCGTGTACCGCCCCTCCACGAACGCCCACTCCTCCACCGGTGACGGCATGAGCCTCGCGCTGCGCGCCGGCGTGCCCCTGAAGGACATGGAGTTCATGCAGTTCCACCCCACGACGCTCTCCCCCAGCGGCGTGCTGGTCACGGAGGGCGCCCGCGGCGAGGGCGGCATCCTCCTGAACAAGGACGGCGACCGGTTCATGAGCAAGTACGCTCCGAACAAGCTCGAGCTCGCCTCCCGCGACGTCGTGTCCCGCGGTGAGGCCACCGAGATCATGGAGGGCCGGGGCGTCGACGGCTGCGTGCTGCTCGACCTGCGCCACCTCGGCAAGGAGAAGATCATGGAGCGGCTCCCGCAGATCCGGGAGCTGGCCATGGCGTTCGCCGGCGTCGACCCCATCGACGCGCCCATCCCGATCCGTCCCGGCGCGCACTACCACATGGGTGGCGTGCACGTGGACAGCTGGGGCGCCGCCCCGCACATGCCCGGCCTGTTCGCCGCCGGCGAGTGCGCCTGCGTGTCGGTGCACGGCGCGAACCGCCTGGGCGGCAACTCGCTGCTGGAGGCCGTCGTGTTCGGCGCCCGCACCGGCAAGGCCGCGGCCGGGTTCGCCCAGGAGTTCAACGGCAAGGGCATCCAGGCCACGCCGGAGGCCGCCCTGCAATACGAGGCGAAGCTCCGCGAGCTGCTGGACCGCGAGAACGGCCCCAAGCAGCACGAGATCCGGGAGCAGCTCGCCGACGTGATGCAGGACAAGGTCGGCGTGTTCCGCACCGGCGACCAGCTCAAGGAGGCGAAGGTGGTCGTCGACGACCTCCGCGAGCGCTTCAAGGGCTGCGTGGTGGACGACAAGGGCCGCACCTTCAACCAGTCCCTCATCCACACGCTCGAGACGGGCTACCTGCTGGACCTCGCGGACTGCATGGTCACCGGGGCCGTCGCCCGCACCGAGTCCCGCGGCGCGCACTCCCGCACGGACTTCCCGGAGCGCGACGACGAGAACTGGATGAAGCACACGCTGTCGTACCTCCAGGACGACCAGATCCGCCTCGACTACTCCGAGGTCACGTTCACCAAGTTCGAGCCGCAGGTGAGGTCCTACTGATGCCCACGACCACGTTCGACATCTTCCGGTACCAGCCCGACGACGGGCCGGAGCCGTACCGCCAGGCGTTCACCCTCGAGCACGGCCAGGACCTGACCCTGCTCGACGCGATCCTGCGCCTGCAGGACGAGCAGGACGGCACCCTCGCCGTGCGGTATTCATGCCGCTCCGCGATCTGCGGCTCCTGCGCCTGCAAGGCGGACGGCAAGACGGTCCTCGCCTGCATGACGCAGGTGGAGGAGGTGAAGGCCCAGAGCGGGGGACAGCCGGTCCGGGTGGACCCCATCGGGAACTTCCGTCCCCTGAAGGACCTCATCGTCGACATGGACCCCTTCTGGGACAAGTTCAAGTCGGTGAAGCCGTACCTGGTGCCCGACGGGCCGGCGCCCGAGAAGGAGCGCATCGTCTCGAAGGAGGCGATGCAGAAGATCTACAACGAGAGCAAGTGCATCCTGTGCGCCGCCTGCTACTCGGAGTGCAACTCTCTCGCCGCCGACCCGGAGTTCGTGGGCCCCGCCGCCCTCGCCTGGGGCTTCCGGTTCGCGGGCGACGAGCGCGACGGGCAGCGGCACCACCGCGCCAAGCTCTACTCCGGTGAGCACGGCGTGTGGGACTGCACCCGCTGCATGTACTGCAACGAGCGCTGCCCCAAGGGCGTGGACCCGCGCGACGCCATCGAGAAGCTCGGCGGCATCGCGTTCGCCGAGGGCGTCAGCTGGGCCGACGCCGGCGCCCGTCACGCCAAGGCGTTCCTCATCTCCATGCGCACCGGCGGCAAGCTCAACGAGACGTTGCTCGTGCCGTTCACGAACCCCGTCAAGTCGCAGCTGGACCTGCCGTTCGCCCTGCGGATGCTCAGCAAGGGCAAGGCCCCGTCGCCGATCCCGCACAAGGTGAAGCGGCTCGGCGAGGTCAAGAAGCTCATGAAGAACGTCAAGGAGACGATCTAGTGGCCCGGCAGTTCGCCTACTACCCCGGCTGCGTCGCCGAGTTCTCCTCCAAGGAGCTCAACAAGACGACGAAGGCGCTGGCGCCCATGCTCGACATCGAGCTGCTGCCGATGCCCGCGGCCACGTGCTGCGGCGCCGGCGACATCGCCGAGGCCAAGCCCAACCTGTACCTCACGCTCAACATCCGCATCCTCTCCCAGGCGGAGGAGATGGGCGTCGACATCATGACCATCTGCAACGTCTGCACGCTCAACCTGCGGCGGGCGAACAAGCTGGTCAAGGACGACCCGCGGCTGCTCGAGAGCGTCAACGCGGAGCTGGTGAAGGCCGGCGCGCGTCCGTACGAGGGCACCCGCGAGGTCACGCACCTCCTGTGGTACCTCGCCACGGAGGAGGGCCTGTCCCTCCTGGAGAAGCAGGGCCCGAAGGGCCTGAACGGCCTGCGCGTGGCCCCGTACTACGGGTGCCAGCTGCTGCGGCCGTCGTCGGTGATGGGCTTCGAGGACCCGGACCAGCCGCAGTCCCTGGAGCGGCTCATCGTCGCCCTGGGCGGCGAGGTCGCCGACTACGAGGCGAAGTCCCGGTGCTGCGGGTTCCCGATCCTCCTCGCCCGCGAGGCGGTCGCCTTGAAGGAGTCGCACGTCGCCCTGTCGCAGGCCCGCGACGCCGGCGCGGACTGCATGGTCACGCCGTGCCCGCTGTGCCACCTGGCGATGGACGCGTACCAGCGCAAGGCGGAGGCGGCGAACGGCACCGAGTACAACATGCCGGTGCTGCACCTCCCGCAGCTCATCGGCCTGGCGCTCGGCATCGACAGCAAGATCATGGACTGGAAGCGTCACATGGTCCCGGTCGACAAGGTCCTGCAGGTCGTCGGAGGCTGACGCCGCCCGACACCCCGTGCAGCGCCCGAGGGGCCGCCGTGAGGCGGCCCCTCGTTGCGTTCGGGGACGGCGCGCGGAGAACGGTGAGGTCGCCCCGGCGATGAGTTCGGGCCGGTTCGTCGGTCCCTACGAGGCACAGGGGCTCGCAGCACGCCCGGACCCATGAGGAGGCATGTGATGGGACAGCGCAAGATCATCAACTTCACCCACGCCACGCTTGATGGCTATATCGACGACCCGCAGGACTGGTCGTTCCAGTACGCCACCGAGGAGTTCCGGGACTACGCACTCAAGATGGCGCTCGCCGCCGACGCGCTGCTGCTCGGCCGCGTCACCTACGAGGGCATGGCGCAGGCCTGGCCCACCAGGAGTGGCGACCCCTTCTCCGACCACGTCAACTCGATCACCAAGCATGTCGTCGCCTCCCGACCCGTCGACACCACGGCGTGGGATCCGACCGTGGTCATCGCCGGCGCCGACCTCCTCGAGGATGTCCGCCGGCTGAAGCAGGCAGAGGGCGGCGACATCATGATCTGGGGCACCGGCCGACTGACCGACGCCCTCGCCGCCGCCGACCTGCTCGACGAGTACCGGATCTGCACCTGCCCCGTCATCAAGGGCGGCGGCGAGCCCCTGTTCCGCGCCGCCAGCGCGGGCACCCTCGAGCTCCTCGACACCAGGCTCTTCGGCACCGGCGCCGTCCTCCACGCCTACCGTCCCATCCCGGCCTCCTGATCGAGCGGGCCTCGCCGGTGCGCGTCCCTCGCGGTCGTGGCGCCTCGGGGGCCCCGCGGTCAGGGACGGCGCGGTTTGTGGCAGGACATCGCCGCCTCGAGCTGGTCCTGCGCGAGCGCCGGCTGCGGGAGCGGCCGGCCGGTGCTGCGGATGCCGTCGAGCAGGATCGCGAGGTACCTGCGCCACAGCTGGGGGGCGACGTCGTGGCTGAAGTCCACGACCTCCCGGAGCATGAGGCCGAGCACCGGCAGGTCGGTGATCGCGACATCGGGGCGCAGCGCGCCGCTGCGGTGCGCCCGTCGCAGGAGGTCCTCGATCACCGGGCGCAGGTCGTTCCGGGTCCGCGCCAGGCGCTCGTGGGCCTCCGCGTCGCCCACCAGCAGCTCGTGCAGGCCGCGGTCGACCGCCTGCATCTCGATCGTCCGCTCCAGGAGGGTCTCCAGCGCCTCCCCGGGGTCGGGGTGGGCGGCGGCCTCCTCGGCGTTCGCGACGTACTCCTGGAGCCGCTCCTCGAACAGCGTGGCGATCAGCGCGTCGCGGTTGGGGAACCGCCGGTACACGGTGCCGACGCCGACGCCCGCCTCGCGCGCGATCTCGTCCATCGTGACGTGCAGGCCGCGCTCGGCGAACAGGAGCCGCGCGGCCGCGAGGATCCGGCCGCGGTTGCGGACGGCGTCGCGTCGCAGTGATTCCCCGGTGGCCATGGACGACCCGGATCGTATCGCCGCCGCCGTGTCAGGAAGCGGAGGGCGGTCATCCACTTTCGTGCTAGGGTGCTCGAATGCCGACGCCGCCCCCCGCCTCCCAGCCCCTCGCCACGCCGACCCCCGCCCGCGGGTCGGGCATCGACCGGGAGGTCATGGCCATCGCCTGGGTGGTGGTGCTCGGCGGGATCATGGCCATCCTCGACGTCACCGTCGTCAACGTCGCCATCAACACGCTCGCCGCCGACTTCGGGACTGAGCTGACCACGATCCAGTGGGTGGCGACCGGCTACACGCTGGCGCTCGCCACGGTCATCCCCCTGTCCGGCTGGGCCGCCGACCGCTTCGGCACCAAGCGGCTGTACATGACCTCGATCGCCCTGTTCGCGCTGGGCTCAGCCCTGTCGGGCCTCGCGTGGTCGGCCGAGTCGCTCATCGCGTTCCGCGTCCTGCAGGGCCTGGGCGGCGGCATGATCATGCCGGCCGGCATGACGATCCTCACCCGCGCCGCCGGGCCCGACCGCGTGGGCCGCGTGATGGCGATCATCGGCGTGCCGATGCTGCTGGGCCCGGTGTTCGGGCCGATCCTCGGCGGCTGGCTCGTCGACGACCTCTCGTGGCGGTGGATCTTCTTCATCAACATCCCGGTGGGGGCCCTCGCCCTGCTGATGGCCGGTCGCGTGCTCGCCAAGGACGTGCCCCGCGTCGAGGAGCGGCTCGACTGGATGGGGCTCGCCCTGCTCTCTCCCGGCCTGGCCGCGGTCATCTACGGCCTCGCGGAGTCGCCGGCGGCCGGCGGGTTCGGTACGGCGCGGGTGCTCGGCCCGATCCTCGCGGGGTTCGCGCTGCTCGCGCTGTTCGTCCGCCACGCGCTGCGGGCGCCGACCCCGCTCATCGACCTGCGGCTGTTCCGGAACCGGACGTTCGCCGTGTCGCTGGCCACGCTGGCCCTCATGGCCGTCGCGGTGTTCGGCGGGATGCTGCTGATGCCCCTCTACCTGCAGTCCGTGCGGCTGGAGTCGGCGACCGCCACCGGGCTGCTGCTCGCCCCGCAGGGCCTCGGGGCGATGATCACGATGCCGATCGCGGGGCGGCTGACGGACCGGACCGGGGTGGGGCGCATCGCGCCGGTCGGGCTCGCGCTCGTCGGCGCGTCGTTCCTGGCGCTCACCCAGGTCGAGGCCGACACCTCGTACTGGATGCTCGGGGTCGCGCTGTTCGTGATGGGACTGGGGATGGGCGCGACCATGATGCCCCTGTTCTCCGGCGCGATGCAGACGCTCCGCCGGGCCGCCGTCGCGCGGGCCAGCACCACCCTCAACATCGATCAGCAGGTGGCGGCGTCGGTCGGCACCGCCGTCCTGAGCGTGCTGCTCGCCAACGCGCTGGCCGACCGGCTGCCGGGGGGCGGCGGCGGCATCGGCGCGGCCGCGGCGGTGCCCGCCGAGGTGCATGCCCGCATCGCCGGGCCCATGGCCGACGCGTTCGCGTCCACGTTCTGGTGGGCGTTCGCCCTCGTGGTGGTCGCCTTCGTCTTCGCGGTCGCGATGCTGCCCAAGCACAAGCCGGCACCCCCCGACGACGAGGATGCCGATGCCCCGGTCCCGGTGGGTGCGCTGGTCCACTAGGTGATGCCGGCCGACGGCGCCCCGCGATCCCCCGCGCGTGTCTCTCCTACAATCCCCGGGTGAGCCGAATCCTGCCCCTCACCGGAGCGACGAGGTCCGACCTCCCCGCCTGCTGTGTGGACTGCGTGTTCTGGCAGCACCCGCGGGACGTGTGCGACTCCCGCGCGAAGCACCGGTGGATGGGCGGCGTCGAGCGCTCGTTCGGCCCGTGGGGCCGCGTGGTGAACGACGGGGCCGATCTGCGGGGGATGATCCAGTACGGCCCGGCCCCGGCGTTCCCCCGGGCGAGGGTGCTGCCGGCGGGGCCGCCCGCGCGCGGCGGGGCGCTCATCACCTGCGCGTACCTGGAGGGTGTCGACCGGGTCGGCACCTTCGAGCGGCTGCTGCTGGAGGCCCTGGCGGACCTGAAGGCACGGGGGCTGCCCTCCGCGGACGCCTTCGCGCTGCGGTACTCCGACGACGTGTCGCTGGCCGAGCGCTTCAGCGCCCACCAGACGCTCTTCGATCGCAGCTACCTCCAGCGCTTCGGGTTCCAGCCGGTGCGCGCCGACGGCCAGGTGTCGCTGATGCGCCTGGACCTGGGCGGCCTGGAGCCCGGGCGCGTCCCGGGCGCGCTGTCGCGTCTCGCGTCCCGGGTGCGCGCGCCGCTGCCCGCCGTCCGTCCCGAGCCGGTCTGACCGCCGGGATGCGGGCCATCCGTCTCGCGCTGCTCGCCTGCGCGGCCGCCATCGCCTCCCTGTGCCTCGTCCCCGGCACCGGGATCGCCGCGACCTCGGAGGACGCGAAGGTCCTCGCGACGCTGTCGGCGGGATCCGTCTACGCCAGCCGCGGGCAGATGGGGGACTTCGCCGGCGACATCGAGCAGCGCCTCGCGTCGAAGACCGCGGAGCTCCGCAAGCGCGGCTTCGAGGTGAAGATGGCGCTGGTGCCGCCCATCACCGGTGAGGACCCCTTCACGTACGCCGCCCGCATCCGCGCACGCCTGGCGTTCGACGGCACGGTGGTGGTGACCACCCCCACCGGGCCCGTGGGCGCCGCCGGGCCGCGCAGCGCGGACAGCCTGCGCGGGGCGTTCCGGGCGGGGAAGGTGGACGAGCTCACCAGCCCCACGCAGCGCCTCATCGCGGCATCGGAGATCGCGCTGCCGCCGCCGCCGGCCACGCGGTCCGGCATCCGGGAGCTCCTGGTCCTCATCGGCCTCACGCTGCTGGGCGGGGCGTGGGCGATCTCATGGGGCCTGCGGCGCGAGCAGCGCAAGGCACGGGCGACGGCCTCCGAGACACGGGCGCGGCTGCGCGTGTGCCTGGACGCGGTGGCGGCGCGCATCGGCATCCTGGACGACGGCGGCGAGCTGCCGCCACGGGCCGCGGACCTCCTCGCCGGTGCCCGCGCGGATCACGACGAGGCCGCCGCCGCGGTCGCCGGGAACGGCCCGGACGACCATGACCGCGCCCTGCTGCGCGTGCGTCGCGCGCTGGAGCGCATCCAGCGGGCCGGTGACGACCTGGGCAAGCCCATGCCCATGGACAACCCGTTCCTGGGCCTGTGCTCGGTCGACCCGGCGCACGGGCCGGCCTTCGCCGTGGCCCGCCTGGACGGCCGTCCGCAGCCGGTGCCGGTGTGCGACGCCTGCCGGTCCCGCATCGACGCCGGGGACACCCCCAAGCGGCGCCTCATCCCGGTCGCGGGCCGCCCCGTCCCGTTCGACGAGGCGGACATCCGCTTCCCCTCCCTGCCGGACTGACCGCTACCGGGGGATGAGGTCCGCCTCCGGGAGCGCCGACAGCGAGGAGTCGGCGTCCCACGTCGCGGCGAGCCGCTGCCGGCCCGGGATGAGCCGGACATCCCCGTAGGTGGAGGCCGCCAGGTCAGCCCGCGTCCAGGCGGCCGAGCCGGGAAGGCGGCTGTACGCGTGGTGCTCGTCCGGCGCCGGGCCCGGGTTGATCTCCGCGATGATCGCGACGCGTCCGTTCTCCGCCGCCGCGATCGCCTCCACGCCGGAGAGCTGCTCGATGTCGCCGGTCGTGATGCGGGCCACCTCCACCGGCGTGCTCCACGTCACCGCGCCGGGCGGGAGCTCGGCCTCCATGATGCGGCCCGTCCCCTCGGTCACCCGCTCGGTCCACGCGTGCAGCACCGTCCCGTCGGGCGCGAGGCCGGAGGGGCCCGGCGGGACCCCGGGGGCGGCGCGCCACGTGACGGCGCGGGCGTCGATGACGTGGATGCGCGGCTCGGGGGCCGGCAGGAACGCGTCGGCGTATGCGGAGGCGCGGCCGATCCGCACCACGGCGGCGCCGCGCCGGTTGATCGTCACGTCGCCCGGGACGGGTGCTCCGAAGCTTCCGGCGGGCACCAGGGTCCGCGGTGCGGACCAGGCGCCGGTCGCGGGGGTCCATACGGCCGCCAGCACCGCCTGCTGCGGACCGAGGGGTCCCTGTGCCCAGGCGG
Source organism: Thermoleophilia bacterium (assembly GCA_020848615.1). Classification (GTDB taxonomy): domain Bacteria; phylum Actinomycetota; class Thermoleophilia; order Miltoncostaeales; family Miltoncostaeaceae. The sequence continues at coordinate 83,106 of JADLHW010000109.1, forward strand.
CGACGACCCGGCCCGACCCCTCCGACACGGCGACGCGCATCGCGGACCGGCCGGCCGCCGGCCCGGGCAGGGACACGGCGCGCCACCGGCCCGTCGCGGACCGCACCGCCACCGTCGCCGCCGAGGCGTCACCCAGCACCAGCACCACGCGGCGGCCGGCGACGCCCCCGCCGAGGACGCGCCTGCGCGGGAAGGATGCCGGCAGGAGCTCCGTCCGGTACGCGCCGCCGCGGCGCAGCGACACGCGCACCCGGCCGCCGCGGCTCCACGCCACGAGATCGGGCCCACCGCCGTCGGCGAGACGGGCCAGTTCGAGCCGCCCGGACCCGAGGCGCACGCCCGCATCCCGGGTGCGGAACCGCGCGAGCGTCCGCGTGGACGCCCAGACGCCCCGGCGCTTGGCAACGGTCCGTTCGTACGCCACGAGGGCGCGGCCGTTCGTGTCGAGGTCCACCGCGACCTCACCGGCCTGCACCTCGGTGCCGGGCACGATGACGGTCGCCTGCCCGGCCGCCGGGAGGGCCAGGCCGCCGACGACGACGGCCAGCGCCGGGGAACGTCGCATCGCATCTCCTTCGCGAAGGGTGATGCCGCGACGCTATGCCGGTACCCCGGGCGGGGGCCAGCCCGCCAGGGTGTACCGGGAGCCGACCCCCCGGAGGGGGCTAGAGCCAGCCTCTGGTGACCAGGGACTCCGCGATCTGCACCGCGTTGGTGGCGGCGCCCTTGCGCAGGTTGTCGGACGACAGCCACAGCGCCAGGCCGCGGGGGTGGGAGAGGTCCTCCCGGATGCGGCCCACCAGCACCTCGTCGCGGCCGGTGGCCAGGCGGGGCAGCGGGTAGATCGTCTCGTTGGGCTCGTCCATCAGCACCACGCCGGGGGCGGCCATGAGCAGCTCCCGCGCCTGCCGCGCGGTGATCTTGTCGCGCGTCTCGATCTGGATGGACTCCGAGTGCCCGTTCAGCACCGGCACGCGCACGCAGGTGGCGCTCACGGCGAGGTCCGGCAGCCCGAGCATCTTCTTGGTCTCGTTGATGACCTTGGTCTCCTCGTCGGAGTACCCGGTGTCCTCGAACGGGCCGATGTGCGGCAGGGCGTTGAACGCGATGGGGTGCGGGTACACCGACGGCTCCGGCTCGTCGCCGGTGAGGAACCCGGCGGCCTGGGCGCGCAGCTCCTCGATGGCGGCGGCACCGGTGCCGGACACCGCCTGGTAGCTGCTCAGGACGACCCGCTCCAAGCCGACGGCGTCGGCGATGGGCTTGAGCGCCACCACCAGGGGGGCGGCCACGCAGTTGGGGTTCGCGATGATTCCGCTGTGCCCCTGGATGGCGGCCTCGTTCACCTCGGGGACCACCAGCGGCACGTCCGGGAACATCCGGAAGTACGACGAGTTGTCGACCACCACCGCGCCGGCCTCCACCGCGGCGGGGGCGAAGTCCCGGGACCGGCTGCCGCCCGCCGAGAACAGGGCGATCTGGATGCCCTCGAAGCTGTCCTCGGTGAGCTCCTGCACGGTGAACGGCTTGCCGAGGTAGTCGATGGTCCTGCCGGCGCTGCGCGCGCTCGCCAGGGGCCGCAGCTCACGGACGGGGAAGCCGCGCTCCTCCAGGACGCGCAGCATGGTGGTTCCGACGGCGCCGGTGGCACCCACGACGGCGACGTCAAACATTGCCCCTCCGGGCGGCCTCGGAGGCCAGGTCGAACGCGTCGTGCAGGGCGCGCACGGCCCGCTCCACGTCGCGGCGGTTGATCACGACGGTGATGCGGATCGTCGAGGTGTCGATCATCTGGATGTTGATGTCCCGCTCGGCGAGGACCCGGAACATCTTCGCGGCGATGCCGGGGTTCGACTTCATGCCGGCGCCGACGAGCGTGACCTTGCCGATCTGGTCGTCGGCGGAGACCTGGTCGAACTCCAGCGTGCCGCGGGCGGCCTCCAGCGCGTCCATCGCGCGGGACAGCTCGTCGAGCGGCACGGTGAACGACAGGTCCGCGCGGCCGTCGACGCCCATGTTCTGGATGATGGTGTCCACGTTGATGAGCGCGTCGGCGAGGGCCGTGAAGATCGTGGCGGCGATACCCGGCTGGTCGCGGACGCCGGTGATCGTGATCTTGGCCTCGTCGCTCTTGTGCGCGATGCCGGACACGATGGCCTGCTCCATGTCGGGTGTCTCCTTGATGATCCAGGTGCCCTCGTCCAGCAGGAACGAGGAGCGCACGTGAAGGGGGACGTCGTAGTTCCGGGCGAACTCCACGGACCGCAGCGCGAGGACCTTGGAGCCCATCGCCGCCATCTCCAGCATCTCCTCGTGGGTGATGCGGGGCAGCTTCACCGCGCCGGGCTCGATGCGCGGGTCGGCGGTGAACACGCCGGTCACGTCGGTGTAGATCTCGCACACGTCGGCGCCGAGGGCCGTCGCGAGCGCCACCGCCGTGGTGTCGCTGCCGCCACGCCCGAGGGTCGTGACGTTGCGGTCCTCCATGGACATGCCCTGGAACCCGGCGACCAGGACGATGTGGCCGCCGTCGATGGACTCCCGCAGCCGGTCCGCGCGGATCTCGACGATGCGGGCCTTGGTGTGGGCGCTGTCGGTGAGGATGCCGGCCTGGGAGCCGGTGAACGACTCCGCGCCGTGCCCCAGGTCGTGCAGCGCCATCGCCATGAGCGCGCAGGAGATGCGCTCCCCGGTGGACAGGAGCATGTCCATCTCACGCGGGTCGGGCCGGTCGCTGATCTCGTATGCGAGGGCCACGAGCCCGTCGGTGGTCTTGCCCCGGGCGGACACCACCGCGAGCACGTCGTCGCCCGACTCCTTCGCCGCGGCGATGCGCCCGGCGACGTTGCGGATCTTCTCCGCGTCGGCGACGGAGCTGCCGCCGAACTTCATGACGCGCAGGCCGATGACCGTCCTCCCTGTTTCCGTGGTCGGGCCAGCGAACGAGTCTAGCGACCGGGGTTGCCCCGGGAGCCCCCCGTGTGAGGGGGCGGTCCCGGACGGTGCCCGGCGGTCGTCGCGGGGTCCGCGCGGCGGTCGTCGCGGGTCCACGTCGCAGGACGCCCGCGGCCGACGCGTCCAGGGGCGTTCCCGGGGTCAAGGCGAGGGCCCCGCGGGCCGACACTCACCGTGGATCCATGCGCCGCAGACTCCCGCACACCCTCGACGTCGCGATCGTCCTGGTCGCCTCGTCGATCCTGCCCGTTTACGCCCTGGTTCTCGCCGGGGGCACCCGCGTGGGGCTCGGCGCCGCCGAGCACGTGGCGCTGGTGGGGGCCGCCGCCGTGGCCGCCGGCATCGCGGCGGGCCTGCTGGGCGTCACCGCCGAACGGCAGGGCGACGCGCGCAGCGCCGCGATCGGCGGGGCCTTCGCGGTGATGTGCGCGCTGCTGTTGGTGAACGGCGCCGGCACCCCCGGCTTCATCGTGCCCGCCGACGATCTCGCCGGTGCGACGCTCGCCGGCGCGCTGACCCTGCCGGTGGGCGGTGTCGCGATGGTCCTGGCCTCGCACCCCGCCCTGCGCGGCCCGCGGTACGTGGGCATGGTGCTCGTCGCGACGATCGGCGCGCTCGCCCTCATCGCGGCCCTGCTGGTGCGCAACCTCGGGGATCCCGGGGCGATGCCCGCGCCGGACCCGCTGGGACCCGTGGGCATCGCGTCCGTGGCGGTGGGGCTGCTGTGCTTCGCGCTCCTGGCGACGCGGTCGGCGAGCACGTACCTGATGACCCGCCGCCGCCGGGACCTCTCGGTCGCCGCGGGACTGGTGTGGCTGGGATGCGCCCAGGTGGCGACCGGCCGGTACGTGCCGGGCGAGACGGGCTTCTGGATCGTGGACATCGCGATCCTCTCGGGCATCGCGATGGTGTGCGTGCCGGTGGCGCTCGACCTCGCCTCCGCCACGCCCTCGCGGCCGCTGGGCGGCGACCTGAAGGCCGCCGAGCTGGTGCACCGGCAGGAGTCGTACCTCGGCGCGCAGGTCCGGTCCCTCATGGCCCGCCTGGTGGAGAAGGATCTCTCCACCGAGGAGCACACCCGCCGCGTCGCGGTCCTGGCGGTGCAGGTGGGCGAGCGCCTGGGCCTCGGGGCGGCGGACCTGCGCACCCTCGCGACCGCCGGGCTGCTGCACGACATCGGCAAGCTGCGCGTGCCGGACCGCATCCTGAAGAAGCCGGACAAGCTCACCGACGCCGAGTACGAGCTCATCCGCCGGCACCCCGTCTGGGGTGATGAGCTGCTGGGCGAGCTCGACGGGTTCTCCGCCTCCCTGCGGCAGGCGGTGCGCCAGCACCACGAGCGGCTGGACGGCACCGGCTACCCCGACAAGGTGGACGCCCCCGACATCAGCGTGTTCTCACGCATCGTCGCGGTGGCGGACGTGTTCGACGCCCTCACCTCGCCGCGCGTGTACCGCGACGCGTGGCCCGCCGCGCGCGCCCTCGCGGAGATCGCGCGGTGCGTCGGCACCGAGTACGACGCCGAGGCCTTCACGGCACTGCAGCAGGTCGTGGCCGACGGGGTCGTGCCCGTCGCCGCGGTGCCCGTGCCGGAGCGGGGTGCGCGGATGGACGAGCTGCCCGGCCACTACCTGCCGCCGTCCGCGGCGCTCGCCGCGACCGACGACGGCACGGCGGCGTGATGCCGCCCGACGCGCTGGTGCTCACCGCGCTGGCCGGGGCGGTGCTTCTGGCGCTGGCGGGGCTGGCGGTGCGTGACGTGCGGGCCGCGGCCCTGGGGGCGGCCCTGGTGGTGACCGCGGGCGTGAGCGTCCCGGCCGGCGCCGGCCTGGTGGGCCTCAGCGGGCCGGTGCTGGTGCAGACAGCGCGCCGGCGGCGGGCCGCGATGGCCGTGCTGCTGGCGGGCCTGCCGGTCGCGGTGGCCCTCAGCGCGGCGGTCGCCACGGTCCCGGATTCGCTGCCGGCGGCGGGCGGGGACAGCCTGCTGGGCGTGGGACTGCGCGGCCTCGGCATGGCGGGCCTCGCCTACGGCGGCGTCCACGCGCTGCGCGTGTGGCGGCGGTCCCGGCGGGCGCGCGACCTGGCGGCGGCCGCCGGCTACCCGCTGGTCACCGCGGCCCTGGGGTCCGGTGAGGCCGTCGCCTGGCAGGCGCCGTCCGGCGCCTGGGAGCCGGCCGCGGCCGCCGGCGGCATCCTGCTGCTGCTCGTCGCGCCGCTGCTGGACACCTGGGCGGTGGCCGCGGCGGGCCGGCGCCGGGACACGGGCGACGACCCGTACGTGGCGGCGGTCGAGCGCCGCCTGGGGGTGCAGCTGCGCGGCATGCTCGCCGGCGCGGCACAGCGTGACCCGCACGCCGGGACCCACTCCCGGCGCGTCGCCTCGCTGGGCGTGCGCGTGGCCGAGCGCATGGGCCTGTCCACGCGCCTGCAGGGGCAGGTGGCGGCCGCCGGCCTGCTGCACCACCTGGGTGCCGCGGACGCCGCGACCGCCGACGGCCTCCTCGCGGCCGTGGAGGCACCGCTCGCCCCGTCGGTGCGGGAGGCGGTGCGGGACCGCTCCACGCATCTGGCCGCCCTCGAGGAGCGCTACCAGGAGTGGGACGTGACGGTCCCCATCGTCACCAGGATCCTCGCGGTGTGCGACGCGTTCGAGACCTCCGCGGAGGACGGCCTGCCGCCCGGTGAGATCCTCGCCGCGATGCGCGCCGGCGCGGGTGAGCGGTTCTGCCCCGCCTCGCTGGAGGCCCTGGAGGCCGTGCTGGAGGGCGGGCTCCACACCGTGGACCCCGGCGCGACGCCGGCCGAGCGCGACCGCCGGTAGCGTCGTCCTCCGCCCGGTCCGGGCGGGGAGCGGATGTTCCGGCGGGTCCCGAAGACTGGACTCACGGCGGGGGTAAGGTACCCGCACGCGTGGGATCGTTCGGGCGGTATCCCACGCCACCCCCGGAGCACCACCCCATGACCCTCCGCAGCGCCGCGCTCGCACTCCTCGTCCTGGCCACGTCCGCGTCGGCCGCGTCGGCGCTGCCGGGCGACGAGGCGTTCCAGGTGGTGTCGCCCGCCGCGGACACCCTGGTGGACGCCGGCACCTCGGGCATCCAGGTCACCTACACGTGCCCGGTGTACCGCACGCTCGACGACGGGCTGGGGTTCGTGGTGCAGGCCGGCGCGCCCTCGTACCGGGCGGTGCTCGCCACGGCGCCCGAGGTGGGCACCGACGGGCTCCTGCGCGCCGACCGCGTGCTGCTGCGCGTGACGGCGGAGACCCCGAACACCGTCCCCGCCGGTCAGTGCGTGTCGGTGCTGGGCGACGGCCGCGGCACCGGGCCGCAGAACACGCCGGGCACCTACTGGTACCAGGTGTACCGCCTGTGCACCGGGTGCGCGTCCGGCTACGAGGCCGGTGAGGTGCGCCGCGTCACGGTGCGCAGCCAGGCCGTCCTGCGGGTGCGGCCGGCGGTCGCGTACGCCGGGTTCCCGACGCGCCTGCGCGTCGCCGTCCCGGGCCTCGCCGACGGCACCGCGGTGCTGCTGCAGCGCGAGACGGCCACCGGATGGACGACCATCGGCACGGGCGGCGCGTCCGCCGGATCGGCCGAGGTCATCGCCAACCTCCGTCGCGGGGCGAACCGCCTGCGGGCCGTCGCGACGACCGGCAGCGAGACCCTCACCTCGGCGGTCGCCGTCATCGCCGGCCGGGTCGCCAGGAAGCGCGTGACCTCCGCGTCGGACGACGGGCGCTACACGGGCCCGAAGGGCGTGCGGCTGCGCATCGGCAAGCGCGGCACGACGATCTCCGGCGCATCGATCCGCGTGCTCATGGTGTGTCCGGCCGTCACGGCCCCCGGCAGCGTGGGCGGGCAGATCACCACGCAGACCGGGTTCGCGCAGATCAGCTCCGCGCCCATCGCCCCCGACGGGCGGTTCGTCGCCGCGGGCGCGGCCCAGGGCAGCAGCGTGTGGATCCACGGGCGGGTGCGACGCGGCAGGGTCCTGTCCGGTGTCGCGAAGCTGTCCATCGGCACCTGCTCAGGGACCGCCACGTTCACCGCGGCGCGCGTGAAGTAGGTCCGTCCGGGCGGTTCCGCCCGGTGGCTACAGCTCCCGGCGCCCCAGCAGCGCGCGGCCGAGGGTGAGCTCGTCGGCGTGCTCCAGGTCGGCGCCCACCGGCAGGCCGCTGGCCAGCCGCGTGAGCCGCACCCGCCCGCGCAGCAGGTCGGCCAGGTACAGGGCGGTGGCCTCGCCGGTCATGGTGGGGTTCGTCGCGAGCACCACCTCGGTGACGCCCTCCGCGTCCACGCGCCGCACCAGCTCGTCGATGCGCAGGTCGTCCGGGTCGACGCCGTCGATGGGCGACAGGGCGCCACCGAGGACGTGGTAGGTGCCGCGGTACTCGTGGGTGCGTTCGATGGGGAGGATCGCCGAGGGCTCCTCCACCACGCACAGCAGCGAGGTGTCGCGCCGCGGGTCGGCGCAGATGGGGCACAGCTCGTCCTCCGCGAACGAGAAGCACCGGGAGCACGGCCGGAGCCGCTCCGCCATCTGCACCAGGGCCTCGGCCAGCGCGACCGGGCGGTCGCGCGGACCCTTGAGCAGGTGGAACGCCAGCCGCTGGGCGCTGCGCGGCCCGATCCCGGGCAGCCGCGACAGCTCGGCGATGAGCCGCTCCAGCGACGGCGTGAGCACTAGAGGCCGGGGATCCCCATGCCGGAGAGCCCGCCGGTGATCTCGCCGATGCGGCGCTGCGCGAGGTCCTGGGCCTGGCGCATCGCCTCGTTGACCGCCGCGACGATCGTGTCCTCGAGCATCTCGACGTCCTCGGGGTCGACGACCTTCGGGTCGATCTTCACGGCCTTCACCTCCAGGCCGCCGCTCACGACGGCGGTGACCGCCCCGCCGCCGGCCGACGACTGCACGGTCTCCTCCTGCAGCTCCATCTGCACCCGCTGCATGTCGGACTGCATCTTCTGCATCTGCTTGAGCATCTTCTGCGGGTTCATCGACACGTGGGCGCTCCTTTGCGGCTGGTGGTCACTGCTGTTCCTCTGTCGCGTCGAACGTCTGGATGAGCTCCTGGCGCAGGGCGTCCAGGTCGAGGGGGCCGGCGGGCTCCGGGGCCGTCCGGCGGGCGGTCTTCGTGGCCTCGTCCACCTGGACGTCCAGATGCACGCGCGATCCGAGCATGCGGGCGAGGACGTGCTCCAGCTGCGAGCGCGGCTCCCCGCGGGACAGCATGCTGGCACCCATGGCGCTGGCGAGGGTGATCTGCACGAAGCCGTCGCGCGCGTCGGTGACCCGGGCGTGCTCGACGAACGAGAACAGGGGCGGGTGCTCGGTGCGCAGCTCCGACAGCACCTGCGGCCACAGGCGTCCCACGTGGGCGACGTCCATCCGCACGGGGTGGTGCGGCGGCTCGGCGACGGGGGCGCGCGGCGCCACGGGCGGCGGGGCGTCGTCGTGCGCGGCCTCCGGGCCCTCGAACTCCGGCGGCGGCGGCCGTTCGTGGCCGTCCTCGTCCAGGTGCGGTGCGGGCGGCGGCGGCGCGGCGGCCTCCGGCCGCGGGGGCTCCGCCGCGGGCGGAGCGGGCTCGGGCGTCGCGGCGGACGCCTCGGGCGCGGCGGGGCTCGGTTCCGGTTCCGGGGCCGGTGGTGCGGGCTCGGGCTTGGGCTTGGGCGGCTCGGGCGCCTCCACGGCGGCGACCGGGGCCGGCCCGGGGCGGGCGGGCGCCACCTGGGGTCGCGGGGAGCCCTGCTCCAGCAGCTCGATGCGGCTCACCAGGGCCTCGAGGCCCGGGTCCAGGGCGGGGCGCGCGAGCTTGGCCGTCATCAGCTCCAGCTGCAGGCGCGGGTCGGCGCCGCCGTGCCGGATGCGCACCTGCGCGTCGGCGAGCAGGTCCAGGGCCCGCACCACCTGGGCGGGGGCGAGCTGGTTGGCCTGGGCCTGCAGGCGGTCGAGCTCGTCCTGGGCGAAGGCCCAGTCGTCGCGGGCCCCGGCGCCCTGCTGCAGCAGGCACACGTATCGCAGCTGGGTGGTGAGGCCGCGCAGCAGCTGCTCGGGGTCCGAGCCGGAGTCCAGGACGTCCTCCAGCAGGGCGAACGCGCCGGCGGCGTCCCCGCCCGCCAGGAGGTCCACCAGCTCGAACAGCGACTCCCTGGCGACGGCGCCCAGCAGCTCCAGCACCTGCGGCAGCTCCACGCGGCCGTCGCTGAACGCGGCGATCTGGTCGAGCAGCCCCAGGGCGTCCCGGTAGCTGCCGTCGGCGGCGCGGGCCAGGGCGTCCAGCGCGGACGCGGAGGTCTCGATGCCCTCCGCGCCGGCGACGCGGTCCAGGACCCGCACCAGAGCCGGGATGCCCGGCTTGCGCAGCACGAAATGCTGCACCAGGGAGCGGATGGTGGGGAGGATGTCCCACGGGTGGGTGGTGCAGAGGATCACCACCAGGTGCGGCGGCGGCTCCTCCAGGGTCTTCAGCAGCGCGCTGGCCGCGCCCTCCTGGATCTGGTGGGCCTCGTCCATGATCGTGACCCGGAACCGGGACGCGACCGGTGCGTACCGCACCGTCTCCAGCCAGTCCCGCATCTCGTCGATCCGCCGTGCGCTGGACGCGGCGTCCACCTCGACGACGTCCAGCCAGTCGTCGTGCCCGGTGCGCAGGCACGAGTCACACCGCATGCACGGCGTGCGGGTGGGCCCCGGGGCGCTTTGGCAGTTCAGGCACCGGGCGAGGATGCGGGCGGTGGTCGTCTTGCCGGTGCCCCGCGGCCCGGAGAACAGGTACCCGCGCGCGGGCCGCCCGGACTCCAGTGCGTTGCCGAGGGCCTGCGCGACGTGCTCCTGCCCCACCATCTCCTCGAAGCGGGTGGGGCGGTGCCGGTTGTAGAGACTCGCGCCGCGGTCCGGGGCCGGGGTGTCGCTCACGACGCGATTGGAATCAAGGTGACCGTGCACCCGCCGTCGAAACGAGACTCCGGAGCGGTACCCGTGCCGCCAGCTCCGGCGAGGTAGCCCCACTGCGCGTGGGCGGATCCGCTTAAGGCTGCTTCCTTCCGGACCTGACCTGATTCACGGTCGCCCACCGAATGGGACCTCACCATCAACGCCGCTTTGCACGAGCCCGACCCTCCAGGGTCTGCCCCTCAGGCGGGAATTGTGCCCCGCTGAAGCGGATTTCGGGTACAGGGCACCGCTAACTCCCCGCCTAGCACGGTCACCCCCAGAGCCTAGAGGACGCCCGGGGCATCCGCGACCCGCGCGGAATGGGAGCCCCGCGTGGCCCGGCCCCTCGAGGGCCCGGTCAGCCGCGCCGGCGGAGCCTCGGGGAGATCCGCTCGCCGCGCCGGCGCGCGGAGCCCGCGCCGAAGATGGCGGCCACGCCGCCGCCGATCATCGCCATCGACACGACCAGGTACAGCAGGAACGACACGCCGGACTCCTGCCCGATGAGCCTCGTGAACGCCCACATCACCAGGCCCCAGACGGCGCCCAGCAGGACCCCGATCGCCACGGTCATGACACGGCCCTGCGGGAAGCCGCGCGTCGTCTCGGCCGGCTGCGGGGTGCGCTTCGCCACGGGAGCAGCTTATCCGCCCCGGCGGGTGAGCGTGACCACGCCATCCGCGTGGGCTCCTCGGGGCCCCGGCGGCGGGCCGGCGGCCGCGAGCTTCGCCGCCCTGGGGGTGTCGTCAGCCGCCGATGCGGGCGGGGCCGAAGACGGGCGGCGAGACCACCCAGATCGCCTCGGCGCGGCTGTCGCCCGTGTTGGCGCTGCGTACCGGCTGGTCGTCGGGGGCGAGGTACACCGAGTCGCCCTCCCCCAGCGGCACGGTCTTGCCGCTGTGCAGGGTGATCGTCATGGAACCGGAGACGACGAAGCCGAAGTGCTCGGTGCCCGCGACGGCGGGCAGGTCGTCGACGCTGCACCCCGGCTCCAGCGTGATGTGCACGGGGCCCATCGTGAGTGACGCCCGGTCGTCGGAGAGCGGGTGCAGGCGCAGGCCCTCGGCGGGGATCGCCACGGCGACGCGCTCCTCCCGGCGCGCGACGTGCGGTCCGCTGGGCGCGTCCATGTCCAGGAGGTCCGCGAGGCCGACGCCCAGGAAGTGCGCGACCCGGTAGAGCCGGCCGGTGCTGATGTCGCTGCGGCCGTTCTCGACGAGCGACAGGAAGGACGTGGACAGGCCGGTGCCGGAGGCCACCTCCACGAGCGAGTGCCCCCGGTCGTTCCTCAGGCGCCGCAGGCGCCCGCCGAGTGTCTCCAGGTGGAGCTTGATCTCTCCGTCGTTGGTCATGCGCAGATCCGGGGAAGGTGGCGGGGACGTGGCGCGCTGACGCTTTGGCGCGTTTGTATCAACTCCGGGAGGGTTCCGCGACGCCGGGACGGGTCTCAGATGGCGTGCTTGCGCAGATCCTGCATGCGGCAGACGCCCAGCACCGCCTCGTGCGTCGAGGCGAGGATCACCGGGGGCGCGACCCCCGCGTTCAGGGCCTCCTGCCAGCGGGCCGCGCACACGCACCAGCGGTCTCCCGGCTGCAGACCGGGGAACCCGTGCTCGGGGCGGGGCGTGGAGAGGTCGTTGCCGGCGTCGCGGGAGAACGTGAGGAACTCCGCGGTCATCTCGGCGCAGACGACGTGCAGGCCCAGGTCCTCCGGGCCCGTGTTGCAGCACGCGTCCCGGAAGAACCCGGTGAGCGGCTCGATGGAGCACGGCATGAGGGCGTCGCCGAGGACGTTCCGGGCCATGCGGAACACCGTACCCGGGGGGCGGCGGCCTCACCCGTCGGGAGCCGTCAGGCGGCGGCGCGACCCTCGGGCGGCTCGGCCGCGGTGACGGCGGGATCCGCGCCCAGCCGGAGCGCTCCGGAGGCCACCACCTGCACCAGGGGGAGGGACAGGCGCGTCACCGGGGGCTCCGGCAGGGGGGATTCGTGTGCACCGCCGTTCATGGGAGGCAGCGTAGGACGGCGGTCCGCCGCACACGTTGGCCCTGGGGCCAGAATCGACGGGCCCGCCGTTGGTGCGCATCGCGGTCCCGCGCGGCGACCGGGTGGGCCATCGGCCCGCGGGGTGCGGCACCGGTGCGGACTCGGAGCCGCTCCGGCGTCGTGCAGCGGGCACGATTCCCTGCGTGTGGACGGCTTCCCGGGGTGATGGGCAGTACTGGGATCGAACCAGTGACCCCTCGCGTGTGAGGCGAGTGCTCTCCCGCTGAGCTAACTGCCCGGGGTCGCCAGGATACCATCGCCCCGCGGAGGCCCGCCGGGGCGGGTGGGCCGTCGCGTCAGCGCCGGACGGCCGCGAGGGCGCGCGTGCCGGTGCAGGACCCCAGCTTCAGGGTCACGCTGCCGCTGAAGCGCCGGTCGCGCAGGCGGCCCGTGAGCTGCACCCGCGTGCCCGCCCCGGTGACCGTCCGTGCCACCACCGTCCCGTCGGGTGCGACGCGTGCGGACCGCAGCGTCGCGAACCCGATGACGAACCGGTTCTCGCCGGGTCCGGTGCCGGGACAGAGGACGGCCACCGACGCCCGGAAACCGGTGAGGCGCGTTCCGCCGCCGGTGATGCGCAGGCGCAGCGTCGCGTTCGGGGCGGTCCGGCGGGGACGGTACGCGCCGTCGTCGGCCGTCGAGGTGCCGCGGGTTCCGGGGCGCAGCACGGTGACGATCCGCTGCGCGATCACGCGGTTGCCGACCCTGGCCCGCAGCGCGTGACGTCCCCGGGGGAGCGTCGCGATGAGCGGCGTGCCGTCGATGTCGAACGCGACCTCGTCGAGGGTACGCCAGCGCGCACCGGCCCGGCGCTCCAGCACCACGGTGCCGCCCGCGAGCGTCGCCCCGCTGCTGAGGCTCAGGAGGGCTGGGTAGCCGGCGTACAGGCGTTTCGGCGCCGTGAGCGTCCCGGTCGCCGCCGCCGGCCGCACGACGAACGAGCGGACGGGGGAGAACTCGCGGCCCGGCCCCCCGCATCCGGTGCAGGTCCGCGAGACCTGCCAGTGGATCGTCCCGCCGGCGATCTCCGGTGACCGGGCGGTGTCGACGGTGTCGAGGAGGGCCGTGCAGGTGGCGCCGTCGGCGTTGAGCCGGGCGCTGGCGACGTTCCCGTACGGCCGGCTCGCGAGGCGGCCGTTCGCGGCGAGCGCGGGGCCGTCGCTGAACAGGACGTCGTAGTCACCGTGCTCACCGCGGTCCAGTGGTGTGGAGATGAGGTACGCGGGACACGTGAACGTCACCGTCACGCCGGCGGGGTTCGCGGGCACCGCCTCGCCGTCGGCGGGCGTCAGCTGCACGATGGGAGGGTCGCTCGGCATCGCCGCCGCCGGGACACCCGGGAGCAGTAACAGCGGGACCACCGTGAGGGTGCGCATCAGGATGCGTCCACCATATCCGCGGGCCGATGTCACGGCGACGACGGTGCCGGGATGCGGGGGGACCCGCAGCCGTGCGGATCCCCGTCGCAGCGGCCCTCGCGCAGTTCAAGCTGAACCCAAACCTCCGGCGACTCTTGGATTGCTGAGCAGCTGGTTCCGGCTACTCCGAGCTGATGCTGGCGCCTCCGGGCAGTAGCCTTCCGCAACGGCAGAGAAGCCGGTCGTCGGGCGTCGTTTTGAGCCAGGCCTCCAAGCCTGGGCGTTGGAGCTGGCCGAGTTCTTCCGGACCGGCCAGAGAGGATGCGATGGACCTAGACGAGGTCCTCAAGTGGGCCGAGGAACTCGCGGATGCCCTGACCCAGGACATGCGCTGGGAATCCAACGATTTCAGCCGCGGGTTCTGGACTTCGGACCCGAAGAACCGAAGCCGCATCCTGGCCAGAGCGACTGCGGCGTTGGACTTTCTTGAGCGTTTCGCCGGTCCCGACTCGACCTGGACGAAGTCCGCCTACTCAACGCTCGCTTCCAAAGGCGACAACCAGTCCATGGAGACCGGGGCCCGCGGCATTGGCGACATTCTCCTGGAATGGGCTGCCCAAGTTCGGGCAGGACGGCTGGAGCCCCAAGCCTTCGAGTCACAGGGTGTGCGTCGCGTGGCCTCGATCGATCTCATGGAGCAGGTGCGGCTGCTCAACAGCGACCAGGCAGTGAGCCCAGCGGCGCCGATCGTCCTTGCGGGCGCCGCTCTCGAAACCGCCCTGCGCGCGATGGTCGAAGAGCGCGGTCTCGATGTGTCGGGTCAACCGGGCATCAGCCGCTATGCCGGGGTTCTGAAAGCCGCGGGACTCCTGACCAAGCAGGACATGAAGGACGTCGAGCAGATGGCTGGTCTGCGCAACGCGGCGGCGCACGGAGATCACGAGAGCCTGAGCCGCGAGCGAGCCGGCCTCATGGAGCAGCAGGTCAACCTGTTCCTTGCCGGTCTTGACGGGGTTTCGTCGGAACAGGCCGGCGGCTGACGCCCCAGGTCGGCCACGGCCGAGCAGACGCTTGAGCGATGGGGCGCCGTCGGACAGGAGGTCTCTGGGCGCCAACGGATCACTCCTCGAGCGGGGGCAAAGCCCTTGCGATCTGCCGTCAGGAGGTTCATCATCAGCTTCAGCATCTGCTGAACAATCGAGGAGGATGCGGTGCCGACCATCAGCGAACGCGTGTTTGAGTCGATCAAGCGTCAGCCGGGCATCTCCGACGCCGCCATGGCGAAGGACCTGGGGCTACGGCACCAGCAGGTCAATAGTGAGGCGCGACACCTGGAGAACCGCGGGTTGATCGAGCGCCGTCCCGACTCCGCAACGGATGGCTCGATTGGGAACTGGCCTGTGTCTGGGGAGCCCCCGACGACAGACTGAGGGATCGGCGCGTCACCTCTCGGGCTCCGCCGATCTCGGCGCGAAATTCTTACGGAAGTGTGACGCCCGGAGAGAGTTCCGGGTCAGATCGGCCCGACCAGAATCCACACGATGAAGGCGATCCAACCCACGGCCGAAGCGGTGAAGAGCGCCGGCCAGACGTGGCGAGCCTTCAGCGACTGCACGAACCACCTGAAGCCTCCTCTCTCCCACAGGCTCCTGCCGCCCGTATCCAGGGCGGCCTTGACCATTGAGTGGTGGTCAAGACCGAACTGGCTCAGCCAGCGCGAGTACTGCTCCTCGTACCACCGCGCCCGAAGATAGGTCTGCAGGAAGATCACGCCGGAGAAGGCGCCCAAACCGGCGACGAGCCCCACCTTGAGGCTCCGATCGTCCTCGACGTTGGCGAGAAAGCCCAGGAGCACACCTTGGGTAACCAGGAACAGGCCGAGGGTCTGCCACGCATACCCCTCTTGGGCCTTGCGGCGTTCCTCGGCGATGGCGACGCGGTCGATGTCTGGTTCGTGATCGGTCAATGACTGAGGGGCGGTCGGTGGAGGGGGTGGCTCAGGGCTTCACCAGGCTGGTAGCCCCTTGACCAGGACGGCTGGGTCCTGGTCGAGAGCCGCGGCCAGGCGGGTGATGTTCCGGAGGGAGATGTTGCGCTCGCCGCGCTCGATCTGGCCGATGTAGGTCCAGTGCAGCTGGGCCTGCGCGGCCAGGTGTTCGCGGCTCCAGCCGAGTTCCAGCCGCCGTGTCCGGATGCGTTCCCCGAAGCGGATCGTGGCGGCGGACAGTTTCTCGGCCATCGCCGCCCACCTTGTGCGGACGATGACGATCAGTACAGAGACTATGAGTATCATGGCGGGCACCGTAGGCGATGCGCGGAAGGAGGTGATCCCCATGGGCGGCGGCAGCGGCTGACCCAAGGAGCCCGTCCCGTCTTCCCGGGACGGGCCGACTCGGTGTTGGTCGAGTCGCGGCAGAGGGCGCCTCCGCCTGCGGGTTCGAGTCGCCCTCTCCGGTTCAGGCTGTGGATGAGGCCGCGAATTCCTCCGTAGGGGGGGCATGGGTTCGGCCAGCTCGGACCGAAGAGTCCAAACGAAGGCCACGCCGGAGCGCGGGAATGTCCACCCGTCGATCTCCAGCCTGACGGTCCTCGGCGTGACGTCCTTCGGGGTGTGCTCAATGACGGTCGGCCGAGTCGTCGGGATCAGGTCGAGGGCGCTGACTCGCACGATGTCGCAGTCGGTGTAGTCGAAGGAAACAGCCAGATCGCGGGTGACACCGGCACCGATCAGGATGCTGCCAAGTTCCTGGAACGGCACCCAGGCAAGCCATGCATCGGGATCAAGGTTCTTCCCGGCATGGATCAGAACAACGCCAGCGACGAGAAGCACGAGGCTGGCGAAAGTCATCTTGAGCCGGTGGAGCCGGCGTACTACGTCTTGCACTATTGGTGACTATTGCACCATAAGCGCTATCCCTGCTTCCCAGCGCAGGTCGGCGGTGAGGCACGTCTTCAGGTAGCCATGGCTTGAGTCCTCCAGCTCGCCGAAGGGCTCGATCGAGCCACTGGACGTACTCGTCCTTGTCGGCGCTGCGGGCCTTCTGAGGACGCCGACGCCCCGACCGGTCGCCTGGCTTCACCATTCGGTGAGCTGCTGGAGCTGATCGAGCAGGCAGAAGCCCGGGACGAAGACGAAGATTCCGAGGAGAAGCCCAGACGCTACCTCCGGACCAAACCAGCCCCAACCCGCAGGACGGAGACCTTCAGCGCGACCATCGCACGGACGCTGGCCGAGAGACAAGAAGAGGCCCTCCTGACGGACGGCCTCACAGAACGCACGAACCCTGACCGGCTTCCTGTCGGGCAGGGTTCGAACGTCGTGCTTATGGCGGAGAGGGAGGGATTTGAACCCTCGAGGCGAGGGATACCCGCCTACGCGATTTCCAGTCGCGCTCCTTCGGCCGCTCGGACACCTCTCCAGGAGCGGGCGGATGTTAGCGCGCGACCGTCCCGACCGCGGCACCGGGGCCCGGTCGGGGAGGTGATACCTTCCCGCGCGGAGAGGTGGCAGAGCGGTCGAATGCGGCGGTCTCGAAAACCGTTTCGGG
>JADLHW010000110.1 GCA_020848615.1 Thermoleophilia bacterium
ACGACCGCCACGTCCTTGTCGGCGGCGAGCGCCGAGAGGCCGACGGCCATCGCGAGGGGCTTGGCGGCGCGGAACCCGCGTTTGATCAGTGGCACTTGGGGAGGTCTTCGGTCACAGTCCCGCGCGGCGGCGGTGGATGGAGAGGAGAATGCCGATGGCGGCGACGTTGGTCACGGTGTGGCTGCCGCCGTAGCTCACGAACGGGAGGGGGATGCCGGTGATGGGCATGATGCCCACATTCATCCCCACGTTCTGGAACAGCTGGAACATGATCATCGCACCGATCGCGCCCGCGACGATCTGCTCGAACTGCGTGGCGGCCCTGGCGGTGAGGCGCAGGATGCGCCAGAGGATGATCCCGAACAGCAGCAGGACCCCCGCGGCACCCGCGAACCCGTACATCTCGGCGATCACCGCGAAGATGAAGTCCGTGTGGTGCTCGGGCAGGAAGTCGTTGATGGTCTGGGTGGCCTCCTCCGGCCCCTTGCCCACCGCGCCGCCGGACCCGATGGCGGTCTTGCTCTGGTCGAGCTGGTAGCCGGCCTTGCCGCTGTCGCGGTCGCCGTTGACGAACGCCGTGAGGCGCTCCACCTGGTAGTCCTGCAGCACGTGCACGCCGCTGGCGGGCAGGATCCCAAGGACGAGCACCAGGGCGCCCACCACGACCGCCGCGGCGGTGGCGAAGTGCGTCCAGGGCGCGCCGGCCAGGAACAGCACGGCGGTGAGGATCGCCCCGTACACCAGGGCGGTCCCGAGGTCGGGCTGCAGGAACACCACGGCCGCCGGGGCCGCGGCCACCGCCACCAGGAACAGCGTGGTGCGTCTGGCCGTGATCTCCGCCATGCGCTCCACCGCCAGGGCGGAGAGCACCAGGATCATCACGACCTTGCCCATCTCCGACGGCTGCAGGTTGAACGGCCCCACGTCGATCCAGGCGTTCGCGCCCTTCACGGTGGTGCCCAGCACGAACACCACGGCCAGGGCGCCCAGCAGCCCGCCCAGCAGCACCCAGCTCATGCCCTGCAGGCGGGTGATGTCGAACGCGGCGAGCATGATGCCGCCGATGACCGCGCCGATCGTGAACAGCACCTGGCGGTCGGTGAAGAAGTTCGGGCTGCCCGGCACGTCGTTCACCGTGGCCGCGTCGATGACGTGCACGCTGAACACCAGCAGCAGGCCCACGGCCAGGATGAGGATCCAGTCCAGGCTCAGGAGCGCGCTCCGGACCCGCTCGCCCATCCCCTCGTGGTGGGGGGTGGTGGGTGTCGCCAGCGTCGTCAGTTCGACTTCTCCACGGTCGGCGTGCCGCACAGATCGCCGTCGAAGTGCGTCGGCTCGTAGGCGGCGATGGTATGGCACACGGCCGGCGCGGCGTTGGTGGCGCCCGTGCCGCCCTTCTCGACGACGACCGCCACCACGATCTCCGGGTTGTCGGCGGGGGCGTACCCGACGAACCAGGCGTGGTCCGGCTGCCCCGGCGCGGTCTCCGCCGTTCCCGTCTTGCCCGCAACCTGCGGCCCGCCGGCCCCGAGCACCGGGGCGAAGACGCCCCAGGCGGTGCCGTTCCCACCGGTGGCCGCGAGCTTGAGCCCCTCCCGCACGGGGGTGAGGATCCGCGCCGGGATGCCGATGTCCCGCGCCGGACGGGCCGAGGCGATCTTCCGCACGACGCGGCCGGACTGGTCGGTGATCTCCCTGCCGACCACGGGCGTGAGGATCTTCCCGCCGTTGGCGATCGCCGCGTACGCGATCGCCATCTGCAGGGGATTGGTCTCCACGAATCCCTGCCCCACCGTCATGTTGATCTCGTCACCGGGGAGCCACACCGCCAGGGTCGGGTAGAGGTCCTTGAAGTGGTTCACCTTCCACTGGGGCGTGGGCACGCGTCCGGGCAACTCGCCCGGCAGGTCGATGCGCGTCGGCAGGCCGATGCCGAACTTCTGCGCCCACTCCGACTGCTGGCCCTCGCGCTGCTCGTAGAAGCGCCTCCCGACCCTGTAGAAGAACGTGTCGCTGGAGACCTCCAGCGCCGTCGGCAGGGTGATCTGCCCGTGGAACTGCTTCTGGAAGTTCGGCCAGACCTTGTCGTAGAGCTTGATCTCCGACGGGCTGTCGATGGGCTCGGTGGGGCTCAGGATGCCCAGCTCCATCGCCGAGGTCGCCGTGAGCGCCTTGAAGGTCGAGCCCGGCGGGAACTGCGCCGCGATCGCGCGATCCAGCGTCGGGGTCCGCTTGTCGTTGTTGTAGCGGGTGATGAGCCCGTTGCGCTGGCGGGCGAAGGCGTTCGGGTCGTACGTGGGATACGAGGCGATCCCCAGGATCTCGCCGGTGTTCGGATTCAAGGCGACACCCGCGGCGCCCCTGGCGGTGCCGGACAGGCGCACCCGCGCCTCCAGCTGCGCCTCCAGCGCCCGCTGGGTCGGCATGTCGATGGTGAGGCGCAGGTTCTTCCCCTGCACCGGCGGCCGGGTGCTGAACTCGCGGCCCACCTGCTCGCCGAACGCGTCGACCTCCACGCGGCGCTGGCCGCTCACGCCCTTCAGGTACTGCTCGTACTCGGACTCGACGCCGTCCTTGCCGACCCGCTCGTTCCCGTTGTAGCCGCGAGCGAGGTAGTCCTCGTACTGCTTGTCGCTGATCGCGCCGGTGAAGCCCAGGAGATGCGCGGCGAGGGTGCCGTTGGGGTACTCCCGCACGAAGCTGTCCTGCAGCTCCACGCCGGGGAACTCACGGATTTTCTCCGCCACCGGGATCGCGATGCCGTCGGGGACGTCCCGGGCCAGCACGACCGGCTGGTACGGGTAGTTGTCCTCGCCCCGCTTCATCTTCACCATCAGGCTGTAACGGGTGACGCCGAGCGTGTCGGCGAGGCGGCCCATCACGAGCTTGCGGCGGTCGTCCACCAGCTCCTTGGGGTACGCCACGATGTTCGTGGACGGGCTGTTCCGGGCGAGGACGACCTTGCCGGTGCGGTCGGTGATGACGCCGCGCGGGGCCTCGGTGACGATCGTGCGCAGGATGTTGTCGTTGGCGCGCTGGGCGTACGCCTGCCCGCCGATGACCTGCAGGAACCACAGGCGCACCACCAGCACGCCGATCATCCCCATCGCGATGATCCCCAGCACCGCGATGCGGAACGCGGTGCGCGGGGTGAGCGGCCGCTGCGGACGGCGCGGGTTCCCGGAGGGCCCGCCGCCCCCGGTGGGCCGCGGCGTGATCATCGTGGTCACGTCGTCTGCCCCAGCTGGAACGGCTCGGTGAGGCGCGGCTCGCCCAGCAGCCGGCGCGCGATGAGCAGCACCGGCGCGGCGATGAGGCCGGTGAGGACGATGGACGGAACCAGCACGCGGGCGGTGAAGTCCGCCGCGAACACGGGCGTGCCCAGCATGATCTGCACGCCGGCGTACCCGAGTTGCGCGAACGCCGCGCCGGCCGTGGCCATCACGATGGGCGGCAGCACGTTCACCGACTCCTCCCGCTCGCAGTAGCGGCCCGCCCAGGCCCCCAGCAGGAGATACAGCAGCGCGAGCACCCCGAGCGTCCCGACGGGTGAGGTGAGCTCCACCAGCAGGCCGCCCGCCGCGCCGGCGATGCCGCCCACCATGGGCCCGCGCAGGATCGCGGCGGCCACCACCAGGCAGGCGATGAGGTCGGGGATGCCGTCGGCGATGCGGACGAACGGCATGAGGCTCACCTGGAGGATGACCCCGATGACCATGAGCGCGCCCACGGCCCACAGGGCCCGGCCCTGGGGGCTGGACGGCTCGGGCGGCGCGGAGCCGCCGCCCGACACGATCACCGAGGGCGGGGTGGTGGTCACGGCGTCTTCGCCCGGTTGATCGCGTCTCGCGACGTCGGCGCCAGGACGACCACGTACGCCAGGTCCCGCGGGTTCACGAACGCGGCGACCTGCACCTTCTGCACCACGTCGGTGTCGCTGCCGCCCGCGCCCATCACCAGGCCGATCGGAATGCCGCGGGGGTAGATCGACGGCACGCGCAGGCCCGAGAACCCGGCGGTGAACACCGGCTGCCCCTTGCTGACGGGCTTGTCGGCCGGGATGCCGGTGACCTGCAGCTGGTTGGGCCCGCTGGGCGACAGGATCCCGCGCGCGCCGTCGGCGCCCTCGATGGTGACGCCGATGCTGGTGCGGGGCTCCGAGATGAAGGTCACGACCGAGGAGCCCGGGTAGACCTCGGTGATCAGGCCCGCCAGGCCCTCGGCGTCCCCGCGGGCGAGGACCGGGGAGTTCACGCGGATGCCGTCGTCGCGGCCCCGGTTGAGCCGCGCGCGGTGGTACCACGGCGCCACCGACAGGCCCACGATGCTCGCCGGCACCTGCGTGTAGTCGGTGCGGAAGTCGTCGCCCAGGCCCTTCAGGGCCTCGATCCGCTGCGTGTCGGCGTGGTCGAAGCCCTGCTGCACCAGCTGGGTCTTGAGTTGCTCGTTCTCGGTCTTCAGGCGCGCCGCCTCGTCGCGGGCGTCCACCAGCGAGGTGCCCCAGTCCCAGGCGTCCCGCAGCGGCTGGACGGCCCGGGTGGTGCCGCCCTGGATGGGGGCGATGAGGGCCCCGACGGCGCCCTGGAAGCCGTGCAACGGCCCGCCGTCGCCCTCCGTGGAGTAGGCCGTGAAGACCAGCAGGCAGCCGACGACCAGTGCGGCGAGGAAGCCCCGCCGCACGTTGGAGCGCCGTTTCGCCAGTGGCGTGCTCGCCTGTGTCCCCATGGGCCGCGGCCCCTTCCGCTGGGGGTTCAATACCGGCGCCGCTGGCGCCCCTTGCTCGTCTTGCGCATCACCTCGAACTCCTCGAGGGACCGGCCGGAGCCCACCGCGACGCACGTGAGCGGGGACTCCGCCACGTGGATGGGCATCTCGGTCTCGCGCCGCAGCCGCTCGTCCAGGCCCTGCAGCAGCGCACCGCCGCCCGCGAGCATGATGCCGCGGTCCATGATGTCCGAGGCGAGCTCCGGCGGCGTCTTGTCCAGGGTGCTCTTCACCGCGTCGACGATCTGGCTGGTCGGCTCGTCGAGGGCCTCGCGGACCTCCTCGCTGCTCAGCACCACGGTCTTCGGGAGGCCGGTGATCATGTCCCGCCCGCGGATCTCCGCCTGCACCTCCTCGCGCAGCGGGTACGCGGACCCGATCTCCAGCTTCACCTCCTCCGCGGTCTGGCTGCCGATCATGAGCTTGTACTCCCGCTTGACCCAGGCGATGACGGCCTCGTCCATCTCGTCCCCGCCCACACGGATGGACTGGGCCACCACGATGCCGCCCAGGGAGATGACGGCCACCTCGGTGGTGCCGCCGCCGATGTCCACGATCATGTTCCCGGTGGGCTCGGCCACCGGCAGGCCCGCCCCGATCGCCGCCGCCATGGGCTCCTCGATGAGGTACGCCTGGCGGGCACCGGCGGAGAGCGTGGCCTCCTCGACCGCGCGTTTCTCGACGCCGGTCACGCCGGACGGTACGCACACCACCACCCGGGGATGCGCCCAGCGGTTCTGGTGCACCTTCTGGATGAAGTGCCGGAGCATCTGCTCGGTCACGTCGAAGTCCGCGATCACGCCGTCCTTCAGCGGCCGGATGGCCGTGATGGTGCCGGGCGTGCGGCCCAGCATGCGCTTGGCCTCGATGCCGACGGCGTGCACCTCGCTGGTGCGCTGGTCGATGGCGACCACCGACGGCTCGGACAGGACGATGCCCCGCCCGCGGACGTACACGAGGGTGTTCGCGGTGCCGAGGTCGACGGCCATGTCACGGCCGCCGAACCCGGTCAGGTAGCTCCAGAACCCGATCGGACTGCTCCTTGCTTGCCGCCGCGGGGGGCGTTGGGCGCGAGAGAGGAGGCGATACTAACCGACCCCCGGCGGACGTCCCGGGTCCGCGTTCTGCCTGCATGCGCCGTTGCACGGGGACCGTAGCGGGGCCGCGTGGTGCAATGCCACCCCCGGATCGTTCAGGCCGCGGCCTCCCACGCCCGCAGCACCAGGCCCCGCAGATCGGGCTCCGCGACCCCCGGCCGCCACAGGTCCACCGTCGTCCAGCCGGGCGCCGGCTCCCAGGCGCGCGCGCCCTCCGCGGCGCTCCCGGCGAGGCGCAGGGCGACCGAGTGCATGTCGAAGGCGAGGGCGAACGGGGTGCGGCCGCGCACCAGCAGCACGTACCGCATGCCCGCGAACGAGGGTGAGAACGCCGTGCACGCGCCGGGCAGCGCCCGGCCGGCCGCCATGAGCCGCGACCCGATGTCGGAATGGGCGTGCGGCCGGGCACGTTCGAGGTACGCGACCAGGGCCGCGTGGGCCGCCGCGTCGACGTGGTCGCGCACGTCGCCGCCGTCGGCGAGGTGGAGTACGGAGGCCTCGGGCACGGCGGCGACGCTACCACCGCCCGTGCCCGGCTCCGCCGGACGCGCGGGCGGCGGTCCGCTACCCTCGGAGGCCGATGTCGCCCCTCTTCGCCGACGACAACTCCTCGTACCGCCGCGCGATGCGCAGGCAGGAAGCCGAGGCGAAGCGCCGGGAGGAGCGTCGCGAGCAGATCCTCGAGACCCTCCGCCGCCTGCGCGAGAAGGCCGCGGACCCCGCCGAGCTGGCCGCGGAGGAACGCGCGCACCGGCACCGGGAGATGCTGGAGCGGTACCCCCCGCTGTTCTAACCGTCGTCGTGCACGGGCGCGATGCCCAGGCGGCGGTCGACGCCGCTCACCCGCAGGGCCCGCAGCGCCATGCCCCGCCTGGGCGGCACCACCGTGAGGCGCTGGTCGGCGTCCCGCGCGGCGAGCTCCAGGTCCAGCAGCAGGCGGAGCCCGGCGCTGTCGAGGTACGTCACGGCGGCCAGGTCGAGCGTCCAGCGGCACGCCCCGCAGGTGGCCCGTCGGATCTCCTCGTGCACGGCGGGGATCACCGCCTGGACCACCTCGCCGCCCAGGGCGACCAACGGCGCGCCGTCCGCCTCCCCCACCCGCACGCCGCGCGGCCTCACGGCGCACCCGCGTCCAGGCCGTGCCGCATGGTGAGCACGGTGCCGCCGTCGCTGGCGAGCGACGCCTCGTGGGTGAGCGCCGCGATCATCCGCAGCCCGTAGCCCCGGTTGGGGGTGGCCACCGGCGGCCGCCAGGTGCCGTGGTCGCGCACCCGGATGACCGCGTCGCCGTCGTCGAGCAGGCACTCCAGGTCCAGGGGGCGCCCCGGGTCGCCGGCGGCGTGCTCCACCGCGTTCGCGAGGGCCTCGCCCACCGCGATGACCAGGTCGTCCACGACCTCCGGCGCGACGCCGACGTCCTGCAGCCACGTGCGCACGCTCGCCCGGGCGCCCGACAGGGCGTCGTACCGCACCGGGACCCGCACCGCCATGCGCCGGTCGTCCGCGTCCGGCCGGCATCCGTTGGGCGCCGGCCGCGGCGCGCCGTCCACGCGCAGCGCCAGCACCGCGACGTCGTCCAGCAGCGGGGCGCCGCCCTGGAACTCCTCCACGGACCGCTCCACCGCCCGCACCAGCTCCCCCGCGTCCCCGCCGGCCGCGGCGCGCAGCACCCGCATGAGCCGGCGCTCGCCGAAGAACAGGCCGTGGCGGCGCGCCTCGGTGATCCCGTCGGTGTGCAGCACCAGGGCGTCCCCCGGGGCGAGCTCCCCCTCCCAGCCGGTGCCGGTCCACGCCGGATCGATGCCCAGCAGCCCGCCGCGCGCCGGGACGGGGCTGACGGTGCCGTCGTCCCGCAACCACACCGGCGGCAGGTGCGCGCCGTTGGCGACGCGCACCGCGGCGCCGCCCTCCGGGTGGGTGCGCACCCGGGCGACCACGGCGGTGCTGAAGCGGGTGCTGCCCGGCTGGAACGCGATGATGGAGCGGTTCAGCAGGTCGAGGATCGCCACCGGATCGGCGTCCGGGCGCTCCAGGCACGCGACGCGGATCGCGTGGCGGCACAGGGACGTGAGCTGCGCCGCCTCCGGCCCCTTGCCGCACACGTCGCCGATCACCAGCACCCAGTCGCCGCCGGAGCGGAAGACGTCGTAGAAGTCGCCGCCCACCTCGTGGCCGTCCCCGGCCGCCAGGTAGGCGGAGGCGAGCTCCAGGCCCTCCGGGTGGGGCAGCTCCCCCGGCAGCAGGCTGTGCTGCAACGTGCGGGCGATGTGCCGGTCGCGTTCGTGCAGCCGCGCGTTCTCCAGCGCCAGGGCCGCCCGCTCGGCCAGGGCGCCGGCCAGGTCGAGGTCCACCCCGTCCAGCACCCGGCCGCTGCGCGTCGTGGTGCCCAGCAGGATGCCGCCCAGCGGCCGGCCGCGCAGCACGATGGGCGTGGTGAGGTACGACCGCGGGGACAGGGTCTCCAGCAGCTCCCGCGTGCGCGTGCCGGCGGGCCACTCGCGCACCAGCGCCCCCACGTCGGGGATGAGCAGCGGCGTGCGCGTCTCCTGGGCGGCCGCCACCGAGATGGGGTCCCGGGCTCCCAGTGCGTGCTCGCTGCGCAGCTCGTGCAGCACCGCCGCCATGTCCGGGTCGGCGTGCGCGACCGACACGGTGCGCCGGCCGTCGGCCCCCGTGATCTCCACCGACGCGTAGTCGCCCACCTCCGGCACCAGGGCGCCCGCGAGCGCGCCGGCGCGCTCCTCGAGGGTGTCGGCGGCGTCCATGGCCGCCCCGGCGTGCGCCAGCAGCGCATCGCGCCGCCGGCCGCGCTCCCGCTCGGTGATGTCGATCGCCGACGGCACCAGGTTCACCACGCGCCCGTCGTCGTCCAGGATCGGCACCAGCTGGAAGTCGATCGTGATGCGGGTGTCCTCGCCCAGCCGCACCACGGCGTCGTAGCGGGACGCCCGCCCGCGGGCCGCGTCGGCGACGGCACGCCGCAGCCGCTCCTGCTGCTCCGGGTGCCACGACCACCAGTACGTGTCCCAGAACGGCCGGCCCAGCACGTCCTCCGCCCGCACGTCCGCCGCGCTGAGGGCCGTGCGGTTGGCCTCCACCAGGGTCCCGTCGGTCTCCAGGAGCCCCACGAACACGAACAGCCCGTCCATGAGGCGCCGGGTGCGGGTCGCGCTCTCCCGCAGGGCGGCCTCGGCGCGCTTCTGCTCGGTGACGTCGCGGACCAGGCCGTTGATGCCGGTGAGCTCACCGGCGGCGTCCAGCACCGGGTAGCCCTGGGTGAGGGTCCAGCGGTCGCTGCCGTCGGGCTGCGGGACCCGGTAGGTGGCCTCGTACGGGCGCTTCTGGGCCAGCGCCGTCTCGATGGCCTTCGCGATGTGCGGCCGGTCCTCGGGATGGACCATGCCGAGGGCGTCCTCGAACGCCGGGGGCGTCGCGCCCCGCGGCAGGCCGAACACCGGCCCCACCTCCTCCGACCACGAGACCGTGCCGGAGGCGACGTCGTACTGCCAGAACCCGGTGCGGGTGGCGGCCAGCGCCAGCCGCAGGATCGCGTGCCGTTCCTCGGCGTCGGCGCGCGCCTGGGCCTCCTCCTGGTGCAGCCGGGCGCGGTGCAGCGCCTGCGCGGCGTGCTCGGCGAGCGTCTCCAGGAACAGCCGGTCGTCGGCCCCGATCTCCGCCGGGGCGCCGAACTCCAGCACCAGGGCGCCCTTGGTGCGCTCCACGCCGACCACCGGGACCGCGGCGCGCCGCGGATCCCACTCCGGCACGCCGGCGCCCATCACGCGGGCCGTCGCGGCCAGCACCGCGCCGGGATCGGCGGGATCGCCGAACAGCCGGGGGACGTCGTCGCCGTCGGCCAGCGCGAGCGTGACCCGGACGGCGCCCAGCATGCCGTCCGCCTCCCGCACGAACCGCTCCGCGACGTCCTCCCGCCGCAGCGCGTCGAAGAGGGCTCGCGACAGCCGCTGCAGCTGCAGCAGGCGCGCGTCGGGGCGGTGCTCACCCATGAGCCGGGAGTATCGCAGCACCGCACGCCGTCCCACGGCGCACCGGAATCAGCCCGGTCCGCCGCCCCCGGGCCACAGGCCGGACGCGCGCAGCAGCCCGGCCACGACCGCCACGGGCAGCCCCACCACCGTGCTGTGGTCGCCCTCGATGCCCGTCACCAGGGCCGCCCCCGCGCCCTGCACCGCGTAGCCCCCGGCGCGGTCCCGCCACTCCCCGGTGCCCAGGTACCAGTCCAGCACCGCGTCGTCGGCGGGGCGCATGTGCACCCGGGTGGCCGCGACCTCCGTGCGCTCGCCGTCCGCGGTGACCAGCACCACGCCGGTGAGCACGTCGTGGGCCCTGCCGGCCAGGGAGCGCAGCATGCGTGCCGCGGCGTCCCGGTCCTCCGGCTTCCCGAGCGACACGCCGTCCAGCACCACCTCGGTGTCGGCGCCCAGCACACCGCCGCCGGCGGGGATCCCGGTGCGCGCGACCACGTCCCGGGCCTTGCCCAGGGCGTTCTGGAGGACCCGGTCCCGCGGCGACCGGCCGGGGCCGTGCTCCTCGAACCCCGAGGCCACGACCCGGAACTCCACGCCCAGGTGCCGCAGCAGCGCACGCCGCTGCGGCGACCGGGACGCGAGGATGAGCAGGAGGGGCTCCTCAGTGCTCGGGGAAGTGCAGCCCCAGCTCCCGGGCGGCGGACTCCTCACCGTCGGAGCCGTGGATGATGTTCTGGCCCACCTCGAGGGCGTAGTCGCCACGGATGGTGCCGGGCGCCGCGTCCAGGGGGTTGGTGGTGCCCATCATGGCGCGCAGGGCGGCGATGGCGCCCTTGGGGCCCTCCACGGCCAGCATGACCACCGGCCCGGAGGTGATGAACTCGACGAGCTCGCCGAAGAACGGCTTCTCACGGTGCTCGCCGTAGTGCTCCTCGGCGGCGGAACGGGCCATGACGGCCGTCTTGAGCCCGACGATGGTGAAGCCACGGCGCTCGATGCGACCGATGATCTCCCCCGTCAGTCCTGCAGCCACGCCGTCGGGCTTGACCATCACGAACGAGCGCTCACTCAACCGATGCCTCCGGGTCCGGGCTCACACTCCGGCGGATGCGCCGGATCATCTGACGGCCGGTGTCGCCCGGGTCGGGGCGCTCCTGGCCGCGAAGCTGCTGCTGGTCCTGCGAGGTGGCGGGACGCTCACCCGAGCGGCTCACGTTGCGCAACCGGAACTCGAGCTCGGTGAGGCGGATGTCCAGGTCGCGAAGCTCGTCACGGGTCGCGACGCCGGCCTGCCGGAGCATGTTGAGGGTGGCGGGGTCGTTCGCCTGGACGTTCTCGCGTCCCAGCAGGCGGCCGACGATGCGCTGGCCCTCCGTGTCGCCGATGTCCCCCAGCCGGCGCTCCAGGGCGATGAGCTCCAGCTCCCGCTCCCGGCTCTCGAGCATGGACTCCGGCGGGCGCACGACCAGGTAGATGAGCGTGCCCAGGTACGGCAGGAACACCGAGAGCGCCACGGCGCCCGCGACGAGCCCCGGGTTCTCCGTGCGGCGGCGGGCATCCTGGTAGGTCCACCAGATGAGTGCCAGCCACAGCAGGACGACGAACGCCTTGATGCCGAGGCTGATGAAGCTCCACAGGCTGGAGTCGAAGAAGTTGGAGACCGAGTCGAACGGGTCGCTCGAACCGGTCGTTTGTGCCGCGAACGCGGGCATGGAACCTCCGGTCCCGGGACGGGGTGGTGCACCATATCAGCAGGATCCGCTCCCCCAAGCGCTCACCCGTCGGATCGAAACCGCATCCGCAACGGGGATTTCGCCGGGGCCACCGCGGGCCGCAGGTCGGCGAGCAGGTACAGGGACCCGCACACCAGCACCGCGCCGTCCGGGCCCGCGAGCGCCCGGGCCCGGGCCAGCGCCGCGCCCGGGTCGTCCACGGCCTCGGCCGTCGCGCCCGCCGCCCGCGCCGCCGCCGCCAGCACGGCGGGATCCGCGGCGCGCCGGTGCGCGGACCGCGTGGCCACCACCGCGGCGCATGCCGGCGCCAGCGCCGCCATCATCGCCGCGGCGTCCTTGTCGCTGAGGACCGAAACCACCGCCACCGGCGCCGCGGTCCCCAGGACGTCCGGCAGGGCGGCCACCAGGGCGGCCATCCCCGCCGGGTTGTGAGCGCCGTCCATGAGCACGCGCGGCCGCCCGGCGACCTCCTCCATGCGGCCCGGCACGCGGACCTCCCGCAGGGCCGCGCGCACGGCGCCGGGGTCGAGCGGCGCGCCGGCGAACCGGCGTGCGGCGGCGACGGCCACCGCGGCGTTGTCACGCTGGAAGGCGCCCGGCGGGCCCACCTCGATGCCGCCGTACGCCTCGCCGGCGCAGCGGATGACGTCGCCGTCGAAGGCGAAGTCCCGTCCCAGCCGCCAGCCGCCCAGCCCGCGGCCGGCCATCACGGCCTCCACGTCGCCGGCCGCATCCCCCAGGCGGCCCACCACCAGCCGGTCCGAGCCGTCCGGGGCGACCGCGAGCTTCTCCCCGGCGATCGCGGTGATCGTGTCGCCCAGCAGCTCGGTGTGCTCCAGCGCGATGTTGGTGAGCACGGTCACGCGGCCGCCGTCCAGCACGTTGGTGGCGTCCCAGCGGCCGCCGAGGCCCGCCTCGACCACCGCGGCGTCCACGCCCTCGCGGGCCATCGACAGGAACGCCGCCGCCGTGAGCACCTCGAACTGGGTCGCGCGGTCGTCATCGGCCAGCCCCAGGCCGTCCACCGCGTCACGCACGG
The DNA here is from genome assembly GCA_020848615.1 of Thermoleophilia bacterium. GTDB lineage: Bacteria > Actinomycetota > Thermoleophilia > Miltoncostaeales > Miltoncostaeaceae. Next base: position 12,623 of record JADLHW010000110.1, read on the forward strand.
CGCCCACCGCCGCGGCGAAGCGCCCCGGCGCCTGGGGGCGGCCGTCCAGCAGCGTCCGGTCCGCCCAGCCGATGACGTGCGGCGACACGTACGCCCCGCACCGCAGCCCGTGGGCGGTGAGCACCGCGGCCGCCATCGCCGTGGTCGAGGTCTTGCCGTTGGTGCCCACCACGTGCACGCACGGGTAGGCGCGGTGCGGGTCGCCCAGCGCCGCGAGCACGCGGTGCATCCGCTCCAGGCCGAACCGCATGCCGAGGATGTCGAGCCCCTCGACGTACGCGACGGCCTCCTCCGGCGTCATCCGGGGCCCAGCGCCTCCAGGCGGGCCCGCAGGTCGGCCGCCTCCGCGGCGAACCGCTCCGCCTTGCGGCGCTCGGCGTCCACCAGCTCCGGCGGCGCCTTCGAGGTGAACCGCTCGTTGCCCAGCATGCCCTCGGCGCGCCGGTGCTCGGACTCCGCGCGCTTCAGGTCCTTCGTGAGGCGCTCCCGCTCGGCGGCGACGTCCACCGTGCCCTCCGCCCGGGCGACGCGCAGGCGGCCGGTGGCCGTGCCCACCACCATCGCGTCCTCCGGCAGGTCGTCCGCGATCTCCACGCCGGCGAGCGCGCAGAACGCACCGGTGAGCGGCCCCACCGCGTCGCCGTCGATCGCGGCCCGCAGCGGCTCCCGCGGACCGAGGCCCAGGGTGTTGCGCAGCCCGCGCACCGCGGTCACGGCCTCCTGCAGCGCAGTCACCGCGGCCTCCGCCGCGGCGTCGGCACCCGCCGAGGCGCGCGCGGGGACGTGGGTGATCATGAGGCCCTCGGCACCCGGCATCTGCTCCCAGCACGCCTCGGTCACGAACGGCATGACCGGGTGCACCAGCGCGAGGATCTGCTCCAGCAGGTCGCCGGCGACCTCCGGCGTCGCCTCGTCACGCTTGAGCAGCTCCAGGTACCAGTCGCAGTAGTCGTCGAACACCAGCTCGTAGAGCAGCTTCGCCATGGGGCTGAACTGGTAGCCCGCCAGGAGGCGCCCGGCCTCCTCCACGGCCAGGGAGACGCGTGCCGCCATCCACCGGTCGGCGACCGTCCGGGGGACCGGTGCCTGGGCGTGACCGGCGCGGCCGCCGCGGGCGACCACCAGGCGCGTGGCGTTCCACAGCTTGGTGACCAGCTGACGGCCCTGGCGGATCGCGTCCACCGAGAAGCGCACGTCCTGCTGGCTGCTCATGAGCAGCAACCCGAACCGCAGGGCGTCGGCGCCGTGCTCGGCGATGAGCTCCAGCGGGTCGATGCCGGTGCCCAGGCTCTTGCTCATGCGGCGCCCGTCGGGCGCCTGGATCACCGAGTGGATGTACACGTCCGAGAACGGCACCTCGCCGCGGAACTCCAGGCCCATCATCATCATGCGGGCGACCCACAGGAAGATGATGTCCCGGGCCGTCGACAGGACGTTCGTGGGGTAGAACCGCTCCAGCTCCGGCGTGTCCTCCGGCCAGCCCAGCGTCGCGAACGGCCACAGCCCGGAGCTGAACCACGTGTCCAGGACGTCCGGGTCGCGGGTCCAGCCGTCCCCCTCGGGGGCGGACGCGCCGACGTACACCTCGTCGCCGCGGTACCACACCGGCAGCTGGTGGCCCCACCACAGCTGGCGCGACACGCACCACGGGCGGATCTCATCCATCCACCGCAGGTACACGTCGCCCCACCGGGCCGGGGTGAACCGCACGCGCCCGTCGCGGACCGCGGCGATCGCGGGCTCCGCGAGGGCCTTCATGTCGCAGAACCACTGCAGGGAGATGAGCGGCTCCACCCGGGCGCCCGACCGGTGCGAGTACGGCACCACGTGCGTGTACGGCTCGATGCCGCGCAGCAGGCCCTGGGCGTTCAGGTCGTCCATGACCCGCTCCGCGCACTCGGCGGGGGTGAGCCCCGCATACCGCTCGCCGGCGGCGGCGGTCATGCGGCCGTCCTCGCCGATCACGCTGATCGCCTCGAGGCCGTGGCGCCTGCCGATCTCGAAGTCGTTCGGGTCGTGCGCCGGGGTGATCTTCAGGCACCCGGTGCCGAAGTCGGTCTTCACGTACTCGTCGGCGATCACCGGCAGCTCGCGCCCCACCAGGGGCAGGGTCACGGTCCTCCCCACCAGGTGCGCGTACCGCTCGTCGTCCGGGTTCACCGCGACGGCGGTGTCGCCCAGCATGGTCTCCGGGCGGACGGTGGCGACGACGACCTCGCCGGAGCCGTCGGTGAGCGGGTACGCGATCCGCACCAGGCTGTCGGTGACCTCGCGGTCCTCGACCTCCAGGTCGGAGATCGCCGAGCCCAGACCCGGGTCCCAGTTGACCATGTAGTTGTCGCGGTAGATGTGGCCCTTCTCGTACAGGTCCACGAACACCCGCAGGACGGCCTTCGCGTAGGCCTCGTCCATCGTGAAGCGCTCACGGGAGTAGTCGAGGGTCGCGCCGAGGCGCCGCAGCTGGCCGATGATCGTGCCGCCGTACTCGGCGCGCCATTCCCACACCCGCTCGATGAACGCCTCGCGGCCGATGTCCCGGCGGTTCACCCCGTCGCGGGCCAGGGCCTTCTCCACCTGGGCCTGGGTGGCGATGCCGGCGTGGTCGGTGCCGCAGATCCACATGGTCTCGTACCCCGCCATGCGGTGGTGCCGGATGAGCGCGTCCTGACCCGTGTTGTTCAGGGCGTGCCCCATGTGGAGCGCTCCCGTGACGTTCGGGGGCGGGATCGCGATGGTGTAGGGCGGCTTGCCGGAGGACGGGTCGGCGCGCAGCACGCCGGACGCCTCCCAGGCATCGACCCAGCGCTGCTCGTCGGCGACCGGGTCGTATCGCGCGGGCTCCCGCCCGGTCACCCGCCGGCCTCGGCGCGCCGCTCGCGGCCCGGGGCCTCGGTGACGAGCGTCGGCGGGAGGGCCTTCTCGATGGTCTCCTTGGTGACCACGCACTTCACGACGTCGTCGCGGGACGGCAGCTCGAACATCACGTCGAGCAGCGCGCTCTCCACGATGGACCGCAGTCCGCGGGCGCCGGTCTCACGCTCCAGCGCCTTGTCCGCGATCGCCGTGAGCGAGTCGTCGCTGAACACCAGGTCCACGCGGTCGAAGGAGAAGAACCGCTTGAACTGCTTGGACAGGGCGTTCTTGGGCTCGTTGAGGATCTTCACCAGGTCGTCGCGGGTGAGCTGGTGCACCGCGCTGATCACGGGCAGGCGGCCGATGAACTCGGGGATGAGCCCGTAGTTCATGAGGTCCTCGGGCAGCACCTGGCTGAACAGGTCGTGCGGGTCGTGCTCGCGCTTGGAGCGCACCTCGGCGGCGAACCCCACGCCCTTGCGGCCGATGCGCCGCTCGATGACCTGCTCCAGGTTCGCGAACGCGCCGCCGCAGATGAACAGCACGTTCGTGGTGTCGATGGTCAGGAACTCCTGGTGTGGGTGCTTGCGGCCCCCCTGCGGCGGCACGGACGCCACCGTGCCCTCCAGGATCTTCAGCAGCGCCTGCTGCACGCCCTCGCCGGACACGTCACGCGTGATCGACGGGTTGTCGGCCTTCCGGGCGATCTTGTCGACCTCGTCGATGTAGATGATCCCGGTCTCCGCCTTCTTCACGTCGAAGTCGGCGGCCTGGATGAGCTTGAGCAGGATGTTCTCGACGTCCTCGCCCACGTACCCGGCCTCGGTGAGGGCCGTGGCGTCCGCGATCGCGAACGGGACGTTCAGGATCTTCGCGAGGGTCTGCGCCAGCAGCGTCTTGCCGCAGCCGGTGGGCCCGAGCAGCAGGATGTTGCTCTTCTGCAGCTCGATGTCGGTGTCCCCGGAGGACATCATCTGGACGCGCTTGTAGTGGTTGTACACCGCGACCGAGAGGGTGCGCTTCGCCTCCTCCTGGCCCACGACGTACTCGTTCAGGACGTCGTAGATCTCCCGCGGCCGGGGCAGCGCGTCCGGGTCGAAGCTGACGGGGGTGGTGAGCTCCTCGTCGATGATCTCGTTGCAGAGATCGATGCACTCATCGCAGATGTAGACCCCGGGGCCGGCGATGAGCTTCTTCACCTGCCGCTGGGACTTCCCGCAGAAGCTGCAGAGCAGCTGCTCGTTCTGTTCGGTCTTGGCCATGTGTGACGGTCGGGGTTCGCCGCGTCAGTGCGACGTGATGACCCGGTCGACGATCCCGTACTCCCGCGCCTCCTCGGAGCTCATGAAGTAGTCCCGCTCGGTGTCCTGCTTCACCTTGTCCAGCGGCTGGCCCGTGTGGGTCGCCAGGATCTCGTCGAGCTTGGCGCGCAGCTCGATGACCTCGCGGGCGTGGATCTCGATGTCCGAGGCCTGCCCGGAGAACCCGCTGCTCACCTGGTGGATCATGATCTTCGCGTTCGGCAGGGCCATGCGCTTGCCCTTCGCGCCGCCGGCGAGCAGCAGGGCGCCCATGCTCATCGCGATGCCCACGCAGATGGTCTGCACGTCGGGCTTGATGAACTGCATGGTGTCGTAGATCGCCAGGCCCGAGTACACCGAGCCGCCGGGGCTGTTGATGTACACCGAGATGTCCTTGTCGGGGTCCTCGCTCTCCAGGTGCAGCAGCTGGGCCACGATGAGGTTGGCGATCTGGTCGTCCACGGGCGTGCCGAGGAAGATGATCCGCTCGTTGAGCAGACGCGAGTAGATG
>JADLHW010000111.1 GCA_020848615.1 Thermoleophilia bacterium
GCCGGCGCGGTGGTCTCGAACCCGACGGCAAAGAACACCACCTGCTTGTCGGGATGCCGCAGCGCGAGCTCCAGGGCGTCGAGCGGGGAGTAGACCACGCGGATCTGCCCGCCGCGGGCGCGGACCTGCAGCAGGTCGCAGGTGGAGCCGGGCACCCGCAGCATGTCGCCGAACGACGTGAAGATCACGTCGGGCCGGCCGGCCAGATGCAGCGCCTTGTCGATCTGCTCCAGCGGCGTCACGCACACGGGGCAGCCGGGGCCGTGGATCATCTCCACCGCGCCCTCGAGCAGCTGGTCGAGCCCCTGCCGGACGATCGTGTGGGTCTGGCCGCCGCACACTTCCATCAGCGTCCAGGGCCGGGTGGCGGTGGCGCGGATCTTCGCGATCAGCCCCCGGGCCACCGCGCCGTCGCGGTACTCGTCGAGGTATTTCATGGCTGCTCCCGCGGCGGGGCACCCGCCAGGCTCTGTTCGGCCACCTCGCGCATCCAGTCGAGCTCCTCCAGCTGGCTCATCTCCTGGAGCACCTCGAAGGTGCGCCGGGCCTCGGCCTCGTCCACCCGGCTGATGGCGAAGCCCACGTGCACCGTGACGTAGTCCCCCACCTTCACCTCGTCCGCCACGTAGGCCAGGCAGACCTCGCGGCGGACGCCGCCGAAGTCCACCGTGCCCATCAGCAAGCCCCGGTCGTCCCGGGTGTCGAGAATGCGGCCGGGAATGCCCAGGCACATGGGATCCTCCTCAGGAAGCGGTGAACTCCGCCCGGCGGGCGAGTTGGGCGGCGGCGATGGCCGCCTGGCCGTAACTCACCGCGCCATCGTTGGGCGGCAGGTCACGGGCGGTCAGGACGCGGAACCGGCAGCGCTCCAGCCGGGTCCGCAGGGACGCGAGGAGGCGGGCGTTCTGGAACACCCCGCCGCCCAGGACCACGGTGTGCAGCTGCGCCTGCTCCGCCACCCGGCGCACGGCCAGCTCGGTGCCGCGGGCGATGCTGGCGTGGAAGTCGGCCGCGAGGTCGCCGAGGTCGCCGCCGCGCTTGCGGCGGAGCCCGAGCCGCACCAGCATCGGCAGCGGGTCCAGCACGAAGGTCCCGTCGGGCTCATCCTCGAGCGGCATCGGGTACTCCGAGGCGGTGCGGCCGTCGGCCAGGGCCTCGAGCTCCATCGCCGCCTGGCCCTCGTATCCCACCACCTCGCGCAGGCCCAGCACCGCCGCGGCGGCATCGAACAGCCGGCCCATGGACGAGGCCAGCGGGGCATTGAGGCGCGCCGCCAGCTGGCGCTCCACCAGGGCGAGCTCCGTCGGCGCGACCTGCGCCGTCACCGGCTCGATCACCGTGTGCAGCGAGCCGTCGAGCGAGGCGTACCCCATCAGGGCCCGCCACGGCCGCCGCGCCGCCAGGTCGCCGCCGGGGAGCGGGGCGTAGCGCAGGTGCGCCATGCGCCGGTAGCCCGTGAGGTCGGCCACCAGGATCTCGCCGCCCCACACCGCGCCGTCCGGGCCGTAGCCGGTGCCATCGTAGGCCACGCCGATCACCGGGCCGGTCTCGCCATGCTCCGCCAGCACGGCCGCGATGTGGGCGTGGTGGTGCTGCACCGCGAGGGTCACCGGCAGGCCCAGCTCCTGGGCCACCCGGGTGGAGAGATACCCCGGGTGCAGGTCGTGCACCACCGCCTCGGGATCGATCGCGAACAGCCGGCGGTACCCCGCGAGCGTGTGCCGGAAATGCTCCAGCCCCTCGAGGTTCTCGAGGTCGCCGATGTGCGGGCTGAGCCACGCCTGGTGCCCGGCCGCCACGGTAAACGTGTTCTTGAGGTGCGGCCCCACCGCGAGCAGCGGGACCGGCGCGGGCACCGGCAGGCGCGCGGGGAGCGGGGCGTACCCGCGCGAGCGCCGCAGGTAGAGCGGTGCCTCCGCCACCACGCGCAGCACGCTGTCGTCGGCCCGGCGGAGGATCTCGCGGTCGTGCAGCAGGAAGCCGTCGGCGATCACCGCCAACCGGCGGCGGGCCTCCTGGTTGCCGATCGCGATCGGCTCCTCGCTCAGGTTGCCGCTGGTCATCACCAGCGGCCGATCCACCGCCTCGGCCAGCAGCAGGTGCAGCGGCGTGGCCGGCAGCATCACGCCGATGGTGTCCATCCCCGGGGCCACGCCGGGCGCCAGGCCGGCGCCGCTCCGGGCGCGGAGCAGCACGATGGGCCGCTCCGGCCGCTCCAGCAGTGCGGCCTCCGCCGGACTCACCGTGGCGAGCGCCCGCGCCGCCGCCACCGACCGCACCATCACCGCCAGCGGCTTGGCCTCGCGCCCCTTCCGCACCCGGAGCGTGTGCACCGCGGCCTCGCTGGTGGCATCGGCGGCCAGGTGGAACCCGCCGAACCCGCGCAGCGCCAGGATCCCGCCGGCCGCCAGCAACGCCGCCCCGTCCCGCAGCGCCCCCTCGTCCCAGGCGGCCGGCGCGCCCTCCCCGCCGGTCTCGAACCAGAGCGCCGGGCCGCAGGCGGGGCAGCTGTTGGTCTCGGAGTGATGCCGCCGGTCGCCCGGCGTCTCGTACTCGCGGCGGCAGTCGGGGCACTGGGTGAAGGCCCGCATCGTGGTGCGTTCGCGGTCGTACGGCAGGCGCTCGATGACGGTGTAGCGGGGGCCGCAGTCGGTGCAGGTGATGAACGGGTAGCGGTAGCGCCGGTTCATCGGGTCGAGCAGTTCGGCCTCGCAGGCGGGGCAGAGGGCCACGTCGGGGGGCACCGGCAGCCGGGCGCCCGGCACCTCGGCGCTGGGCTCGATCCGGAACCCCTGCAGCCCCTCCGGGTCGGTCCAGGCCACGGCCACCGATTCGATGGCCGCGAGCGGCGGCGCCTCGGCCCGCAGCTCGGCCAGGAACGCCTCCAGCGCGCCTCCCTCGCCCTCGAGGCCGAGGGCCACCTCGCCGGAGGCGTTGCGGACCCAGCCGTCGAGGTGGTGGCGGAGCGCGAGGCGGTGGACGAACGGCCGGAACCCCACGCCCTGCACCACGCCCTTCACCGAGACGCGGCAGGCGAGGCGCGGGGCCGGCGGGGCGGCGGTCACCGGTGGGCGGGGGCCCGGGCTTCCGCCCGGAGGAACTGGAACCACTCGTCGAGGCCCTCCCCGGACCGGGCGGAGGTGAAGAAGAACCGCAGCTCCGGGTTGATCTCGCGGGCGTAGCGGACGGCCAGGTCCAGGTCGAAGTCGAGGTGCGGCAGCAGGTCGATCTTGTTGAGCACGGCGTAGCGCGCCATGCGGAACATCTTGGGGTACTTGAGCGGCTTGTCCTCGCCCTCGGTCACGGAGAGCACCACGATCTTGGCGGTCTCGCCCAGGTCCCAGCTCGCGGGGCAGACGAGGTTGCCGACGTTCTCGATGAACAGCAGCCGGGTGCGCTCCAGGTCGATCGCCTCCAGGGCGGCCGTCACCTGCGCGGCGTCGAGGTGGCAGGCCCCGCCGGTGACCACCGCCTGCACCAGGCGCTCGGTGCGGCGGGCCAGGCGGTCGGCGTCGTTCTGGGTCTGGACGTCGCCGGTCATGACCGCGATCCCGAGCTCCTCGCCGAGCACCTCGAGGGTGCGCTCCAGCAGGCTCGTCTTCCCGGAGCCGGGCGAGGAGACCAGGTTGAACGACGGCACGCCGGAGGCCTGGAGCCGCTGCCGGACCAGGGCGGCGAGCTCGTCGTTCCTCGCCATGACCCGCTCCCGCACGTCAATCGTCCGGACGGCCATCATCCACCTCCAGGTGGGTCACCCTGAGGTCCGTGCCGGGGAGGGTGGTGAGCTCGGCCCGCGCGCCGGCGAACGGCACGTCGGAGAGCAGCGCCTCCAGGCAGAACCGGAAGTTCTCGAGCTCGATCCCCGCGTCCTTCCCCACCTCGACGGCGACGGCCCGCACCGCGCGCGCCGGGTGGGGTGCCGCGCTCGCCTCGGCGATGCGGCAGACCTCGAGGGCGAGGCTCAGCTCATGCATGGGCCAGCTCGGCGCGGCGCACCGGACGGTGGCCCCAGTGCGCCAGGCGGTCCACCGCCCGGAGCACCACGTCCTCCACCCGCGCCTCGACCGCGGGCGTGAGGCTGGTCCCCAGCTCGACGTCCTGTGGCTCGGCGCCGATCGCCACCGCGAGCGCGGGCAGGGTCCCCCGCAGCTCGGCCAGGCCGAGCACCTCGCGCAGGTCGATCTGGTGGGGGGAGATCTTGAGGCTGAAGTACCGGGGCAGGTCGTCCCGCTCGATCACCACCAGGGTGCCCGGCGCGGTGCCGGCCCGGATGGCGTCGAGCAGGATCAGCTGGTCCGCGGTCTCGATCTGGGGCAACAGGTTCATGCCCCACGTGCCACCGTCGACCAGGGACACCGACGGCGGGAGGTCCCAGTCC
>JADLHW010000112.1 GCA_020848615.1 Thermoleophilia bacterium
CGCGGCATCCCGCGGCTCGGGTAGGTTTCCGCCACGCACTGGGCAAGGGGGATCGATGGCGTGGGATGACGTGTCGCGGTGGCAGCCGGTGGACCTGTACGCGTCCTTCAAGATGGGCGACGCGGTGCAGCCCGTGGACGTCCGCGACCGCGACTACCGGGAGGCGACCGAGCAGATCAAGGGCGCCATCCGCATCGACCCCATGGAGTTCGAGTCGCAGATCGCGGGGCTGCCGGACGGCCGGGAGCTCATCTTCTACTGCGACCGGCCCGGCGAGGCGACGAGCCTGAAGATCGCGATGTGGGCGTTCGACCACGGGCGCGCCCGGGTGGGGGTCATCATCGGCGGCTTCGACGCCTGGAGGGACGCCGGCTACCCGCTGGAGCCGAAGGCGGGGTGACGCCGCCCGGGGCCGTCAGGCCTCCGGGGTCTTCGGCACCAGCCCGTAGGTCTGCTCCAGCCACGCGGGCAGGTTGTGGGCGATGGCGCGGGCCACCAGCTCCCGCTCGGAGATCGCGACGCGCGCGGCGATCTCCATGACCAGGCGCGCCTCGTCGCCGCGGACGTTGCCGATGCCCGACACCGTCTCCTCGGCCTCCTTGCGGGCGTAGACCATGCCGCGGGCGGCCTGCGCCCAGTTGGTCTTCATCCACTCGATGAGGTTCTTCTCGAGATCGCTCGGGTCGTAGCCCAGCAGGGCCTTCTGGAGGTCGTTCGGGTTGAACTCGGCGTCGCGCTGCATCGTCACCTCTGAGGCCGTGTGGATCGCCGCGACAGTCTATCGGCGCCCCGGAGCACCGGACGGCGTGTCACACTGCCACCGGCCCCGGGACGGCCGGGGGTCGAGCGGAAGGCGGGTCACGTGCGCACCTTCATCCTGCTGTCCACGCTCACGCCGCAGGGCGTCATGACCCTGCGGGCCACGCCGGAGCGCCTCCTCGAGGTGAACCGGGAGGTGGAGCACTTCGGCGGGCGGGTCGTCCGGCAGTGGGCGCTGCTGGGGGACTACGACTTCCTGAGCGTCGTCGAGGCGCCCGACGAGCGGGCCATGGCCCAGATCTCCGCGGAGCTGTCCGCCCGCGGGAGCGCCCATTTCGAGACGCTCGCCGCGATCCCCGCGGAGGACCTCGGCGGCTTCCTCGGCGGCGACGAGGCCCCCGCCGCCTAGCGCCACCCCGCCGGGCGGCGCAGGCGCGGCGTCATCAGGAGACGCGCCGCCACGTCTCACCCTCGCACAGCGGGCACGGCGGCAGCACGAGGATGCCGTCGTTCTCGGTGGGGGAGGTGACCAGCAGGTCGCACGCGTTGCAGCGGAAGTGGCCGGACACCTCGTCCCCGACGGTGTGCAGCTCTGTGGCGGTGGTGGAGTTCATGGGTCATCCCTCGTGGGTTCGTGCGCCCGTGCCCGTCCCCGGACGCAGCCGGGGCGCCGGGTGGAGCCGGGCCCGGGTGGTGGTGGTCGGGAGCCGGCCTAGGTGGCGAGCGCTGCGATGACGCTGGCGATCGCCGCGAGCGTGAATACGCCGGCCCCCACGAGCAGGAGCAGGCGCTCGGGTACGCCGACGACCCGGCGGGCGGGGCCCGCTGCGGTCACCGGGCGGCGGCGGCCGATCAGCCGCGCCACGGCACCCTCGTCCAGGAAACGCTCGCAGTACGGGCAGAACTCGGCGTCATCCAGCAGGGGCAGCCCGCAGCGATGGCACGCAGGCGCCTCAGAACGATGATTCCCCTGGATGTCGTGTTCCGGCCGCACCGGACCCGCTTCCCCGCGACGCAAAGCGACGGGCACCGCCCGCCGGTCGGGTGAGGATACAACCATCGCGCCGTGTGCCGCCACCATCGTGATGGTGACCATTTCGCCCTGTTTCAGGCGTCTTTGCGGAAGAACCGCTCCGCCGCCTCCCAGCCCGGCCCGGGACCGGGTGCCGGCGCGCCGTCGACGGCGGGGGCGGAGGCCGCGGCGGGCTCCGCCGATGCCGGAGCGGGAGCCGGCGGCTCGGGCGGGGTGCGCAGGTCCTCCGCCTCGACGACCTTGGCCTCCAGCTCCATGAGCTTGGACTCCACGGCGGCGATCTCCGGGGACAACGGCGCCTCCGGCAGCTCGCCGCGGCGCACCAGCTCGTAGGTCCGCTCGCCCAGCTCCTCGAGCGCGGCCCGGTGCTGGCGCTGCAGCAGGCGCCGCTCACCCTCGACGCGGGCCCTGCGAAGGGAGCCCTGGACGTCGTTCGCGATCTTGCCGGCCTGCTGGGCCAGGCTGTCGAGGATCGACATGGCACCTCCTGCGGGTTCGGGGGCGTCCGGCGGAAGGCGAGTGTAGTCGACCCCCCGGCCGCGCCCGCGCGGCGGAGCGGCACGAAGTCGTGCGAGAACCGGCACGGTGCGTGACGGACACGCGCGCGGGGCCGCTCGTAGCGTCGCCGGCATGCCCACCACCCATCCCCGAGGCGCCGCCGGGCAGGCGGCCGCGGAGCTCACCGCGCTGGTCGCCGTCATCGCGCTCATGGTGGCCGCGCTCGCGGTGTGGCTCCCGGGGCAGCGCCTCGGGGAGCCCCCGCAGGTCATCCCGCAGGCCGCCCGGGCGCTCCAGGACGGCGGGGACCTGCACTCCGGCATCCCGTCGGTGCGGGCCCTGCTGCGCAGCGCGGAGCGCAACGACCCGGTCGACCGCTTCGCGCGATGGCTCGACCGTGGCGGCGGCTGGTTCCGCGCGATCCCGTTCAACCGGGCCGGCATCGAGGTGCTGCGCGGCGCGCGCGACGAGCTGCGGGCCCAGCTGGAGGCCGCCCTCGACGACCCGGTGGGGTTCGGGAAGGGGGTGCTCACACCGCCGTCGCTCGACGACCTGCGGGCGCTGGCCTCCGGGGCCGGGCGGCTCCCCGACTACATCCGGGAGCTGCGCGCCATGGACCCCGACGACGCCGTCATGCGGCTCTCGCACGACACCGGCCGCCTCGCGGCGCGGGCCGGGATCGTGTGGGTGCGCCACCGCATCGGCCGCGAGGTGCTGCGCCGAGCCGGGCGCTCGCCACCGCAGGACGAGCGTCCCGCCCGCGCGCCGTGAGCGCGGGCGGGACGGCAACCGCCCCCGAACCGACACCGACGACGAAGGAGCACGACATGACCGACGCAGCCGCCGCACGCCTCACCGTGTGGCTCATCGACCGGGCCGGCCGGATGGACTCCCGTGGCCAGGGCACCGTGGAGTACGTGGGGGTGGTGGTGACGATGGCCCTCCTGCTGGGAGCCGTCGCCGTCGCCGCCAAGGGATGGGGCAACGACATCGGGAACTCCCTGAAGGAGGTGGTGAAGGACTCCGTGGGCTTCGCGAGCTCCCGGCTGGGCGGGCGCTAGGCGCGAGGCGGCCCCGGCGCGGCGTGCGGGTCCATGACCAGCACCGCCGCGCCCGGCACCTCGCCCGCGGCGAGGTCGGCCAGGGCGGCGTTCGCCTCGGCCAGGGGGTAGGTGCGGACGCTGGTGCGGACCGGGATGGCGGCCGCCAGGTCCATGAACTCCGCGGCGTCCGCCCGGGTGACGTTCGCGACGCTCACCAGGTTCCGCTCCCACCACAGGTCCCGGTACGGGAACTCCGGGATGCGGTCGAGGTGGATGGCGTTCACGGCGACGGTGCCGCCCCGGTCGAGCGCGGCGAGCGCCCTGGCGACCACCGACCCCACCGGGGCGAACGTGACCGCGGCGTCCAGCGGCTCCGGCGAGGGATCGTCGTACCCGCCCGCCCAGGCGGCGCCGAGATCCAGCGCTCGCGCACGCTCCCGCTCCGACCGCGTGAACACGTGGACGGTGCACCCCCGGTGGACCGCGATCTGGATGGCGCACAGGGCCGACGCGCCGAACCCGAACAGGCCGAGGACGCCGCCCGGGGCGATGCCGCACCGCCGCAGCGCCCGGTACCCGATGACCCCGCCGCACAGCAGCGGCGCGGCATCGACGTCCGCGACGCCGTCCGGAAGGCGCACCGCCGCGTCCGCCCGCACCAGCATCGCCTCGGCGAACCCGCCGTCGCGGTCCCAGCCGGTGAACTCCCCGCGCTCGCACAGGTTCTCCCGGCCCGACGCGCAGAACCGGCAGGTGCCGCACGTCGCGGCGAGCCAGAACGCGCCGGCCCGGTCGCCCACCGACCAGCCGTCCACGTCCTCGCCCACCGCGGCCACGCGGCCCACCGCCTGGTGGCCCGGCACGACGGGCAGGCGGCGGGCGGCGATGTCGCCCTCGCACAGCTGGAGGTCGGTGCGGCACACCCCGCACGCGGCGACCCGCAGCAGCAGCTCGCCGGGCCCCGGGTGGGGGACGTCCCGGCGTTCGGGGCGCAGGGGGCCCGCGGCGGCGGGCGCGGGATCACCGAGGACCATGGCGAGCATCGGCACAGACGCTACCCTCACCGGGCCGCCGCGCGGCGGCGCCCCCTCACCCGTGCACCAGGGAATCGACATCGTCGCAGCACCGGACGCCCCGCTGGGGCGGGCCGACCACACCCGCCGGTGGGCGCTGCGGTTCCCCGACGGCACGGAGCGCTTCCCCGGGGTCATCCGTCCCGAGGGCGCGGCGGCGGCCGCCGTGATGGGGGCGATGGCACCCGGCGGCTGGGGGACGGCCCTCGTGCGGGTGGACCTGGAGGTCGTGGTGTCCGACGGCGCCGGCCCGTACCTGCTGGACGCCGCCGGGACGCTGGTGCTCGTGCTGGGCCCGCACCCGGCGATGGCGGACCTGCGCGTGGCGATGGGCCAACCGGACGGCGCGACCCACCACGTGGGCCTCGTGCGGGAGGTCGCCGGCGCGGTATGGGGCTGGTTCGCCGACGCGCGCGTGCCCAGCGGGGCGCGCGTGCAGGCCCTGGACGGGCTCGTGGCGACGGGGTCCGCGACCGATGTTGAAGGGTGGGCCCGCGCGTTCCGCGGGACGATCCCCGAGGCAGGACTGCAATAGTCCCCGCGATGGCCGCACCGCGCACCGAGTACCTCACCCGGTTCATGGCGCTCGCCCCCGAGCCGCTGCCGGACGACGCCGCCGACGCCCTCAGGGAGGCGCTGGAAGCCATGCCCGGCACCGGTGCGATCCACGGCGCAACCCACGATCATGGGGCCCGCACCGTCTCCGGGGAGTTCCTCATCGAGGTCGAGCAGGGAATCGCCAACGCCGCGCGGGACGCCTCGCGACTGGCGCGTGAGGCGCTGAAGAACGCGCGGCTCCCGGACGCCCAGCTGGTGGAGCTGTGGGTGTCGCTGCGCGGGGAGCCAACCTGGTGAGCGACGCACCCGCGGACGCGACCGGGAACGGCGCTCCCGCACCGCCCGCCGAGATGGTGGGCGGCAGCGCCCTGCCCGGCGGCGTGATGATGCGCACCCGCAGCCGCGTGGGCGTCGCGGTGCGCGAGGAGGAGACCGGCGACATCGTGACCGAGGGCTTCGACGTGGAGCCGCCCACGGCGCGCTGGGCGCGGTGGCCGCTCATGCGCGGGGTCGTCGCGATGCGCACCGCCATCAGGACCGGCAGCCAGGCGATGGGCCTGTCCGAGCGGCTGCGCTGGGGGCTCACCGACGACGAGGAGGGCGAGGAGGAGCCGCTGGGCTGGGGCGCCAAGCTCCTCATCGGCGGGGGCGCGGTGGTGGGCGCCGGGCTGCAGGTGCTGGCGTTCCGCGTGGGCCCCATCGTGATCGCCAAGGAGGCGGGCCTGGAGGGCGCGTCGTTCATCATCGCGGACGCCGCGATCCGCCTGCTGCTGCTGCTGGCGACGCTGCTGGCGATCAGCCTGTTCCGGCCGTTCCGGAAGATCCTCAAGTACCACGGCGCCGAGCACCAGGCGATCGCCGCGCACGAGGGCGGCGCCCCGCTCACCGCCGCGGCGGCCGCGGGCTTCACGCGCTTCCACCCGCGGTGCGGGACCTCGTTCCTGGTGGTCTCCGCCGTGGTGTCCATCGCGATCTACGGGGCGGTGCTGGCGATCACCGGCGTGTTCACGTACCCGGCCCTCATCGCGACCCGGCTGGCGGGCGCCCCCGTGGTGACCGCCATCGCCTTCGAGCTGCAACGGCAGGCCGCCAAGCTCGCCGACGGCCGGTTCCGGTTCCTGTCGTGGCCCGGCATGGCCGCCCAGTACCTCACCACCCGGCCCCCCGGCGACGAGGAGCTGGAGGTCGCGGTCGCGGCCCTGAAGGAGGCGCTGCGCCCGCAGGACCCGCACCACCCGCACCCCGCCCCGTCACCGGGCAACGTGACGTTGTCGCCGGTGGTGGACATCACCCCCGACCGCACGTAGCGGCGGACGTTCGTGGACTGGCTCCGCGACAACGACTGGGCCGTGCGCCTGCTGGTGATCGGCGCCGTCGTGCTGGCCGGGATCGTGGCGACCTGGATCGCCCGGCGGGCCGTCACCCGGTTCGAGCGGCGGGTCGGCGGGGCGCAGGCCGCCGGCAGCCCGGGGCTCAAACGCGCCCACACCCTGGCGGCGCTGCTGTCGGCGACGGCCGCCGTGGTGATCTGGGTCGTGGTGCTCATCACCGTCCTGGAGCAGGCCGGCGTGCCGGTGGGCCCGCTGCTCGCCGCCGCCGGCATCGGGGGCATCGCCCTGGGCTTCGGGGCGCAGCACCTGGTGCGTGACCTGGTGGCCGGCTTCTGCATCCTGCTGGAGAACCAGTACGACGTGGGCGACGAGGTCGCCGTGGGAGGCGTGGAGGGCACCGTGGAGGCCATCACCCTCCGCACCACCGTGGTGCGCAGCCTGGACGGCGGCCGCCACGTCGTGTCGAACGGCGAGGTGCGCGTGAGCAGCAACAGGACCAAGGTCTACTCGCGCTACGTGTTCGTGCTGCCGCTGCCGTACGACGTGGACACCGACCGGGCCATCGAGGTGGCCCGCGCCGCCGCCGACGCGATGCGCGCCGAGCAGACGTGGGCCACCGACATGCTCGGGCCCCTGCAGGTACTGGGCATCGACGCTTTCAGCGAGCACAGCGTCGACGTGAAGCTGTACGTCGAGACCCGGCCCGGCCGCCAGGACGCCGTGGGCCGGGAGCTGCGCCGCCGCCTGAAGCTCGCCCTCGGCGAGGCGGAGATCCCCCTGCCGTTCCCGCCCCCCGCACCCCGGTGAGCGGCCGCGCGCGCGACGCCGGGCTGGTGGCGGCCCAGATGGCGCTCATCGTCGCGACCGGCGCCGCCGGGTTCCGGGGGCCGCGGTGGCCGCGCCACCTCGCCGGCGGCCGGCGCACCGCCGGCGCGGCGCTGCTGGCCGCCGGCGCGGCCCTGGGGCTGGCCGGCGCGCGGGCCCTGGGACCGGCCCTCACGCCGCGGCCCACCCCGCGGCCCGGGGTGGCGCTGCGCGATCACGGCCCGTACCGCGCCGTGCGGCACCCGGTGTACGCCGGCGTGCTCGCCGGGGCCACGGGATGGGCGCTGCTGCGCCGTCCCGCCGTCCTGGTGCCGCTCGCCGGGCTCTCCGGGGTCCTGCACGTGAAGGCGCTGCTGGAGGAGCGGCTGCTGGACGCCGCCGACCCCGCCTACGCCGCGTACCGCGAGCGCGTGCGCTTCCGCATCCTTCCGTTCGTGGCCTGAGCCGGTCCGGCCCGCGGGACCACGGGGGCGCCACCCGCGTGGCCGCCGGGACATGGACCGCGCGCCGCCCGCGGGGTTAGGGTCCCCTCTGAAAACCCGACCCCCGAAGTGGAGCGACCGAATGCGGAAGTGGGCGAGTGCGCTCGCGGCGGTGGCGATCGCCGCGACGATGCTGTTTGCAGGGTGCGGTGACGACGACTCCTCGGAGCCGGCGGACACCTCCGGGGCGACCGCGACGTCCGCATCGGCGGACCTGGGGCTCAAGACCCCGGGCAAGCTGCTCGTGGGCAGCGACATCCCGTACGCGCCGTTCGAGTTCACCGACGCCGGCTCGACCGAGGTCAAGGGCTTCGACGTGGACCTGGTGACGGCCATCGCGGCGACGTTCGGGGTCACCGACGTCGAGTTCAAGCGCGAGAGCTTCGACACCATCTTCACCACGACGGCCCAGGGGCGGTTCGACCTCGCCGCGTCGTCCATCACCATCACCGACGAGCGCAAGAAGGTCGTGGCGTTCAGCGACCCGTACTTCGAGGCGAACCAGTCGATCATGGTCCGCTCGGACGACGCCAAGGGGCTCGACGCGCTGGCCGGCAAGACCATCACGCCGGCGGAGGCCGAGACCGCGCTGAAGGGCATGACCCTCGGGGTGCAGCGGGGCACGACCGGCGCGGAGCTGGCGAGCAAGGTGCCCGGGGCCAAGAGCCAGCAGTTCCAGATCATCGACGACGCCTTCAACGCGCTGCTCGCCAAGCGGGTGGACGCGGTGCTGAACGACTACGCGATCTCGGCGTACGCCACGGTCGCCAAGCCGAACCTGAAGGTGGTCGCCAAGGTCAGCCCGTCGGAGAGCTACGGCTTCGCCTTCCCGAAGGAGAGCACCGCCCTGGTGGCGGCCTTCGACGAGGGGCTGGCGAAGGTGAAGGCCGACGGCACCTACGCGGAGATCTACCGCAGGTGGTTCAACGAGGAGCCGCCGGCGAGCTGAGCGGTCAGAGCTGACGCACGGGGCGCACCGCCATGGGGACCATCAAGGACCTGTTCTTCTCGTGGGACGCGGTGCGCCCGGTGCTCGGCGACCTCCTGCGCGGGTTCTGGGTCACGATCCAGCTCACGCTCCTGTCCCTGCTGTTCGCGGGGACGGGAGCGCTCGTGCTGGCGGTGTTCCGGCAGACGCGCACCGCCCGCCCGTCGCTGCTCAAGCGCGCCGGCACCTGCGTCATGCGGGTGCTCGCGATCGTCTACATCGACGTGTTCCGCGGGCTGCCGGCCCTGCTGGTGATCATCATGCTGTACGTGAGCCTGCCGTTCACCGGCATCCCCGTGTTCAAGGACTTCACGGGCTTCCAGGTGGCGGTGCTGGGGCTCACCCTGGTGTACATGGCGTACCTCGCCGAGATCTTCCGCGCGGGCATCGAGGCGGTCGAGCGCGGGCAGGTGGAGGCGGCGCGCAGCCTCGGCATGTCGAACCTCCAGTCCCTGCGCAAGGTCGTGCTGCCGCAGGCGGTGCGCCGGGTGATCCCGCCGCTGCTGAACGAGATCATCATCCTCAGCAAGGACACCTCCCTGGCCGGCGTGATCGTGGTGGGAGAGGTCGTGTACGTGGCGCGCACCAGCCAGGCGGTCACGCTGAACTCCACCTCGCTCACCGGCGCCGCCGTGCTGTTCCTGGTGGTGACCCTGCCCCTCATCCGCATCGTCGACCGGTACATCGAACGCGACCGCAGGCGGCGCGGCGGCGGACGGGTGGTGATCAGGTGAGCACCTCGTCGGGTCCCGGCTCCGTCCGCGTGGAGGGGCTGGTCAAGCGCTTCGGCGACAACGAGGTCCTGTGCGGGATCGACCTGGCGGTGGCGCGCGGCGAGGTGGTGTGCGTGATCGGCCCCTCCGGGTCCGGGAAGTCCACCCTCCTGCGCTGCATGAACCTCATCGAGACGCCCACCTCCGGGCGGGTGTTCATCGACGAGGACGAGATCACCGCGCCCGACGCCGACACCAACGCCCTGCGGAGCCGCATGGGCATGGTGTTCCAGCAGTTCAACCTGTTCCCGCACATGACCGCGATCGAGAACATCACGGTCGCGCCGGTGGTGGTGAAGAAGGTCCCGAGGGCGGATGCGCACGCGCGGGGGATGGAGCTCCTGCGCCGGGTGGGCCTGGAGGAGAAGGCGAACGAGAACCCGCGGTCCCTCTCCGGCGGCCAGCAGCAGCGCGTCGCCATCGCCCGTGCCCTGGCGATGGAGCCCGAGGTGATGCTGTTCGACGAGGCGACCAGCGCCCTGGACCCGGAGCTCGTGGGCGACGTCCTCGCGGTGATGCGGGAGCTCGCGCAGGCGGGGATGACCATGGTGGTCGTGACGCACGAGATGGGCTTCGCCCGGGAGGTGTGCGACCGGCTGGTGTTCATGGACGGCGGGCTCATCGTGGAGTCCGGCCTGCCGGCCGACGTGCTGGCGAACCCGCGGCAGGAGCGCACCCAGCGCTTCCTGGCGCGCGTGCTCTAGCTTCCCCGGGACGCGCGCGGCGGGCGCGCGAGGTGCTTGCGCCGGTACATGTCGGCGTCGGCGTCGGCGAGCAGCATCGCCGGCTTCGCCTGCCCCGCGTTGCCCACGGCGAGGCCCACGGTGGCCGACACCTGCAGCCGGCGGGAGCCGATGTCCACCGGCTCCCGGAACGTGGCGGCGATGCGATGGCTGATCGCCACGGCCTCCCCGTGATCGGACAGCCCGTCGAGGATCAGCACGAACTCGTCGCCGCCGAACCGCGCCGCCGTGTCGTGGGTGCGCAGCGACGCCCGCAGCCGCCCCGCGACGGCGACCAGCACGCGGTCGCCCGCCTCGTGCCCGTGCGCGTCGTTGACGGCCTTGAAGTCGTCGAGGTCCAGCAGGATGACCCCCACCAGCCGCCGGCCCCGCTTGGTGAGCGCGTGGTCGAGGCGCTCCTCCAGGAGCGCCCGGTTCGCCAGGCCCGTGAGGGCGTCGGTGAACGCGGCCTGCGCGAGGCGCTCGCTGGTGCTCGCCAGGTCGTTCAGGGACCGCTGCAGGCGGCCGTTCTCAAGGGCCAGCACGACGTGGCTGGCGTAGGTGTCCAGCAGGGAGCGGTCCGCCTGGTCGAACGGCTCGGTGTCGGGCGTGGACCGCGTGACCGTGACGACGCCCACCGTGCGGTCCTCGATCTCCAGCCGGGCCCGGAGGGTGCGCCGGCGGTCCGCGGCGTCCACGGCCGTGGTGGCCTCGCGCTCCGCGGCGTCCGGCGCGAGCGGGACCATGAGCTCCATCGCCTCGCCGGGGCCGCGTGAGGACCGCAGGGCCGCGTCCCCGTCGGCGGACGGCATGAGCAGGATGCGCGCGACGTCGGCGCGGAACAGCCAGCGCGCCTCGTCGAGGAGCTCCACGACCGCCGCCCGGATGTCGGCGGCGGCCTGCACGCGCCGCATCGACCGGTAGAGCAGCTCGGTCTGGTCGCGGCGCCGGATGTCGCGGACGTACGCGCGGTGCGCCGCGACGAGCACGACGCAGGGCAGCAGCAGCAGCAGCAGCGCGAGGGGGCTGTGCCGGGCGAGCTCCGCGCAGGCCAGGCCGAAGGACGTGGTGCTGAGCACGCCCACGGTGCCCAGGCCCACCGCCCCGCGCAGCTCCGCCGGGGACGGCCAGGAGGCCTCGGAGGCGGCGATCGCGGCCGCCACCAGCAGTCCCGCCAGCAGGTCGCCCACCAGCACCGCGCCGATCGCGAGCACCCACAGCGCCCAGCTCTCGGCACCGGCGCCCAGGGCGTCGAGGCCGAGCTGGAACACCGTGACGACCACGCAGGTGGTGAGCACGAACTGGGCGGCGTTGAAGGCGAGGCGCAGCCCGCGCTGGCGCCTGGCGACCAGCAGCGCGGCGGTCGCGCCCAGGAGCTCGGCGGCCACGAGGTGCAGGGGGGCGGCGAACAGGAGCCCCAGGACCAGCGGCAGCTCGGTGAACGAGAACGTGTGGACCTGGCGGCGCACCTCGATGCGGACCACCGCGATCTCGGCGACCAGGAAGCCCAGGGCGAGCATCCACCACGTGACCTCCACGTCGTCCAGCGGCGGGCGGCGGTCGCGCAGCACCAGCAGCGCGAGGGCGCCCGCGGCGGCCGCGCACAGGACCGTGAGGACCGCCACGCGGACGGGTCCGGGAATCGCCGGACGGCTGGAGGGGTGGGAGGAGGGGTCCGGTTTCATGGGATCGGGGGCCGCGTGACCCCCGCGATGTCATGGGCATCCGGTCCGGGCGGCGCGGTCACCGCCCGGACGGGAGCGTCAGGTTCGGTTCACCAGGATCGCTTGGCGAGGATGTGGCCGCCGCCCCAGGGGGGCGACCAGCTGTCTTCGACCGCGACGATCTGGTCATCGGCGTCGTCGTCGTACCAGGAGCCGTGGTAGGCGCCCGCGGTGCCGGCGCCCAGGGCGATCGCCGCGACGGCGACCAGCCCGGTCGTGGCGAGCCAGCGGCGCAGCCTGCGGGTACGGGACGTGCGCGGTTCGGGGGATGAGGTCATGAGCCTCCTCAAGTCGGATGGGCACGCGTCCATGCGAGGAGTTCATCGGGCGAGACCGGTCACCGGCCCATGGGCATTTGCCGTATCCGCCCCTGACAGGTGGGGCCAGCTCGCCGCGGCGAGGACAACCAATAGCACGTCCCTCGCGCAGAGCAGAATCACGGTGCGCGGCTCGAGGTCCTCCACCAGCCCCTGGTAGCCCACGGGGAACACGCGGTGCGAGAGCCAGAGCACCACGAGCATGAGCGGGAGCACCGCCAGGCCGCGCCGCCCGGGCAGCAGCGCCACCACCGCCGGCAGCCACAGGAGGTACTGCGGCGACAGCACCTTCCCCGTGGTGATGAGCACCAGCAGCGTCGCCGCCAGGACGGCCGCCAGGTACCGCGGGTCGCGACCGCCCGCGGCGCGCAGACGGCGGTGCAGCATCGCGGCGAGGAGCAGCGCGAGCGCGATGCCCAGCAGGGATCCGGCGGTGGCGAGGGCCTGCGGGAGGGCGCCCACCAGGTTGTCGCTGCCGTAGCTCCGGACGACCCGCACGGGCAGCCCGGCCAGGTGATGCGCCGCCAGGAGCGCCGCGGACCCCGACGATTCGATCTGCAGGGGCCGGTCCAGGTGGTACGCCACCGACCGCCACAGCCCGGACGGCGCGACGACCGCGGCGGGCACCACCACCGCCAGCCCCAGCACCACGCCCGGCGCCATCGCGGCCGCGACCCGCCGCGGCGGCGCCGCGTGGAGGTGGGCGACCAGCAGGGCGGGCACGAACGCGGCCGGGACGAGCTTCATCAGCACGGCGGCGGCCATGAGCAGCCACACCCACGTCCAGCGCCCGGTGACCGCGCACCAGGCCATCCAGGCCAGCAGCGCCGTGACCGCCAGGTCGTACCGCGGCAGCGACAGATCACCGAGCATCCACACCGACGCCGGCACCAGCGCCGCGCCCGCGGCCACGCGCCACGCCGGCAGGCCCAGGGCCCTGCCGGTCGCCACGATCCCGGCCGCCGCCGCGCACGCGCAGGCCGCCATGAGCGCCTGGAACGCCACCTCGTAGCGCCCCGGCAGCAGCCCGGCCGCCCAGAACAGGGCCGCGGCGCCGGGCGGGTACTCGACGTCGAAGTCGCGGTACGGGAGGTATCCCAGCTCCATGAGCCGCCGGGCGTGCTCGTAGGTGGGTATGTCCCCCAGCGTCACGCCCTCGGACGCCCGGATGCGGACCACGGCGGCGGCCACGATGAGCAGGCACGCCGCGGCCCCCACCGCCCACGCCGCGGGCCGGCGCATCACCGCGGCACCGGTGCCCACCGCACCGCGCCGCGGTCCGGGGACGCCCACACCGCCGTGAACCCACCGCCCACCCGGGCCACGGCGGGGCTCGCGACCTCCTGGCCCGGCGGGCTCAGGGTGCGGCACCCCGTCCACGATGCGGATCCCGGGGCCAGCACCGCCATGCGCGCCGTGAGCCGCGGCCCGTTGAGATCCTCCCAGACCGCGGCGGCCGTTCCGTCCGGCGCCATCGCGAGGGCGGGTGCGCCGGCCGCCCCGGAATCCGTGACGGGCACGGCGGGTCCGGGCGCCCGCCCCGGCGCGGCGCGCACCGCGATCACCCGGTCGCGGTCGCCGTCCCGCTGCGGCCAGGCCACGACCACCGCGCCGTCGGCGCTCACCGCCACCGCCGGAGCCTGGTCGGGCGGGCCGGGCGGACGGGGGAGCCCCAGGGCGCGGACGTGCTCGGCGCCGGCCGTGCGCGGCGGGCCCCACGCCCCGCACGGTCCGCGCACGCGCAGGCCCACGCGCTCCCGCCGCCCGCCGACCTCGTCGCGCCAGACCGCGGCGACGTGGCCGCCCGGGCCGGCGACGGCGCGCAGATCGGACACCCGCCGCACGGGTGCCGAGAGCGTGACCGGCGCCGACCAGCCGTCGCCCGCGGCCGCGGACGCCCGCACGACCCACCCGTCCGGCGTGCCCTGCGACCACAGGACGCCGCGACGGCCGCCCGCATCGACGACCGGCACCACGTCGCGCACCTCGCCGCCGCCGAGCACCGCCCGCGGGGGGCCCACCGCCCCGCCGGGGGAGACGACCGCGGCCACCACCGCCCCCGCCGGGTCGTCGCGCCAGGCCAGGAGCGCCCCGCCGGAGGGCGTGGCGGCCACCCCCGGCAGGCGGGGCCCCACGCCGCCCGGCGCCGAGGCATTTGCGGGTGCGCTCCACACGCCGTCCGCGCCGCGGGTGGCGACGCGCACCGCGCGGCGGTCGCCGTCCCAGCCGTCCCAGCCGTCCCACACCACCACCGCGCGGCCGGAACCCAGGGCGGCGGCCGCCGGGGCGCCGGCGCCGCGCTCCGACACGCGCACCGCTGGGCTCCACGCGCCGCCGTCGAGCACCGCCGCCGTGAGCGGGTCCCCGAACACCGACTCCCACACGGCGACCGCGGACGCGCCGTCCGGGGAGGCCGCCAGGATGGCGCCGCGCCCGTCGCGCGCGGCGAGCTCGCCGCCTCCCGTCACCTCAGGGCAGCCCGGCGGGGCGGCGCGGTCGCCTGCGGAGCCGCACCCCACCAGGACGACGCAAAAACCCGCAACGAGCGGTCGAATGCTCACGGTCAACTCGACGCTGAGATGAGGTCCCGGAGGGTCGCCTCGTCCACGGTGATCCCGAACAGCGGCCCGTTCGGCGCCATCGGAACGGCCGCGGCCCGCAGGGATGCGATCTCGACCGGCCGGAAGCCCACGCGGTCGAGCAGCCGGGCGACGGTGGCCCGCGCAGCGGGGTCGTCGCCGGCGAGCGGCACCGCCAGGCCGTCCGGGGCGGCCAGCCGGTTCGCGTGCACGGTGCAGAGCGCCTTCACCACCCGCGCCCCTCCGGCCATCCGCGCGACGGCCTCCGACGAGCCCGACTCCGCCTCCCGGGCCTCCCAGCCGCCCCACGCGTTGGTGGCGTCGATGAGCACCGTCGATCGCGGGATCGGGCCCACGTCCTCGAGCAGCTCCTCGACGGCGTCGTACGGCACCGCGAGCAGCACGATGGGGGCGCCGGCGGCCTCCGCGGCGTTGGCGGGCACGACCCCCGAGCCGATCTCGTCGACGAGCGGTCCCAGCGAGACCCGGCCCCTGCGGTTGGCGATGAGCACCTCGTAGCCCGCCCGGGTGAGCACCCGTGCCGCCGCCGATCCCATGCGTCCCGCACCGAGGATGCCCACGCGCACCGGGCAACCGTATCCTCCCGGCGTGGACGGCACCCTCATCGGCGCGGCCGCCGCCGGCCTGGGGGTCGCCGTGCTCACCACGCCCGCGGGCGTGTCGGGCGCCGTGTTCCTGCTGCCCGTGCAGCTGGGCCTGCTGGGGGTCCCGAACCCGGCGGCCACCCCCACGAACCTCCTCTACAACGTGCTCGCCACCCCCGGTGGCCTGCTGCGCTGGGCGCGGACCGGGGCGGTGGACGCCCGCCTCGCCGGCCGCCTGGCGGCGGCCGCCCTGCCCGGCGTGGCGGCGGGGGCGGCGCTGCGGGCCACGGTCCTCTCCGGCCGCCTCGCCGTGCTGCTCATGGTGGGGTGCGTGTTGGCGGCGATGGGCGCCTGGCTGCTCATCACCGCGCGCGCGTCCCCGCCCGCGCGGGAGGGCGACCCCGCGCCGGCGGCGGTGGCCGTCCTGGCGGCCGGCGCCGGGGTGGTGGGCGGCGCCTACGGCATCGGCGGCGGCTCGGTGATCGCCCCCGCGCTGGTGATGATGGGCGTGCCGGTGTCGCGCGCCGCCCCCGCCGCCCTGGCCACGACCCTCGCCACGTCGGTGGCGGGCATCGCCATGTTCGAGGTCCTCGCCGTGCTGGGCGCGGGCGGGGGGCGGCCCGTGGCGCCGGTGTGGGACACGGGGATCGCCCTGGGGCTGGGCGGCCTGGCGGGGACGCATGCGGGCGCGTGGCTCCACGGCCGGGCGCCCGAGCGCCTCCTGCGCGCCGGGCTGGGCGGGGTGGCGCTGGCCGTGGGTCTCGCGCACCTGGTCACCGCCGGGGGTTGACCTTCCGCCGCCGGGCGGGCATGATCGCTGCACGCTTATCCGAGTGATAAGCGGGACGCATACATAGAGACGCTGAGGTGACGCACGGTCCGTCCTCCCCGCTGGCACGGGGAGGACGGTGGGTCGGGGTGTCGCGGCCTTGCGGCGGGATGCGTCCCCGCCGCCGGCGAGCGGCGCCCCGGCATCACCCCTGGCCCGGTACGACCGAGGAGTGAACGCTCGATGCTACGTGAACGACTCCGCCTTCCGGCGACCCTGCTCTCCCTCGTCGTCGCCCTGGCGGCCATCTGGCTGTCCGGGTGCGGTGGCGACGACACCGCGAGCGGGGAGACCTCCGCGGGCGGCGGCGGCGCGAACCTGACGCTCGTCGCGTACAGCACGCCTCGCGAGGTGTACGAGAAGCTCATCCCCGCCTTCCAGGCCACCGACGCCGGGAAGGGCGTCGAGTTCGAGCAGTCCTACGCGGCATCGGGCGAGCAGAGCCGGGCCGTGGAGGCCGGCCTGCCCGCCGACTACGTGGCGTTCTCGCTGGCGCCCGACGTCGACCGCCTGGTGAAGGCGGGTCTGATCGCCGAGGACTGGACCTCCCAGAGGTACCGGGGGATGGTGTCCGACTCGGTGGTCGTCCTCATCGTCCGGCCCGGCAACCCGAAGGGCATCGCGGGCTGGGACGACCTCCTGCGGGACGACGTCGAGGTGCTCACCCCGAACGTGTTCACCTCCGGCGGCGCCAAGTGGAACACCATGGCCGCCTACGGCGCGCAGCTGCAGCTCGGCAAGACGCCCGCCCAGGCGGAGGAGTACCTCGCCAAGCTCTACGCGAACGTGTCGGTGCAGGACAAGAGCGCCCGGGAGTCGCTCCAGACCTTCCTCGCCGGGAAGGGCGACGTCCTCCTGGGCTACGAGAACGAGGCGATCCTCGCGAAGGCGAAGGGTGAGGAGATCGACTTCGTCGTCCCGGACGAGACCCTCCTCATCGAGAACCCGGCGGCCGTCGTGACGAGCTCCAAGCACCCGGAGCGGGCGCAGGCCTGGCTGGACTTCGTGCAGTCCCCCGAGGCCCAGAAGGTGTTCGGTGAGGCCGGCTACCGCCCGGTCGACCCGGACGTGGCCAAGGCCTTTCACCACCCGCGGCCCGGGAAGCTCTTCACGATCGACGACCTCGGCGGCTGGTCGAAGGTGAACGAGGAGTTCTTCGACCGCGACACCGGCGTCGTCGCCGAGATCTTCACGAACCAGGGCAAGGCCCTTGAGTAGTCCGTCCGCCACATCCCCGGCGCCCGCCGCGCCGGAGGTGGCGGGGATGTCCCGGCGCCGGTTCGGCGCCGGGACCCCGCTGGGGCTGGGGATCGCCGTGAGCTACCTCAGCCTGCTCGTCCTCATCCCCCTCGCCGCCGTCGCATGGAGGTCCTTCGACGGCGGCGCCGGGGAGTTCTGGGAGGCGGTCAGCTCGGAGCAGGCCGTCGCCGCGATGCGGCTCACCCTGCTGGTGTCGCTGGCCGCCGTGGTGGTCAACGCGGTGATGGGCACGATGATCGCCTGGGTCCTGGTGCGCGACGACTTCCGCGGCAAGGGCGCGATCGACGTGCTGATCGACCTCCCGTTCGCCCTGCCCACCATCGTCGCGGGCCTCACCCTCCTGGCGCTCTACGGCCCGCGGGGGCCCGTGGGCGTGAACGTCGCGTTCACGCGCGTCGGGATCACCCTGGCGCTCATCTTCGTGACGCTGCCGTTCGTGGTGCGCGCCGTCCAGCCGGTGCTCATGGAGCTGGACCGCGACATGGAGGAGGCCGCCGCGAGCCTGGGCGCCGGCCGCCTCACCACGTTCCGGCGCATCGTGCTGCCGAACCTGGTGCCCGCCATCGTGAGCGGTGTGGGCCTGGCGTTCAGCAAGGCGCTCGGCGAGTTCGGCTCCGTGGTGCTCATCGCCGGCAACCTGCCGTTCAGGACCGAGGTGGCCTCGGTGTTCATCTACGGGCAGATCGAGAGCGACGGGGTGCAGACGGCCGCCGCCGTGTCGGTGGTGCTGCTCACCGCGTCGTTCGTCGTGCTGTTCGGCCTGAGCGTGTTCGAGCGGAGGATGACCCGGCATGCGGGGTAGGCTCGCGCTCCGGTTCGCGGCGGTCGGCTTCCTGCTCGCCGTGCTGGTCGGACCGCTCGCGCTGGTCGGCTACCGGGCGTTCGGGGACGGCGCGGGACCCGTGTGGGACGCCGCCACGGGCGATGCCACGCTGTCGGCGCTCAGGCTCACGCTCATCATCACGCTCATCGCCGTCCCGGCGAACGCCGTGTTCGGGGTGATCGCGGCCCTGCTGCTCACGCGCCCGAGGCTGCCCGGCCGAACCCTGCTGAGCGTGATCATCGACCTCCCGCTGGCGCTGTCGCCGGTGGTGGTGGGCCTCGCCCTCATCCTCGTGTGGGGCCGCACCGGCTGGTTCGGCGAGTGGGCGATCGACCACGGCTTCCAGGTCATCTTCGCGCTGCCGGGGATGGTGATGGCGACCGTCATCGTCTCGCTGCCGTTCGTGGTGCGGGAGCTGGTGCCGGTGCTGAAGGAGCTCGGCACCGAGCAGCAGCAGGCGGCCGCCACGCTGGGCGCCTCCGACGTGCAGATCCTCTGGCGCATCGTCCTTCCGGCGGTGCGCCACGGCCTGGCGTACGGCGTGGTGCTCACCACCGCCCGGGCGCTGGGCGAGTACGGCGCGGTCGCGGTGGTGTCCGGCAAGATCGCCGGCCGCACCGAGACCCTCACCCTCCGCGTGGAGGAGCGGTTCCAGGCGTTCGACCTGGTGTCCGCCTACACCGCCTCGATCATGCTGGCGCTCCTGGCGGTGTTCACCGTGGCCGCGATGCGGCTGCTCAACAGGGAGAGGCACTGATGTCCATCGTCGCGACCGGCGTCACGAAGCGGTTCGGGGAGTACACGGCCCTGGACGACGTGAACATCGCGATCCCCGGCGGGTCGCTGACGGCCCTGCTGGGACCCTCGGGGTCCGGCAAGTCCACGCTGCTGCGGGTGATCGCCGGCCTCGAGACCCCCGACGCGGGCGACGTGGAGATCGACGGCACCGACGTGACCGGCGTGCGTCCCCAGGACCGCGGCGTGGGGTTCGTGTTCCAGCACTACGCCGCGTTCAAGCACATGACGGTGCGGGACAACATCGGCTTCGGCCTGACGGTGCGCAGGCGCGCGAAGGCGGAGATCCGGGAGCGGGTGGCCGAGCTCATCTGCCTGGTGCAGCTGGAGGGCCTGGGCGACCGGTACCCCAGCCAGCTCTCCGGCGGGCAGCGGCAGCGCATGGCGCTCGCCCGGGCGCTCGCCGTGGAGCCGTCGGTGCTGCTGCTCGACGAGCCGTTCGGGGCCCTCGACGCCCGCGTGCGCACCGAGCTGCGACGGTGGCTGCGCCGCCTGCACGAGCAGGTCCACGTGACCACCGTGCTGGTGACCCACGACCAGGAGGAGGCGATGGAGGTCGCCGACCGCATCGCCGTGATGGACCACGCGCGCCTGCAGCAGGTCGGCACGCCGCGCGAGCTCTACGAGGAGCCGTCCAACCCGTTCGTGATGGGTTTCGTGGGTGCCGTGAACCGGCTGGGCGACAGCTTCGTGCGCCCCCACGACCTGGAGCTGCGCCCCAGCGCGAACGGCGTCACGCACCCCGCGCGGGTCGAGCGGGTCACGCACCTGGGCTTCGAGGTGCGCGTGGAGCTGGAGCGCGAGGCCGGCGGGGCGCTGCTGGCGCAGCTCACGCGGGACGAGGCCGACGAGCTCGGCATCGCCGAGGGCGACCGGGTGCACGTCGCCCCCCGCAAGGAGCGGGTGTTCGCCGGCGGCGCCGGCATCTGACGGGCCGGCGCGGGAGGTGCGGGGCCGTCCGGGACGCCCACCATCCCGGACGGCCAGGCACCCCGCCCCGGGGGAGTCCGGGGCGGGGCCGACCCGGCGCGTCTGTGTCAGCGCCGGGTCCCGGGCGCGGATGCGGTGGCAGGGAGCACCATCGCCCGGCTCTCGTCGCGCTGGCCGGCCTCGCCGCCGGCCTGGTCGCGCTTGTCCCACTCCTCCTGCCACACGGCCTTCGCGCCCGAATGGCCCGTGCGGATCGTCCAGGCCGTGGCCAGGCCCGCGGTGAGGAGCATCGCGGCGGCGGTGACCGCGAACACCCGCCGGTGGCGCACCAGCCTGCCGGGGCCCGAGCCGGGGCCCAGCCGGAGGCGGTCGGGCCAGTGGTGGATCGCGAAGGCGATCGCGGCGATCGCGAAGAGGATCGCGAAGGTCCGCGTGCCCTCGCCGAGCTCCGCGTGGTCGTGCACCAGCGGGTTGCGCTCCTCGAGGGCCTCCTCCAGGGCCTCGCCGCTGCCCGCGGCGAGGATCGCGCCGATCGCGCTCACGATCGCGAGGCCGGCCACCATGAGGCTCAGCGGCCTGCGGTGGCGGGGCAGGAACACCACGACGAGCGCGACGAGCGCGGTCAGCGGGATGAGCACCACCGGCACGTGCACCAGGAACGGGTGGGCCGGCAGGCCGAAGACGGACTTCGGTTCCACGGTCGCCTTCCGTCGGGGGGACATGACCCGGCAAGGATCGGGACAACCGGGTCACCCATCCACCCGCGGCGATTCAGGAAAGGGTAAGGGCCCCGCCGCCCCGACGGCCAAGGTCGGACGTCCCGGTGCCGATGTAACGTGCACCATGGGACTGGAGATGGACTTCTCCGCGGCCTGGGGCGCCGGTGACGACGCTCCGCCCGAGCTTCCCCGCAACGTGTGGGACACGATCGCGGCGGGCGAGCGGCTCGCCGGGCTCGTGGAGCCCCGCGGCACGTTCGGCCGGCTCACGGCCGTCATGGCCATGGGCCCACAGGACGCCCAGGACTACGCCGCGGGCGCCGTGGGCTTCCGGCTGCGGCAGGGCAACGTGGTGGCGCTCACGTTCCTGCCCGGCGACCGGAGCGGGCGGGGTCCCGTGGACGTGGAGTTCGACGTGCACGTCCCGGACGACCGGGCGGTGATGATCGAGCTCATCGGCCAGCAGGCGATGACCGCGATGTGGATCGACGTGTCGGAGATGCTGGTGGTGCGGCGCGCGCGCCTGGCCCTGGACGGGGCCCGGCGCATCGTGACGCAGGCGCTCGCCGCCTAACCCGCGCCGGGCTCGGGCCAGGTGTGCACCGGCGCGCCGGTGGCCGCCAGGTCGAGGTAGCGGCGCAGCATCTCCACCACCGCGGCCTCCCTGCCCAGCCGCGGTTCCAGCGCGAGCACCGTGCGCCGCTGCCACCGTGACCCGGTGGTCCCGGAGGCCACGCGGTCGCGCACGACGCCCAGGTGCCGTGCGCGTTCCTCCTCGCCCACGCCGGCGGAGGCCAGCCCCGCGTCCGCGAAGCCGATGAGCGCGGGCAGCAGCCGGGCGACCGGCTCGGGGCGGGGCGACGGGGCGAGCTCCGCGGGCCACAACATGGTGGCGCCCATCCCGTGGCGGGCGGCCTGCATGAAGTTGTGCTCCGCGTACCGGAACGGCAGCGCGGAGGTCATCCACGGCGTCTCCTCGGCAAGGGCGAGGGTGAGTCCCACGAGCAGCGCGGCGTTCGCCACCATGTCGGCGGCGGTGGGGCCGGCGGGCAGGCACCGCAGCTCCAGCCGCACGTGGCCGGCGCCGTCCGGGTCGTACACCGCGCGGTTCCACCGCCACACCGTGCCGTGGTGCAGGCGCAGCTCCGACAGCTTCGGCGGGTGGCCGTCGAGCAGCGCCGCCATGGGGTCCTCGTCGCCCACCAGCGGGAGCAGCGGCTGGTGCAGGGCCACGCTCTCGGCGAACAGCTCCTCGGGGCCGTTGCGCACCCAGCCGTGCCCGAACGACACCCGGGAGGGCCGCCAGGACGCGGAGGGGCCACGGTCGTCCACGGCCTGCCGGAACAGGGCGACGCGCGTCTCCTCCCACCCCAGCCGGCCGGCGAGCACCGGTGAGTTGCCGCACACCGCCAGCACCGGGCCGGTGGCGATCTGGGCGGCGTTGTAGACCTTCGCGAAGCGCTCGGGCGGCACCTGCAGATGGATCTGCAGCGAGGTGTTCGCGCCCTCCAGGGTGACGTCGTCGCAGGTGAGCGTCACGGACTCCGGCCCGTCCAGGCGCACGCGGAACGGGGCGCCGCGCAGCTCCCGGATGCGCGCCGACAGCGCCCGGAAGCGCGGGACGTCGGTGAGGGCGTCGCGCTGCAGGTCGCCCTCCCGGATGGTCGGGAGGATCCCCACGGCCGCGACGCGCCCGCCGTTGCGGCCGGCCGCGGCGTCCACGGCCTCCAGCACGGACCGCAGCTCCCCCTCCAGCGCCGTGAACGGCGCGCCGCCGAGCGGCACGGGCAGGGAGTTGTACTCCACGTTGAAGCGGTCGAGCTCCACCGCCATGCGCGGCACCGCGCAGTCGGCGAGCACCTCGGTGTTGCGCATGAGGGGGCGCCCGTTGTCGCCCACCAGGGACAGCTCGAGCTCCATGCCGATGCGCGGCGGCCCCGCCCCGAACCCGGGGCGGGCGAGCACCTCGCGCAGGGCCGCCATGCAGGCGTGCAGACGCGCGACGAACCGCAGTTCGTCCTCGCGGGTGAAGCTGTCGCGTTCGATCTCGAGCCCCATCCGGGGCCGAGCCTATCCCGCGCCGGGCGCGGTCAACCAGCGGGTTCCCCGGCGGGCGGGTCCACGGAGGTCGCGGCGGCCTCCGCGACGGCCTCCGCCGGCGCCTCCACGCGGCGCGGCCCGCGCACGGCGCGCGCCGCGTCGTGCTCCTCGGTGACCAGCCGGGCGAGCACCGAGACGACCACCGGGTCCAGCTGCGACCCGGACACCGACCGCAGCTCCGCGAGCGCGACGTGGAAGGCCATGGCCTCACGGTAGCTGCGCGAGCTCGTCATCGCGTGCCAGGTGTCGCAGGCCGCGACGATGCGCGACTCCACCGGGATCGCGTCGGCGGCCAGGCCGTCGGGGTACCCCGTCCCGTCCCACCGCTCGTGGTGTGCGCGCACGATGCGGCCCACGTCGCTCATGATCCCGCCGACGGTGTCCAGCATGCGCTGGCCCTCGGTGGTGTGCGTCTTGATGATCTCCCACTCGGCCGCGTCCAGCGGGCCCCGCTTGTTGATGATCTCCTTGGGGATCGCGACCTTGCCGACGTCGTGCAGCAGGGCCCCGAACTCCACGCGGCGGCGCTGCGCCGCGTCGAGGCCCAGCGAGTCGGCGACGGCGAGGGCGAGGGCCACCACGCTCTTGCAGTGCTCCCCGGTGTACTCGTCGTCGGACTCGATGACGTCCCCCAGCACCATCGCCGTGCCGCGGTAGGCGTTGCTGAGCTCCACCAGCTGCTCCAGGCGCTGCCGGCGCTCGGCCGCGAAGGCGTGCAGCAGGAGCAGCAGCGGGGCGATGAGCATCAGGGTCCATGCCCGGTGCTCGGCGGCGACGGCCAGGGCGAAGCCCACGGGCGCGAGGGCGACGTCCACCAGGTACACCCAGTCGCTCTCGCGGATCTGCTCCCGCAGCGACGGCCCGCCCAGGAACGTCTCCCGGATGGCGGAGGCCGCGAGGTCGCAGGCGATCTGCGCGACGAGGGCGAGCAGCAGCACCGGGACGTCCGGGGCGTGGCTCGACATGGGCCCCGCGAGGCCGAACACCACGGCCGGGCCGACGCTGTACCAGGCGTTCGGGAGGGCCAGCAGCATCCGGTCGGCCGCCGCGCGGCCCCGCAGCACGTCGGGCAGCCCGCCCACCACCAGCGCCGCCGCGGTGACCGCGGGGAACAGGCCGGGCGGCACCAGGAACAGGACCGGCACCGACACCAGCATGATCGGCACCGTGTAGCCGCTGGGGATCGCGAAGCGCACGTGGGCGGCGAGCGCCATCATCCCCACGGCGATCGCCAGCTGCCACCAGTCGGCGACCGGCTGGGTGGGGAACAGCACGGCGACGGCGGCCGCGGCCAGCAGGAAGGCGGCGCCGGCGCCGGCCTCGACCCGTCGTTCCGCGCCGGTCATGTGCTCCGCGTCGCGCACGAGGGCCTCCGCGAGGCGATCCTCATCGGTCGTGCGGGGTCGTGACGGGGCCTCGCTGGCGTCCCTGCCGGCCATACAGAGGTTGTCGCCACGCCCGGGGGCCCTCTTGAGGAGGGGGGCTGGGCACATCCTCTAGCTGGGGGTGGGCATCGCCTCACGCGGCCGATCCAACACGTGCATCCCCTCGCACCCGCCGGGAACGAGGGCGCCGCCGGCCGGTGCGCGGGCGGATGCGCCGCAGGACCCCGCATGTGCCCAACCCCAGTCCAGGAGCCCCGAATTGAAGAAGTCCCACCGGATCGTGTTGCTCGCGGCGGTCGCCGCGTTCGCCGTGGCCGCGCCATCGGCCCTCGCCCAGCCCGCGGCACCCGCCGCCGGCGCGTCCGCGCAGCACGCCGCGGCGAAGGCCGGGGTGTTCGGGCACAAGCCCAAGA
Organism: Thermoleophilia bacterium; assembly: GCA_020848615.1. Taxonomy (GTDB): domain Bacteria; phylum Actinomycetota; class Thermoleophilia; order Miltoncostaeales; family Miltoncostaeaceae. The sequence continues at coordinate 24,565 of JADLHW010000112.1, forward strand.
TGCGCGCCAAGACGTTCGGCCAGAAGCCGAAGATGCGCGCCCGGACGTTCGGCCACCAGCCGAAGATGCGGGGCGGGTCGTTCGGCCACAGGCCGAAGATGCGCTGATCGGCGTGGCTTGACCGGCGATGGCGCGCGGGTGCAGACTCCGCGCGCCATGCCGGAGTCACGCATCGGGTTCGGGCTGTTCCTCGCCCCGTTCCACGCCGTCGGGGAGAACCCCACCCTCGCCCTGGAGCGCGACCTGGAGCTCATCTCCTGGGTCGACCGGCTGGGGTTCGACGAGGCGTGGGTGGGTGAGCACCACACCACGGGGTGGGAGACGATCAGCTCCCCGGAGATGTTCCTCGCCGTCGCCGCGGAGCGCACGAAGCACATCCGCCTGGGCACCGGCGCGGTGAGCCTGCCGTACCACCACCCCATGATGGTGGCGGACCGCATCGTGCTGCTCGACCACCTCACGCGGGGACGCATCAACTTCGGGGTGGGGCCCGGCGGGCACATCAGCGACGCGGTGATGCTGGGCCTCGACCCCGCGGCCCTCCGGGACCGCATGGCGGAGGCCCTGGAGGTGATCGTGCGCCTCATGACCGACACGGCGCCGCTCACCGTCGAGTCCGAGTGGTTCACCATGCGCGACGCGGTCCTGCAGCTGCGGCCCTACCAGCGCCCGCACCCGCCGCTCGCGGTCACGAGCCTGGAGTCCCCCGCGGGGATGCGGCTGGCGGGCCGGTTCGGCGCGGGGGTGCTGTCGCTCACCGCCGCCAAGAGCTCGGGCGGGGTCGTCGACCTGCGCGGCCAGTGGGCGCACGCCGAGGACGCCGCCGCCCAGGCGGGCCGCACGGTGCGGCGCGAGGACTGGCGCCTGGCGATCCCCGTCCACATCGCCGAGACCCGCGAGCAGGCGATCGCGGACGTCCGGGAGGGCGGCGCCCGCCACCTGCTGGAGTACGTGGAGGCCACCACCGGCCGGCCGTGCCCCGTGCCGGGGCCGCCCGAGCGGGTCGTGGAGCAGATGGCGGAGTCCGGAGCCTGGGTGGTGGGCTCGCCCGACGACCTCGTCGAGGTCATCGCGATGCTGCGGGAGATCAGCGGCGGGTTCGGGACGATCCTGTTGTGGGGCCACGAGTGGGCGCCGTGGCCCGCCGTGAAGCGCAGCTACGACCTCATCGCCCGGTACGTGATGCCCCGCGTGCAGGGCACCCTGGCCGGGATCGAGGCCTCCAACGCCGTGGCGCGCGCCCAGGCCGCCCAGCTGCACGCCCTGCGCGCCGACGCCTCGGCCCGCGCCAAGGAGGCCGCGGGCCCGGCGCCGTCCCCCGGCGCCTGAGGGTTCCGTGGAGCGCGACGACGGGATGACCCGCGGGTACCTCGCCGGAGCGGGCGTGGCCGCGGGGATGCGGGTGCTGGAGGTCGGGTGCGGCACCGGGGAGGTGACGGCGGTGCTGGCCGGCCTGGTGGGCCCCTCGGGGCACGTCACGGCGGTCGACCGCGATGCCGTGGCGCTGGCGCGGGCGCGGGACCGGATGACGGGGCTCGGCGCCGGCCACGTCCGCTTGGCGTGCGCCGACGTGACCGCGGATCCGGCGCTGCCCGAGGCCCTCGGGGCCGACGGCTTCGACGTGCTCGCCGGCCGGCGGGTGCTGATGTACCTGCCGGACCCTTCCGCGGTGGTGCGGCGCCTCGCCGGGCGGCTGCGCGCCGGTGGCCTGGTGGTGTTCGAGGAGGCCGACGCCACCATGGTCCCCGGCCGGGTCACGCCCATGCCGGCGCACGACCGGGCCGGCGGGTGGCTGCGCGCGATGCTCGTCGCGGAGGGCGCGGACCCCGCGATGGGATTCCACCTGCCCGCCGTCCTCGCGGCGGCCGGCCTGGAGGTGCGGGGGGTCCGCGCCGAGGCCGTCATCGAGGGCCAGGGGACGCAGTTCCCGCTGGCGGACCTGGTGGGGCTCATGGGGGACCGGATCGCCGCCGCGGGTGTCGCGACATCCGCGGAGGTCGCGGAGATCCGGTTGCGGATCGGCGGGGAACGCGCCGACCCGGCGGTGGTCTACGTCTCGGGGATGAGCTTCTGCGCCTGGGCGCGGACGCCGGCTACCTGAAACGCCCGCCGCGCGCGAGCACCTCGATGCGGTAGCCGTCCGGGTCGCTCACGAAGAAGTACCGGCCGCTGAAGCCGTCCTTCACGAGCTCCTTCAGGGGGTCGGGGTTCAGGCCGGCCGCGGTGAAGCGGGCGTGCTCGGCGTCGAGGTCCTCCACGCTGAACGCCATGTGGCCGTACCCGTTGCCCAGGTCGTACGGCTCGGCGGTGCCCCGGTTCACGGTGAGCTCCAGCTCGAACTCGGTCTCGGGGTTCGCGAGGTAGATGAGCGAGAACGTGTCGAAGTCGACGCGCTGGGCGATCTGCAGGCCGAACGCCTCGCGGTAGAACACCAGCGACCGCTCCTCGTCGCGGACGCGGATCATGGTGTGGATGGCCTTCGCCATGGGGACCCCCGGGGACGTGGACGGCGCCCTCTGAGCCTACCCGTGGGCGTGGGTGGGGACCCGTCCCCCGCGGCGGGTCCCCGTGGCGCTGCTAGGCGGCCTCCGGCTCCCCCTCGGCGACGGGGCCGTAGAGCATGGCCGCCCGGTGCTCGGCGGCCATCTCGGCCAGGCGCGCGCGGTACGCGGCGCGCGCGGCCTCGAACGCGTTCCAGCTGGTGTCGCCCTCCTGGCGCACGCCCAGCACGGAGAGCAGCACACGATCCTCCGGGTGCATCGCGAACCTCCGGGTCGCGGTGGGCAGTGCCCGCGAGTCTCGGCGCCCCGGCGGTCCCGCGGTATGGCCCCTAGGTGTGGACCGGCGTCACCCTGCCGCCGGCCATGGACCGGGAAGGAGCGCCGGCCCGGTCCGCGGAACGGCGATGCGCACCAGCGTGTGGATCACGCCGGCGATCCCCGTCATGAGTCCCAGCGACCGTCCGCCGGGGAGCCCGCACCGGATGGGGATGCCGTCCGCCACCTCCGCCGCCACCGCCGCCGCCCACGTGTCACGGGTATCGGGCATGCCCGCCACGGCGAGCGCCTCCGCCAGGCCGCCCGTCCCGTGGCAGAGCGTGAGATCCGCACCGGTCGCGCCGAGGGAGGCGCCGGCCTGCGCCCGGATGGTGCGGAGCCCGCCGGCGAGCGGTTCCTCGGCCACGGGCACCCCGAGATCGCGGGCCCGGGTCCGGGCGATGGCGATGCCGGGGGCCCCGTGACACCACGCGCACGCGAACGTCCGTGCTTCCAGGAGCCGGCCCGGCCGCATGTCGCGCCAGTTCCCCGCGTGCGGGTCGAACCGTGTGTCTTCGGCGCCGAGCACGCGGGCGGCGTCCTCCGCGAACCCGGCCTCCGCGAGCGCCAGCGCGACGCCGGAGGCGCCGTGAGCGAGCCCGGTGCCCATGGCGGCGCCGTCGGTGCCCCGCAGGCGTGTGGCGATGGTCCGCCCGCGCCGACCCAGACCGGCACCGGGCAGCAGGGCGTCGAGGGCGATCAGGCCCAGGGCCGTGCCCGCCGCGCCTCCGATGAGGTCGGTGCCCTCGGGTTCGGCGATCCCGGCGGCGACCCCGGCCGCCAGGTCGAGCAGCTCCCGGTCCCGCATGACGCGGCCGGCCAGGGCGGCGGCGAGCGCGACTCCGGTGGCGCCGTCGAAGAGGCCGGCGCCGCTCCGGTGGCGCCGCAGCAGGGCGGACGACTGTCGCAGCGCACCGGTGGCCGTACGCCGGAGCAGCGCGTCACCGGTCGCCGCGCCGGCGCAGGCGAGGGCGAGCCCGATTCCGGCGGTGCCGAGGTACAGGTCCGCGGGCAGGGTCGCGACGACCGGCACGTCGGGCGTCCCATCGGCCATGACCGGCCCCATCCACGTGCACCGACCGGCGTGCCACAGCGCCTGGCCCGCGAGGTCACCGGCGAGCGCGTGGGCCAGGTCCAGCGCGTCCCTCATGCGAACGCCTCCGGGGCCCAGGCCGCTCCCGGGCCGAGATGCGGGCGGGCCGGGTCCAGGCCCGCCGCGGCCAGGGCGGCCTCCATCCACCGCACGCGGGCGCGCAGGCCCCACTCGCGCGCCTCCATCGCGCGCACGAGGCCCTCGGCGAGCAGGCCGCAGCGGTGGTGGCCGAAGCTGTCCAGGCCCCCGGGGTCCTCGGCCCAGCCGACCCCCGGCGCGAGCCGCAGCGTCAGCACCGGGACGGCGGGACGCAGGTGCCGCGACAGGTCGCGGTACCTGCGGCGCAGGGCGGCGACCACGGCCGCCGCGTCGTCCATGCGCGCGTAGAGGACCGCGGCGTCGCACCGGCGGTACGACGCGGGATCCGAGAGCAGCTTCATCCGGAACGGCACGCCGGCGCGGTCCAGCTCCGCGCCGATGACCGCGGCGAGCGACGGGGCGCCGCGGGGCGTCGCGTGCAGGTACGCCCGCATGACGCGCCCGTCGATGCGTCCGTCCAGGTCCCGGCGGCCCAGGACGAGGTGGTAGCCCGGCACCAGCCCCGGCAGGCCGGCCGGCAGGCGCAGCTCGGGGCCGTCGGCACCCGGGACGAGATCTCCGGGGGCGACCTCGGCGCGCAGGCCGCCGCGCACGGCGCAGCCCGCCCCCGACTCGCGCCACCCCGCCTGCAACGACCCCGCCGCGGCACGGGCCGCGTCGATGCGCGCCGCGAGCGCGGTGAGGCCTGTCGGGACCGGTGCCTCGGCCTCCGGTACCCGCGGCGCGTGGCGGCCGCGCCGGTACCAGTCCGCGTAGAGACGCTCCTGCGCGGCGCCGACGAGCGCGTCCCGGCCCGGTCCGGTCGCCTCCGCCACGCCGAACCATCGCATCGCCCCGGGGGCGAGCTCGAGCACGGAGGCGGCACCCGCCAGCGCGGCGCGGACGCCGGTCACCGGACGGCCGCCACCCGGTCGGCGAACGCGTCCGTGCGGGTGAGCACCAGACGGGCCGCCATGGTGATCATCCGCGCCTCCGGCGGCGCGAACAGCTGCGCCTGGCATGCCTCGGCCGCGGCCTGGAGGAGGCGTGCTCCCGCCCAGCCCATCACCGGGAGGGGGTCGGGACGGGACGGCCCGTACGCGTCGAGCACCTCCGCGATCCCGGAGCAGGCCCGGTGGAGCGCCGGCCCTCCGCTGCGCAGGGCCAGCGGTTCGGAGGGGGCGCCCGGATCCAGCGCCAGCGCCCACCGCAGCAGCAGGTCGCCCGCCACCCAGCCCAGGTCGAGCGCGGGCGGGCCGGGGCCCGCCGCCTCCCAGTCCACCACGGTGATGCGGGCCGCGTCGCCGAGGAGCACGTTCGCGAGGCGCATGTCGCCGTGCGTGAGGACGTCGGGGCGCCACCGGGCGGCGAGGTCGTCGAGCACCGCGCAGATCCCGTCGTGCGCCTGCACTTCGCGGACGAGCCCCACGACGGCCGCCGGCGACCGGGAGAGCCGGCGCGGGCTGGGCCGGTGGAGGCGGGTGATCCACGGGGGCCGCGATCCGCCGTCCGCGACGGGCAGGTCGTGGAGGGCGGCGAGGAACCGTCCCAGCGCGGCCAGGTGGCCGGATGCGAGCCCCGGGACGGTGTCCGCGGGCACGCCTCCGGCGTGGGCGGTGACCAGGCCATCCCCGCCGTCGTGATGCACCCGCGGCACGACGTCCCGCAGCGACCCTCCGGCGAGGCCGCGCAGGAAGGCGCCCTCCCCGGAGGCCTCACCCGCGCGCGACGGCTTGGCGACCCAGCGGGGCTCCCCGTCGACCTCGACGACCACGGCCGCGTTGCGTCCCCCGGCGGGACGCAGCACGACGTCATGGTCGCTCAGGAACCCCGGTGCCGGTGCTGCGGCCGCGACCAGCCGCCGCAGGCGCGCCTCCGGTGTGTCAGTCCTCGGCACACCATCCGATGGTGTGGGAGGTCACCTTGGGCCTGGGGCACGCGTAGGCCTGCATCGTCACGGGCTCGCACGAGCCGAGCCCGAAGAGGAGCTCGGGGCTCCCCGTGATCAGGGCGCCGTACAGGTCCTGTCCGAGGACCTCGACCTCCAGCTCGACCGCCTGCGGCACCCAGACGAGCGTCGGGTCCAGGGGGTCCGGTCCGGGCTCGATCGCGATGATCTCGTCCAGCGTGACGTACACCGAGAGGTCCAGCCCCGCGTAGAGCCGCGGCGGCTTCGCCTCCATGTCGAGGTAGCCGCGCAGCACCTTCATCGCCCTGCCGGCGCGCGCCGCCGACAGCGCCTCCAGGATCCCCTTCGCGTACGGCGGTCCAGCCGCTCCGGCCATGCTCATGTCTCCCTCCTTGGTCATCTGATGCCGAACTGCTCCCGCTCGCCCTCCGACAGCGCCCGGGTCACGCGCTCGACCGCCAGGCGCTCCACGTCGGAGATCGGCCCGCAGACGTCGCACCTCCAGCGCAGCAGGCGGTAGAAGCCACGCCGCGGCACGACGGTCGCGACCCAGGTGCCGTCATCGCTGACGGCCGCGTCGTTGGGACGTTCAACCGGGAGCGCCAGGAGCGCGCCGCCTCCGCGCCAGTCCCACAGGCGGACGCCGTCGGTCGCGGCGCTGGCCAGCGTGCGGGCGTCTCCCGAGAACTCCACCGAGCCCTCGATCGGGCCGGCGTGACCGCGCAGCACCGCCAGCTGCCTGCCCGTCCGCGTGTCCCACACGCGCACCGTCCGGTCCCCTGAGCCGCTTGCGGCGATGCTCCCGTCGGCGGTCACGTCGACCGTGGGAACGGAGCCGGTGTGGCCGGTCATGCGGACCGCGGTTCCCGCGTGCCATGCGATGAGCCGGCCGGTGAAGTCGGCTCCGAGGATCGTCGACCCGTCCGCGCTGATCCGGAGGGAGTTCGTCCCGGTGGGCAGGCGACCCACGATCACGGGCGGCGCCGATCCATCGCGGCGCCAGCGGATCACCTGGCCCACGTCCTTGCCGGCGACGGCGGTCCGGCCGTCGGGGGTGACGTCGACGCCCGACCAGAAGCCGGGCCGTGAGAACGGGGCGCCACCACCGGCCCGTGTGATGGCGAGGCCGCCGGAGGGCGAGGTCCATGCGAGCGGGGTCCCTCCCGGCCCCAGCACGCCGTCGTTGACCGCCCCTCCCGTGCCCGCATCCGTCACCGTCCGTTCCGCACCCGAACCGGCCGGCCAGTGCGCGATGCGGCCGTCGGGGAGCATGGCCGTCACCGCACCGTCATCGGAGATGGCCAGCCGCCGGCCCTCCCCGGCGCCCGCCTCACCCGATCGGATGTCGACGCGCTCCGGGACGCCGCGAGACCACACCCACCGACGCACGCCGTCCTCGCCGACGGTGACGAGCCGGTCCGGACCGCCGGCGAACGCCACCGCGAACGCCTGGCCCTTGTGCCCCTGGAGCACCACGATCGCCTCGCCGCCGCCGGCCGGGCGTACGGACACGCCGCCGTCGGTGGCGGTCGTCGCGATCCATCGGCCGTCCGGTGACCATGCGACGCCGAGCACCGGCACATCCGTCCGGGCGTTCGCGGGGGCGGCGGACGCATCGGCCCAGCGCCAGCGGTACAGGTCCGGGGTCGAGAAACCGGTCACCGCGACGGTTTCGCCGTCGGGCGCGAACGCGACGCCGCCTCCCGGGTTCTCGACGGGAGCCGTCCTGCCGCCGCCTCCGTCCGACCGCCAGACGCCGATGACCCCGTGGGTCTCACCCCTGCTGCCTCCGGCGCCCACGTGACTCCCGTCCCGAGAGAAGGCGAGCCCGATCGCCTCGCCCGGCATCCGGCCGATCACCCGTCCCGGGGCCGTGCCGTCCACACGCCACACCGTGACGGCGCCGTCGGCGCCGGCCGACGCCACCAGGCGGCCGTCGGGGGAGATCGCCGCAGACCGGGCGTTCGCCACGCGGACGCTCCGCAGCAGCCTGCCGCCCTCGACGGTCCGCACCTCGACGCGCTGGGGCCAGGTGTCGGCGGTGCTGCCGGAGGTCACCGCGTATCGCGATCCCGTCGCGTCGACGTCGAGGCCGAGCACGAAGCTGGCATCTCCCGGCAGTGTCCCCGTCGCGCGTCCCGTCGCGAGGTCGAACTTCCGGACCACGCCGTCGATGCTGCCGGTGAGCAGCAGCGTCCCGTCCCGTGACACGGCGAGCCGGACGGCGCCGCCCGCGATCCGGAACCCGGCGACGACGGGCGAGGTGAACACCGTCTGCCGCAGCGCCCACCGGGCGTCCGGCGTGGGGTCGGCGTCCATCGCGGCCTGGGCGAGCAGGACCCCGAGCTCCGGGTCGCGCGCGACCTGATCGCGCGCGTTCGCGGCGAGCTGGCGGGACTGCGCGACGGCCCGGGCACCCACGGCGTCGTTGCGTTGCAGGCGGGCGTAGCCGGCGGCCCCGCCGACCGCGATGACCCCGGCCGCCAGCGCCGCCATCGCGATGCGCGTGCGGCGGCGGCGGGCGAGCGCCTCGCGGCCCTCGCGCTGCTCCGACGCCGCGAGGAACCCGCGCTCCCGGTCATTGAGGGCGGCACGGTCACGCTCGCGCCACGCGGCCAGGCGGGCGCCGCGGTACACATGCCCCTCGTCGCGGTCCGCGCGCTCCCATTCGTCGGCCGCCTGGGTGAGCCGGTGCTGGGCGACCAGGGCCTCGCGCTCGTCGGCGATCCACCGGCGCAGGCGAGGCCAGCCGCGGATGAGGGCCTCGTGGGCCACCTCGACCGTGGGCCGTCCCGTGGAGGCGTCGCGGGAGGTGGTGAGCAGCCTGGCGGCGGTGAACGCCCCCACGACGGCGTCCACGTCGGCGTGCTCGGCGGGGTCGGTGACCAGCTCCCGCAGCTCCGCCCTGCGCCGCGTGTCCTCCGTGCCCTCCCCGGGCTGGGTGAGGCGCAGCAGGATGCGGCGGGCGAGCGCCTGCTGCTGCGGCGTGAGCTCCGCGTGAACCGTGTCGGCCCGGCGCGCCAGGGCGCCCTCCACGCCGCCGGAAGCCGCGTACGCCTCCAGCGTGAGCTCCCGGCCGCGCCTGCGGTGCCACAGCTCCAGCAGCAGGTGCTGCAGCAGCGGCAGCGCCCCCGGACGCCCGGCGAGGTCGTTGAGGATGTGGCGCGTGAGGCCGGTCTCCAGCACGAGGCCGCTGCGGCGGGCCGGCACCTCGATCGCGCGGCGGAGGGCGGCGGGACCCATGGGCCCCAGCAGGAACTGGTTCGACGCGACCAGGTCGCGCAGCGCGCCGTGCTCGGCACAGTGCTGGTAGAAGTCCGCCCGCATCGCGGCGACGACCCAGACACGTCCGCCGGGGAGGGTCGCGACATCCACCAGGGCGTCCAGGAACGCGCCGCGCTCATCCGGCTCCGCGAGCGTGAAGACCTCCTCGAACTGGTCCACGAGCAGCAGGATGCGGGCATCGCTGCCATCCGCCGGCAGGGTGTCCTCGAGGGCGCGGCGGAGCGCGGACGGGTCCGTCCCCAGCGCTCCGGCCTGGGGACGGTCGCGCAGCGAGACCAGCGGCGCGACGGCCGCCGACAGGGCGGCGAGGGGCCGGGTGCCCGGCGCGAACGCGGCGATGCGCCAGTCGGTGCCCGCGGGGTCCTCGCGCAGCGCGGGCAGCAGTCCCGCGTGGAGCAGGGACGTCTTGCCGCTGCCTGAGGGAGCGACCACGGCGAGGAACCGGCGGCCGCGGAGGCGCTCCAGCAGCATCGCGACCTCGTCCTCGCGCCCCACGAACACCCCCGCGTCCCGCTCCCCGAACGGCGCGAGGCCGGGGTAGGGGCTCACGTCGGAGACGCCGTCGCCCGGTGGCGGCGGCGGCTCCTCGCGAACCAGGCGGACGAGCTCCCGGCGGCCGTCGCGATCGGCGGTGCCGAGGCGCAGGTCCGCCCACCGGCGGCCCGCGAGGAACGCCATGCCGGGGCCGAAGGGATCGGGGCACCCGGGCAGCAGGGCCGCCCCGATGCGGTACGCGCGGTCACGGAGGGCCACGTCCTGGGCGATCGACAGGGGCTCCCGGGCCCAGTCGCCCAGGCCCTGTGCTCCCACCAGCACCACGCAGGACGCCGACGCCCGGAGCGCCTCCGCGATGTCGTCGGCGCCCGGGGACGGCTCCCACACCTCCAGCCCCGCGCCCCGCAGGGCGGACCGCAGCTCCGCGGCCGCGGCGGCATCGGCGGGGTGGTGCACCAGGACGGCGTCGAACCGCAGCGCCGCAAGGGCGTCCGCGAACGCACGGGCGGACGGGAAGCGGTCGTCCGGGCGCTTCGCCATCGCCCGCGCCACCAGGGCGTCGAACCCGGCGGGGACGCCGGGCGCCGTCTCCGAGACCCGCGGGGGCGCCTGCGTGAGGTGGGCGATCTGCGCGGCCTGCTCATCGCGCGTCGAGAACGGCACGCGGCCGGTGAGCGCCTGGAACATCACGCATCCCAGGGCGTAGACGTCGGTGCGCGCGTCCAGCGTCCCGCCGCGGATCTGCTCGGGCGCCAGGTAGGCCAGCGTCCCGGCCCAGCGTCCGCCCGCCGCGTTCGACACGAAGCGTGTCGCCAGGCCGAAGTCCGACAGGTAGGCGGTGTCGTCGTCGGCGCCCACCAGGATGTTCGCCGGCTTGACGTCGCGGTGGATGAGGCCGCGGCGGTGCGCCGCGTCCAGCGCCGCGGCGACCTGGCCCACGATGCGGGCCGCCTGGGCCGGGGAGATGCGGCCCCGGCGCGCGAGGAGGTCGGCCAGGCTCTCGCCCTCCACCAGACGCATCGCGATGTACAGGCGGTGGGCGTCCTCGTCGGCGCGGTACACCGGGATGACGTTGGGATGCTCGATCGCCGCCGCAGCGCGGGACTCGCGCAGGAACATCTCCCGGAAGCGCGGGTCGCGCGCGTACTCCGGCGCGATGACCTTCAGGGCCACCCAGCGGTCGAGCTGCTCGTCGCGTGCCCGGAAGACGACGCCCATCCCGCCGGAGCCCGCGATCGACTCGATGCGGTACGTGCCGATGCGGTCTCCCATCTCCGGGACGGGGACCGCGGCGCCGTCCGGAGGGCCGGCCGACGCCTCGATCGTCTGGTCGGTCGTCGGGGCGTCTGCGCTCATGAAGCTGCGGAATCCTTCCCGGTCGTCCCTCGCGTGCGGCGACTCTACGACGGGCCCGGGGCTCATGAACAGCACCCCCAGGTGCGTGGCGACGGGTACCCCCGGTAGATTCCGAGACGGATCGTGGCCCGTAGGGGAGGGACGACGTGGGGGAGGACGGGGACCGGCCTGGCGACCTGATGCGCCGCCAAGAGGCCGAGCGCGCCGGCTGGCCGTTCCTCGTGCTGCGGGACGGTGAGGGGGCCCAGCGGATCATCCGCCTCGGGGACGCCACCGAGCGCGTCGTGATGGGGCGGCGGCCGACGTGCGACCTGGCCCTGGAATGGGACACCCGGGTGTCGCGGGTGCACGCCAAGCTCGAGCGCGTGGCCGGTGAGTGGGCCCTCGTCGACGACGGACTGTCGCGCAACGGCACGTTCGTGAACGGCAACCGCGTCACCGCCCAGCACCGCCTGAGCGACCGCGACGTGATGCGCCTCGGTCACACCTACATCCAGTTCCGGTCGCCGGGGGCCGCGGAACAGCCCACCATGCCCGGCTCCGAGCCCGTGACGCCCGACCACATCACCGAGGCCAAGCGGCGCGTGCTGCTCGCCCTGTGCCGGCCACTGCTCGCCGAGCCGGGGAGGCTCGGCATCCCGGCCACCAACGAGCAGATCTCCGCGGAGCTCCACCTGTCCGTGGAGGCGGTGAAGGCGCACCTGCGGGACCTGTACCGGCGGTTCGACATCGGCGACCTCCCGCAGAACGAAAAGCGCACGCGCCTGGCCCGGCTCGCCATGCAGGCGGGCCTGGTGCGGCCGGGCGACGTGTGACGGGTCCCTGAAGGGGCGGCGTCCCGGCGGTCGCCCGTCGTGGATCGTGCCCCGTGAGGGGAGGCGGCCGCTGCCGCCGGTGACGCCGCCCGCAGTCTCCCGCCGTGCGCGGGCGCCGGGCCACCCACCCAGGGTGTGACCGGGGCTACCCCCGCGTGCCGGATTTCCTCACAAAGTGAGGCCTGAGGCTCACAAATCCGTGCACCGGGCCCCGCCGTCTTCACTTATCGCGACGCCGGGCCCCGCGCCATCACACCTCGCACGAAGGTGCTTACGAAGGTGCGAGAGCTTCGAACACCGGCACGCCGGATTCCCTCATGTGCCCGCCGGAGATTGGGGACGCACACGAAAAGGCGCCCCCGCGCACCCACGGACACCAAAGGACGCACGATGAAGCTCCGCACCCTCCTCCTCGGCACCGCGGCAACCCTCGCCCTCGCCGCGCCCATCGCCTCCGCCGCCGTCATCGACGGCACCGACGGGGCCGACCTGCTGCGCGGGACCCGCGCCGCCGACACGATCTCCGGCAAGGCCGGGGACGACCTGATGTTCGGCTGGACCGGCGCCGACGTCATGCTCGGCAACAGCGGGAGCGACGTGATCTTCGGCGGCCGCGGCCTCGACACGATCCTCGGCGGCGCCGACAACGATGTGATCTCCTCCGGCCCGCAGCGCGACGTGGTGCTGGGCCAGCAGGGCAACGACGTCATCCTCGGCGGGTTCGGGAGCGACGTCCTGTCCGGCGGCTCCGACAACGACCGCCTGGTGAGCGCCCAGGGCTACGACACCCTGTACGCCGGCCCCGGCGAGGACGTGCTGATGGGCGGCCGCGGCAACGACGTGCTGTTCGCCCGCTACCCCGACAACCAGCGCGACCTGCTCGACTGCGGCCCCGGGCGCGACGTGGCGTACGCCCGCTCGGAGGACACGGTCCTGGCGAACTGCGAGCGCGTGGTCATCCTGCCGTCGACCAGCAAGCTCACGGACCCGTCGGACGAGGACACCCCGCCGCCGGCGCTCACCAAGCGCGGTGACGACCGCCCCACCGCCACGAACGACGCCGAGTCGGAGTAACCCGGCGAGGGTTCCCCGCGCCGCCGGTCTCCGGCACGGGACCGGGCGGGCGCCGGGGGAGGCCCGGGCGGACAGGGACGTCCGCCCACGGGCACGCCCGCGGCATGACGCCGCGGGCTCAGCCGCCGGCGACGGGCGTGAGGACCGCGAGGTCCTCCCCGTCCGCCAGCGGCCGGTCCGGGGGCACGAGGCGTCCGGCGACCGCCACCGCCAGGCCGGCGGACCCCACGACGCCGGCCTCGGCGGCGAGCCGTTCCAGCAGGTCCGCCACCGTCGACCCCGACGGCATCGCGATGTCCCGGCGCGGGCCGAGCCGCGCCGCGAGCACGCCGTTGAACCGCACCCGGACGGCGACCTGCACCGGCGTCAGCCCCGTCCGTACTGCTCACGCGCCAGGCGGCCCAGGCCCACGCGGTCCAGGGCCGCGGTGGGCGCCCGGAACGTGACCTGCACCACGCCGGGCGCGCGCCCGATCTCGATGGCGCCGGAGATCGTGGCGCGGTTCTTCACCTCCGGGACCGTCATCCCCAGCAGGTCGGCGGCCCGCTGCAGGCCGTTGTCGATCGCGGAGTTCATGTCCGGACCGGTCCCCACCACCGAGACCGGCAGGCTGTCCTCCGGCGCGGCGACGCCCCACCGGGCGGCGAGCGCCGCGGCGGCCGCCGCCTCGCCGGCGCTGAGCGGACGGGCGAGGAACGGCAGGTCCTCGGCCGGCGGCAGCACGATCGGCCCGTCGATGCCGAGGCCCTTGATGAGGTGCACCTGAAGGGTCACGGTGCCCGACACGTCGCAGGTGTGGCCGGCGATCTCACCGTCGCCCTGCAGGGCGTGCATGTCGCCCATGTACACGCCGCCACCGGGGATCTTCACCGGGCAGATCACCACGGCCCCGGCGCGCACCGCGTCGATGTCCATGTGCCCGTCGGTGCGCTTCGCCAGCTGCTCGGGGGTGAGCGCCCGGCTGTGCGGCGCGCCCAGGAGGAACGCCCCGAAGTCGCCGGCGTTGTGGGAGTCCGGGAGGTCGACGGCCGGCATGGTCCCCAGCTGCCCCATGAACGGCCGCAGCCGCGCGACCACGCCCACCAGGTCGTGCGGGGCGAACAGCAGGATCGGGTTCTGGACCGAGTTGCCCGGCAGCGCGGCGTACCGAGCGGCGTCGTGCGCGAACGCCTCCGCCTGGTCCCGGCCGACGGTGACGCCGAGGTTCCGGTCGTCGTCGAACGCGATGGTGTAGCCGTTGGTGAACGCGAACGGCGCCGCGGGCGCGCCGCAGTTCGCGCACCGCACGCAGTCCGGTCCGATGCCCTCCACCACGGTGGGCTCGTCGGCGGTCCCGCAGCCGGCGCACACCTTCGCGCAGTAGGGGTCGCCGTTGAACCGGCCCTCCACGAAGCGGTCGTTCCCCGACGCCGTCGCGAGCGAGGTCACCGTGATGTCCCGGATGCGGATCGCGATCGCGTCGCCGGGCTCCGCGCCCTCGACCGCCACCGGCAGGGTCACCTCGTGCCCGCCCTTGATGCTCGGCGTGATCATGGGTCCCCAGCAGCCCGGCGCGGTGTTGGCCACGATGTGGCCGCCGTCCCTCACCGTGCCCGCGACCTCCGCGGACGGGCCGATGATCCCATCGGTGAAGCGGTCCACGAACACGGTCTCCGAGGCCGTGGCGGTGCGTTCGGTGGTCGCCATCGCTGCTCCTTCGGGCGTGGTCAGTCCGGTCGCGCGAACGTACCACCGGCCGCATGGACGCGGACACCCGCCCGCGTCCGCCCCGGCGGGTCGCCGGGGGCGCCGGAGCGGGACCCAGGGGCGGAAGACGCTCCTGGGGTGGGCGCCGTTCGTCGCGGCCCTGGTCGGTGCGGGCGGGCCTCCTGCGCGCGCGGCGGTCCCGGCGGTCCGGTGATCAGGCGTGCCGCCACACGGGGGCGCGCTTCTCCAGGAACGCGCAGATCCCCTCCCGCGCGTCCGCCATCGCGGCGTTCGCGACCATCACCCCGGAGGCGTACTCGTACGCCTCGGCGACGGGCAGCTCGACCTGCCGGTGGAACGCCCGCTTGCCGATGCCGACCACCGGCCGGCTGGCCTCCGCGATCCGCGTGGCGAGCGCCATCGCGGCGTCCATCACCTCGTCCGCCGGCACGACGCGGTTCACCAGGCCCTCCGCGCGTGCGCGCTCCGCGTCGATGGGGTCGCCGGTCAGCAGCATCTCCATCGCCGTCTTGCGGCCCACCGCGCGGCTGAGGGCCACCATGGGCGTGGAGCAGAACAGGCCGATGCGCACCCCCGGGGTCGCGAAACGGGCGTCGTGGGCGGCCACCACCAGGTCGCAGGTCGCCGCGAGCTGGCATCCGGCGGCCGTCGCGATGCCGCGGACCGCCGCGATCACCGGCTGCGGGATCTCCTGGATCACGGTCATGAGCCGCGTGCACACCCGGAACTCCTCCTCCAGGAACGCGGCGTCCGCGTCGCGCATCTCCGCCAGGTCGTGCCCGGCGCTGAACGCCGGGCCGTTGCCGGCGAGCACGACCGCCGCACAGTCCGGGCCGGCCGACACCGCCTCGAAGGCGGCGGTGAGCTCCCGCATGTGCGGGACCGACAGGGCGTTGCGCCGCTCCGGGCGGTTCATCGTGATCACCGCGACGGGCCCCGCGGCCTCCACCAGGATGTGCTCGAACTGCGGTGCACCGGCCATGCGGACGCCTCCGTGACTCGTGGTTGCCGCGCACGCTACCGCCGCGGCCCGCCGGGCGGGGGAGCCGGTCCTAGGAGCCTGTCGTAGAAGTGCGTGGGCCGGTCAGTTGAGGCAGAGCTCACCGGTCCACACGCTCGGGTTGGCATCCGGTGCGGGTGCCGCCGGTTGGGCTTGGGCGGCTGGCGGGCCGGCGGCCTGTCTTTGGGCGGTGCCGGTTGGCTGACCGGGCGCTTGAGGTTGATGGCGGCCGCCGCCAGCAGCAGCAGTCCTAACACGCTGATCCCGACGAACTGCAGCAGCAGCCGCCGCGTGGACAGGCGGGGGAGCCGCAGCCGCGAGCCGTCGTGCGTGCGGGCGGCGCGCCGCTGCCCCACGCGGTGCTCGGTGCGGTCGGTCCCGGCGCGCTCCCGAGGCGGCTGCGTCGTCGCCATCCGCGGATGATCCGCCACCGGGACGGGATCGGCTCTTGCCCAATGGTCGGAGGCGGGGGCGTATCCCCCGCCTCAGCGGCCCGCGTCGACCGTCGCCTCGGCGTGATCGACCAGCGCGTACCCGGATCCGAAGAAGCCCTCGTCGAACGTCAGGGCGCCGCCGGCGACGACCGGGTCGGAGGTGAGGGACGCGCCGACGTCCACCAGCCGTCCCTGGGCGTCGCGCAGCGCGATGGTGAGGTCCCCGGGGCGCGTCACGCTGAACGCGGGGTTCGCGATCTCCCCCCGCACGTACAGCTCCGCGGCGTCCGCGCTGCGCACCACGCGCACGGCCCGGACGGTCGCGGCCGGGCTCGGGGGGTGGCGGCCGTCGGCCCTCCCGACGCGCACCCGCAGCGTCACGGGCGGCTCGTCGCCCACCACCGTGACCTGCTCCCCGGCGAGGAGGGTGCCGCCCGCGGGGAGGCGCTCGATGAGGAGGCTGCGCGCGGCGACGCCGTTGCCGGAGGTGCCCACCAGGTCGACACCGATGCTCACGTCCACGAGGTCGAAGTCCCGGCGCGGGTTCACGACGCGCAGCAGGTACGCGTAGCCGTGCTCGCCCGGGACCCCGGTGTGCGGGCGCTGCACCAGTTCGCGCGAGACCACCCTGGGCAGGAACGCCGCCGGTCCCACCACCAGGGTCCCCGAGGCCGTCCCCGCCCCGCCACACCGCACGCGCACGCGGCGCGGACCGGGCGCCGTGCGCGCCGGGATGCGCCACGACCACGTGACCCGGCCCGACGGGTCCAGGCGGCGGGCGGAGCGCGGGGCGCCGGTGCCGCCGGCGCGGCCGGTGACCCGCAGGCGGCAGGGCACGGGCAGGGCGGCGCGGTTGCCGGTGACCTTCGCGGTCACCGTCACCGCGTCGCCGGCGCGCGGCGTGAGGCGGGCACGGGCGAGGCGCACCGCGGCCGAGGCCGGGTCCTGGGGGACCGCGGCAACGGCCACGGCGATCGCGACGGCGATCAGGGTTCCGCGGCGGGCGGGGGGCACGTGCGGGACCCTAGCCCAGCGCCCGGCGGGCACCACCGCGGGAAGGTCCGGCGGCTCGGGCCCGAGGGCGCGGCCGGATCCCGCTTCGCCGTCGTCGCGGATCGGCGGGGCGGGAGGTCAGGCCGCGACGGCGCCGTCCGGAGGGGCGGGGGCGATCTCGGTGGACAGCGTCGCGCCGCCGTGCAGGACGGACCGCTCCAGCAGGCCGTCGTCGCCCAGCCCGTACGCGCCCATCTCGCGCAGGGGCGGCGAGTACGCGTGGATGGACACGGCGCCGGCCCCGCCGGTGTGACGGACCCGGTGCACATGCCGCCGCGGGACCTCGGCGGCGGGGCCGGGCACGAGCCGCCGCACGGCGGGCGCCCCCGTGAGGGTGAGCCGCTCCTCGGTGAGCGCCCCGCGCGGCACGGCGATGGCGGCCTCGGACGGCCCGTGGTCGTGGAAGCCGGTGTCGTGGCCCGCCGACCAGGAGATCACCCACACCTCGACGCGCTCGTCGCGGTGGAGCAGCGCGCACTCGCGCTCACGGCCGTGCCGCACCAGGGGCCGCCACCGCACGGGGTCGGCGGCGACCGACTCGACCAGGCGGGCGAGCTCGGCGGTGCTCATGGCGGCGGCGGGGAGGGGGGTCACGGTGGCCATCGCGGTCCTTTCAGCGCGTGAGGAGCAGGTGGGCGTTGCGGCGACGCAGGCGGTCGCCGGCGATGCCGGTGCCGTCGAGCCGCGGCTGCGCGGCCATGGGGAGGTCGGAGCCGTGCACGAGGGCGCCGGGGCCGACGGCCGCGGCCACGGCCCGCACGGCGTCCGGCCCGTAGGAGGACACCTCCAGGAACGTGCGCGGGTCGTGGCCGGCCGCGCCGCCGCGGGCCGCGAGGCGCTCGGCGTGCAGCGGCGCGAGGCCTGCCAGCAGCGCGAAGCACACGCGCAACCGCGGGTGCAGCGGTCGGCCCCGGGCGGCCCACAGGAACCACGCGGCCTGCATCTGGGCGACGTAGGCCGTGAGCGCCGGCCACCAGGCCGGCAGTCCCGCCGGCGCCGGGGCGGGCGGCTGCCACGGGGCGGGCCCGGGGTGGACGAACAGCGGCGCCCCGGCCCGCTCGGCCACCTGCAGCAGCGGCGCGAGCCGCTCCAGGCCGCGTGCGTCGGCGAGGGCGCCGGCGGGGACGCAGAGCCCGGCGAACCCGGACGCCAGGCGGCGTGCGAGCAGGGTGGGCTCCGGGCGGACGAGCGCGGCGGACGCCCACGCCCCGAAGGGGCCCGGCAGGGCGGCGACGCCGTCGTGGTAGGCCTCCAGCAGCGCCTCGGCCTCGTCCGGCGGCAGCGACTCGGCGCCGATGGGCAGGGACGGGGCGATGAGCACCCGGTCGAACCCCTCGTCCCGGGCACGGCGGGCGCGGGCATCGGGGTCCTGGTCCCGCAGGTCGAGCGTCCAGTCCGGCTCGCCGTGGGCCTGCAGCACCCATTCCCCGCCGCGGCGGCGCAGCCGCGGGCGGTGCGTGCGCCGCGCTAGCGCGGCGACGAACGGCTCGGGCCACAGGTGCTGGTGGACGTCCACCGCCGGTTGGGGCGCGGGGCGGGACGGCTGGGCGGGGACGGGGTGCGGCGCGACGCGTGGTGAATCGGCAGGAATTCTCGTTGTCATAAACAGAACGGATTGGAGCAACCCGGCCAGGGGCTGTCAACCCGCCCGCCGGGCGGCCCGCGGCCGGCGCTCCGCCGTGTCAGCTCAGCGCGCGGGGCGGTACGCGGTGATGGACTTCTCCAGGCCCGCCAGCCGCTCCCGCCAGATCCCGGACTCGGGAAACAGCGCGCGCATGCGGTGCCGGGAGAGCACGCGCGTCTCGGCGATCATCTCCGCCCAGACCGGCAGCTCCCGGCGCCACCGCTCCAGCCTGCGATCCCGGTCGTGCTGGCTGCGCTGCCAGTAGAACGGCACCCCGGTGTGCGCCTCGACCGGGAACCGGGGGCTGGGGGTCTGGATCCAGTGGGCGGGGGCGAGCCGGTGGACCTGCTCCGCGAACGCCGCCTGACGGTCCTCGTCGCCCACGTGCTCGATCACGGAGTTCGAGAAGACCAGGTCGAAGGTGCCCGACCGGAACACCCCGTCCAGCTCGCAGGCGTCGCCCTCCACCCACTCGACGCCCGGCGGGATCTCACCCCGCACCGTGCCCGGCAGGTTCACGAGGGTCACCCGGAAGTCGTGGTCGAACAGGTCCCACATGTACGGGGTGCCGCCCAGGTCCACCACGCGGGCGCCCGCCGGCGGGTCGACCAGCCTGCGGAAGGCCTCGAGGCGGCGTGCCCTCCAGCGACGCGTGGGCGAGTACCTCGAACCGTACGCCCAGCGCGTGGCGCTGCGCAGGGCCGACTGCAGGGGGGCCATCTACCGTCCTTCCGGGTGGGACCGGAAGCGTACCGGGCCGGTCCCCCCGGAGTCAGGCGGGCGGGCGTCAGTCGAGGCGGTCGGCCACGTGACAGGTGAGGTCGCCCAGCATGTTGGTGTAGCTGCCGTACTCGTTGTCGTACCAGCCGAAGATCTTCGCGTGCGTCACCGGCACGCGCACCTCGGTGTCCTCGAGGGACTCCAGCACCGCGTACGGGACGCCGGGCAGCGTGGCCAGGTCGACGGTGACGAAGCCGGTGCGCGTGTGGGTCTCCACGCTCTCGATCACCACGGCGGCCCGCCAGCCGGAGACGTCCGCGGGGACGTTCTGGCGTTCGCTGCACAGGATGTGGCCGGGGCCGTCGGGGCCCGCCGCCTCCCGGTAGATGTCGTTGATCGTGTCCCGGTTGATCGCCGGACGCTCCCCGTCGGACACCGGCTGGGGGCTCTGCACCGTGACGTTCAGGATGATGAGCGACTCGGTGGGCAGGGGGATGCGCACGGAGTCGGCCATGAAGCCGATCTGCCCGATGTCGGGGATCGTCTGCTCCAGCGCGGTGGCGGCGTTGGTGGAGGTGAGGATGATGCTGTTCAGCGCGCTGCGGGTCTTGCGGAGGTCCGTCGCACCGGCCTTCGGCACGCTGTCCAGCAGGCTCTGGGAGTTCGTGGCCGCATGGACCGTGCTCATGGACGCGGTCATGAAGCTGCGCGCCCCCAGGGACTCCAGGAGCGGCTTGACCATGTGGGCGAGCGCGGTGGTGGTGCAGGACGCCGCGGACACCAGGTGGTGCCGGCCCGGGTCGAACGCCTCGTGGTTGATGCCGAACACCAGGGTCGTGACGTCGTCCGGCACGGCCTGCTTGGACTTGAACGCCGCGCTGTAGATCACCTTCTCGGCGCCGGCCCACAGGTGCCCGCGCAGGGAGCCCTTGGGGTCGTCGACCGGGCGGGTGGGGTCGTCGAATGCGCCGGTGGTGTCCACCACCACCCGCACCCCGTGGTCGCGCCACGCGATGTCCCGCGGGTCCCGGGCCTCCTGGAGGAGCGTCACCGGCATGCCGTTGACCTCGATGAGCTTCCGGTCGCGGTCGATGATGTGCACGCACGGCTTGCCGTTGAGGCCGTGCAGGAAGCGGTGAAGCCGACCGTAGGTGGAGTCGTGCTCGATGACGTCGCAGACGGCCTCGAGGTCCTTGCCGACACCCCGCCCCAGGTTGACGACCAGGTGCGGGAAGTGCTTGCGGGCGGCGTGGTGCCACACCGTGAGCTTGCCGATCCGCCCCAGGCCGTTGATCCCCAGCGCGCCGCGTGCCGCTCCGCTCATCGATCCCCCTGTCCGGCCGCGGCGCCCAGCCGCCGGCCCTCGCCGATACGCACCACCGTGACGGGATGGCTGCCCAGGTACACCGAGCCGTCCAGCCCGTTGATGGAGATCACCTCGCCCGTGCGCAGCGGGCGCCCCGCGATGCGGGACGGCCACGACGTGTCCCCGACCTCCAGCTCACGGCATCCCACCACACATGTCTTGCCGAGGCGCTTCGCCGCGACCGCCGCGTGGCTGGTCGCGCCCCCCAGGGAGGTGAGCAGGCCCTCGGCCTGCATGACCACGGGGATGTCGTCGGGCACGGTGTCGGGCCGCAGCAGGATGACCGGGGTCTCCGGGTCCTCCGCGCGCAGCCGCGCGACGTCCCCGGCGGTGATCGCCACCCTCCCGGACAGGGCGCCGCCGCCCACCCCGATGCCCGATGCGAGACGCGAGGCCTCAAGCTCCGGGCTGGGGGTGAACGCCATGAGGCTCTGGGCGGGCGCGATGACCGTGTCGCGGGTCTGCAGCACGAACAGCCGGTCGGGCTCCGCGCCCTCGAAGGTGAACTCGATCTCCTGGTGGTTCATGCCCTCCACCTCCACCAGCACGTGCGCCATCTCCTCCAGCGCCGCGTAGTGGTCGGGGAACGTCACCTCCAGGGACGCGCCGTCGCCGGAGCCGGCCTCGCGCCGCTGCCGCTCGGACACCGGGAACGTGGAGACCAGCCCGCTCACCACGTCGTCGCCCTGGGCCTGGATCACGAAGTCCCCGTACAGCTCGGGCTCCGGGCTCTCGCGGTTGGGATGCCGGGTGAGCACCACGCCGGTGCCGGACCGCTGGCTGAGGTTCCCGAAGACCATGCGCTGCACGATCACGCAGGTGCCCCATTCCTCGGCGATCTGCAGCTCCTGCCGGTACGCCCGGGCCCGTGGGGAGTCCCAGGAGTCCTGGACCAGCGAGACGCAC
Source organism: Thermoleophilia bacterium (assembly GCA_020848615.1). Taxonomy (GTDB): domain Bacteria; phylum Actinomycetota; class Thermoleophilia; order Miltoncostaeales; family Miltoncostaeaceae. The sequence goes on from JADLHW010000112.1 coordinate 46,296, forward strand.
TCCAGGACCTGCTCGCGCGGGTCGTCCACCACGGGCACCCCGTGGACGTCCAGCAGGTCCCGGTAGTCCAGCGACAGGTGGCGCATCTGCTCCGGGGTGAGCGACGCCTTGCGGGCCACCATGTGCCGGGCCTTGGTGTCGCGCATGAGCGCGTCGAACAGGCGCCGCTCCAGCCCGTGGCTCATGCCCCAGGTCTGCAGGTACCGGCGGTACGCGTCCCACGCCGCCCACTCCAGGCCCGGGCGCAGGGCGAGGCTCTCGGCGATGTCCTCGTTGATCCCGACGTTGAGGAACGTCTCCAGCATGCCGGGCATCGAGATGGGTGCGCCGCTGCGGACGCTCAGGAGCAGCGGCCGGGCGGGGTCCCCCAGCCGCAGCCCGCTGCCGGACTCCAGGAGGTCGAGCTGGCGCAGGACCTCGCCCCGCAGCCGCTCCTGGCGGCCGTCGCCGGCCCGCGCGGCGCGGATCCAGGCGAACAGCTCGGTGGTGAGGATGAAGCCCTCGGGCACCCGGAACCCCAGCCGGGCGAGGGTGCGCAGCATGTAGCCCTTGTTGCCCAGCGACAGCACCGCGCGGCGGCTGTCGGGGCCGTGGATCGCGACCATCTGCTGGGACGGCTCGGCCTCGGCGGGCGGCGGGGCGGGCGCGGCCTCGACGCGGGCGCGGTTGCCGAGGGCCACCAGCATGCGACCCACCAGGGCGTCGAGGGCCTGCAGGCCGAAGCTCCCGGCGATGAGCTCCCGCAGGACGGTCTCCGACTGCATGAGCACCGCGGTGTCGTCGGTGGACCCCGGCGGCGGCGTGATGACCCCGCGCTCGATCATGCGGCCAACGATGCGCCGCACCGGGTCCTCGTACGCCTCGATGATGCGCGCGCGGATCATGTCCTCGATGCGGCGGGACAGGAGCTGGAAGATGTTCAGGTACTGGGCGGGGCCCACGTCGCCGCGGTCCAGGGCCTCCTCGAGCATCGAGATGCCGTGGTCCAGGCCGCGGGCGCGGAAGCCGTCGATGCGCAGGCCGCGCTGGAAGAGCCGCAGCCACCGCGTGACGTGGGCGAGGGAGTCGTGGTCGGTGCCGATCTCGCCGGCGTCGTCCACCACCTTCTGGAACAGGGCGGACGCCAGCGACTCGGCGCGGAACGTGAGGCCCATCGCCTCGAACCGGTCCTCGCGGTACGAGCCGTACATGCTGGGGATGCCCGCCGCGATGTGCCGCTTGCGGTAGATGTCCTCGTGGGCGTCGACCTCGCCCGGGGTGAGGACCACCCGCAGCAGCTCCTCCAGCACGGCGATGACCAGCTCCAGGGCCGTCTCGCTGTCGCCCGCGGCGAGCGCGTCGCCCAGGGACGCCACCAGCTGGGTGTCGGTGCGCCGGAAGCGGGTGAGGCGGTCCACGAGGTCCCCGTGGTCCAGCCGGTACTTCCGGGCGATCTCGTTGCGGGTGCGGACCAGCAGCTCGGCCTTCTCCCGGGCGTGGTCCGACACGCCGTCCAGGGGGCCGCCGAAGTCCGGCAGCTCCGGCCCGAATAGCGCGGGGAGGCCACCGGCGCGCGCCGCGAGGCCGGCGATCGCCCGCCCCAGCTCCTCCCGCGGCGTGTCGCCGCTGGGGAGCTCCTCCAGCAGGCTCTCCGGCACGAACGGCCCCAGCGGGGCGGGGTCGCCGGTCATCCAGTACCGGGCGATCTCCTCCGCGAACTCGATGAGCCGGGGGTTGCACTCCACGTGGCTCTGCTTGCGCAGGAAGTGGCACAGCCGGTCCCGCCGGCTCTCCATCTCGTCCATGCGCGTGGAGACGCGGCGCAGCTCGCCCTCGGCGCCGATCTCGTTGAAGTACACGGGCACGAGCCGCAGCAGGTGCTTCACCTCGAGGAACACCGGGCCGATGGGCCGCGCCAGCAGCGAGGAGACGTCCCGCTGGAACAGGTCGGTGTCGGCGATGAACACCCCGCCCAGGCGCAGGTGCACCACCAGGCCGGCGATGAGCGGCCGGGCCATCGCGGGGTCCGCCTCGATCACCGACAGGTACGTGCGGATCTGCCGGAGGTGCGCCGGGTTCACCTTCACGCCCCACTCGGAGGTGAACCCCGTGAAGTCCGGGTGGTCGAAGTCCAGGCGCAGGAACTCGTCGATCATCACGGCGGCGAGGGCCGGGTCGCCGATCCCCAGGATCTGGCGGCCCAGCTGCCCCACCAGGCCCTGCACCGTCTGGGTGAAGTGGAAGCCGGCGTCGCGCAGGAGGCGGAACACGGTGCGCACCATCGCCTCGCGGGCGCCGTCGTCCAGCTCGGCGAGCAGCTGGGAGCTGGCGCGCCCCACCTGCCGCAGCGCGAGCTCGTGGACGGGGGCGAGGCCGTCGTGCCCCACCATCCGCAGCAGCCACTGCAGCTTGCGGGTGCGGCCGCCGGGCGGGTCGTCCGCGTCGTCGAACGTGTCGGCGGCGGTGAGGTAGCCGTGCACGATCTCGGTGTTGTCCGGCATCGCGGCGAGCACGTCCACGGGCACCGGGCCGGCGTCGGCGGCGTCGTCCAGGTCGCGGGCGGCGGCCGACAGCCGCTCGCGGCTGATGCGCCTCACGGGATCCGGCGGCGGGGTGTCCCCGGCGATCGCCCGGTACCAGTCCGCGGGGTCGGCGTGCGAGACCCAGTCGCGGTAGGTCTCGCTGAGGGCGTGGGCCACGATCCGTGTCGCCCGGTTGCGGGCGGGCAGGGCGTCCGGGCCCCTGGCCTCCAGGTCGGCGACCAGGCGCTTCAGCTGGGCGGACACGGGGACCCCGCGCGCCGGCTCGTCGCGCAGGAGCGCGGCGAGGTCGTCGAGGCTGTCCACGACCGACGTCCACGCCCCGGATCCCGGGTCGGCGGCGGCGATGGCGGTGGACAGGTACCGCAGCCACAGGCGCACCGCCTCGGTGCGGGTGGCGTCGGGTGACGCCTCCCGGGCGACCTTGGCGTAGAAGCCGAACAGCACGGCCATTCCCTCGCGCCCCAGGGGGTGGGCGAGGTACCGGTGCAGGTCGCCGGTGGCCCGGTGGTGCAGGTCCGTGAGCGTCTGCGGCCACCCGGGGAACGGGTGGTTGATCTCCTGCAGGAGCTCCGCGGTGGCCTGGTGCACCCCGAACCACGGCTCGGTGATGTCCAGGATCACCTTCTGCCATTCGGGCACGACGGCCTGCACGGCGGTGCTGGCGAGGTTCGCCTGCAGCGCGTCCGTGATCGGCGCGGTGGTCAGCCCGGCCTCTGCATCCCCATCCCGTCCGGCCATCGTGCCGCCAGCCTAGGGACGGGCGCCTCCCGGCTCATCGTGGTGCGCACGTATCGGGAGTGGGGGTTTCGCCACGTTCCGGGGCGCCGCCTATGCGTCCATGCCGGTCTCCCGGCGCCGCAGCTCCCGTTCGCGGGCCAGCGTGAACCGCACCAGCTGCTCGCGGGCCTCGTGGTCGAGGCCCAGGAACTCCACCCCGGCGCGGTGCCGCCGCCGTCCGCCGCCGCGCTCGTCCTCGGAGGTGTGGACCACCCGTGCCCGCAGCTCCCGCTCGGCGTCCTCCCCGGGCAGCACGAACCACAGCCGCAGCTCCCAGCCGCGCTCCAGCTCCTCGTCCGTGCGCAGCAGGGCGCCGCCGGCACCGATGTCCTCGGTGACGCCGGACAGGTACTCGGGGTCGCCGCCGGGCTCCGCCGCGGGCACCTGGACCTCCACGTCCACCCGCAGGGTCACGCGGGCCCACAGACGGCGCTGGAGGCGCTCCACGGTGCGGATCTCCACCCACAGGCCGTCGTCGCCGCCCTCCACGATCACGCCGGTCGCGACGCACGGCACCTTCAGGCGCCGGTACTGCAGCCGCACCTTGGCGCCCGGCCGCGCCGGCACCGCCAGGCCGCCCACGCGGGGCGGCTCCAGGCGCAGGCGGTTGCCGTCGTTGCGGGTCGCGTGGGTGGTGACCGGGCCGCCGGACAGGCCCTCCACGCCGACGGGGGCGTCGGGCTGCGGGAGGTACCGGGGCACATCGCGCTTGCGGCGCGCGAGCAGGACGTCCATGCACTCTGATCGACGGATCCCGCCGTGAGTTGAACCACGCGCGATGCGGGAGCCGCTACTCGTACACCACCACGTCGGGCCGCGGGCGCAGCCGCATGACCTGGGCGGGGGCCATGAGGCCGGAGTCCTCCACGAAGAACAGCTTGAAGCCGGCGCCGAACGGCCCGCGGGCGCGCGTGACGCGGTGGTAGGTGGCGACCTTGGCGGCGGCGGACCCGAACCCGTCGGCGTTCAGGACCATGTCGACCCCCGGGTGCCGGCGCAGCCGGGCGCGGCGTTCGATCATGCCGTCCTGGAACTGGTGCACCAGCAGGAGCTTGTCCGGCAGGTGCCGCTTGCGGACGAGCGTGGACAGCCACCGGGCCACGGCGTTCACCTCGGCGGCGTCCACCTGCCCGATCACGCGCCCGGGGACCTCCCCGGGGCGCATGCGCCACTCCGGGTCGAGGGCCAGCGCCACGTCCGGCTCGATGAGGAACCGCCCGAGTGCCCGCGCCTCGGTCACGAAGTCCGAGCGGCCGGGCTGGATGTCGAGGATGAGCAGCGCGCGGGCGGCGCGGGCGGCGCGCAGGTACCGGCGGATCACGGCCGGGTCCTGCCGGAAGCGGTGGCGGCCGTCGGCGCCGGGGGCCGCCGTGACGATCACGCCGATGAGCTCCATGGCGGGCAGCACCGGCCGGCGACGCGCCCCGGCGTAGTCGTGCGCGGCGCGGCGCAGGCGGGCGGCGGCCCGCGCGGGCGTGCCGATGCCGAGGATCCCCAGTGCCTCGGCCTGCGGCGCCCCGTAGTGCGCCACCACCCGGAACTCCGGGAGCACGCTGCGGCCGCCGCGCGGCAGCTCCGGGAGGCGCGGGGCCCGGTGCGCGAGGGGGCTCGTGGTCACGCCGACCGGGTCGCCGCCGTCACCGCCGGTGAGGACGACCCCGCCCGCGGCGAGGCCCGCGGCGGCGAACACGGCCGCTGCCGCGGCGGTCCTGCGAGAGAGGCGTCGCACCGCCCGAGGGTACCGGGCGGGGGCGCGGATCAGCCCGCGGAGAGCGCCCGCCCGAGGTCGTCCATCAGATCCCGCGGGTCCTCGAGGCCCACCGACAGGCGGATGACGCCGTCGGTGATGCCGGCCGCCGCCCGCGCCGCGGGGGTGAGGCGCCGGTGGGTGGTGGTGGCCGGGTGCGTGACCAGGCTCTTGGCGTCGCCGAGGTTGTTGGAGATGTCGACGATGCGCAGGGCGTCGAGCACCGCGAACGCCGCGGCCTTCGCCCGGTCCTCCGGGGCCTCCACCGTGAACGTCACCACCGTGCCGCCGGCCGTCATCTGGCGGCGCGCCAGGTCGTGCTGGGGGTGGCTCGGCAGGTGCGGGTAGCGCACGGACCGCACGGCGGGGTGTGCCTCCAGGAACTCCGCGATGCCCAGGGCGGATGCGCACTGGCGGTCCAGGCGCAGGCGCATGGTCTCCAGGCTCTTCAGCAGCACCCATGCGTTGAAGGGGCTGATCGACGGCCCGGTGTGGCGCATGAGCGGCTCCACGTCGCCGCGCACGAAGCCCCGCTTGCCGAGGATCGCGCCGCCCAGCACGCGGCCCTGCCCGTCGATGTGCTTGGTCGCCGAGTACACGACCACGTCGGCGCCCAGCGCCAGCGGCTTCTGCAGCAGCGGCGTCGCGAACACGTTGTCCACGATCACGCGGGCGCCGGCCTCGTGGGCCAGGGCGCACACGGCCTCCACGTCGATGAGGTCCTGCATGGGGTTGGACGGCGACTCGAAGAACACGGCCCGGGCGGGGGTGGCCAGGGCGGCCCGCCACTGGTCCAGGTCGTGGCCGTCCACGAACTCGGTGGTGATGCCCCAACGGGGCAGGAGGTCGTTGAGGATGATGAAGCACGACCCGAACAGGGCCCGCGAGGCCACCACCCGGTCGCCGGACTCCAGCATCGCGATGAGGCTGTTGAACACGGCCGCCATGCCGCTGGCCGTCGCGAAGCAGTCCTCCGCGCCCTCCAGGAGCCGCAGCCGCTCCTCGAACGCGCGCACCGTGGGGTTCCCGTACCGGCTGTAGACGTAGTGGTCGACCTCGCCGGCGAACGACGCCTCCGCCTCGGCGGCGCTCTCGTACACGTACCCCTGGGTGAGGAACAGTCCCTCGGAGGTCTCCGCGAAGCCGCTGCGCTCGGTCCCGCCGCGGACGGCGAGGGTGTCCTCCCGCCAGTCCCCCTCGGGCAGGGCCGGTCCGCCGCCGCCGTCGGTCACGCCGCCCCGTCCTCCGGCGGCAGCACCAGGGCCTGCGCGACGATGACCTGCCCGACGCCGTTGGTGGTGAGCGCGGGGCCCTCGTGCAGCACGTAGCCCTCGTCCAGCGCGGCGCTCACGCGCTCGCAGAAGCCGCGGTCGTCCCGGCCGGTGAGCACCCGGTACCGCAGTCGTGTGGTGTCGTCCGCCATCGGCCTTCCCCGTGGAGTGGGTCGTGCGGGGACACTAGAGGACGGTCAGCGCCAGGACCGCGACGATCACGGCGACGGCGATGCGATACCACCCGAAGATCGCCAGGCCCCGCCGCTGCACGTAGTCGACCATCCACACCACCGCGGCCGCCGCCGACACGAACGCGGCGACGAAGCCCACGATGGGCGCGGACACCCCGAACTGATCGACGATCACGGAGCCCTTGTCGAGGGTCTCGTACAGCGTCGCGGCGCCGAGGGTCACGAGCCCCAGCAGGAACGCGAACTCCACGGACGCCGCGATGCTGAGGCCCACCGCGAGGCACGCGAGGATCACCACGAGGCTGCGGCTCACGCCGGGCCACAGGGCGAGCATCTGGACGACGCCGATGATGATGCCGTCCCGCCAGGTGATGATCTCCAGGGGGCGGCCCGCACGGTTCGCCGACGGCGGCCACAGCAGGATCACCACCCCGCCCACCAGCCAGGCGCCGATGACCGGCCACAGGCCGAACAGATGCTCCTTGATCGTGTCGCCGAGCAGGAACCCGGCGATCGCGGCCGGCACGAACGCGACGATGGTGGCGGCCAGCAGCCGCCGGCCGGCGACCGGGTCGGGACCGCGCCCGGCGATCGCCAGCAGCGACGTGCTGATGCGGCGGCGGTAGATCCCGACGACCGCGACGATCGCGCCGGCCTGGATGGCGATGGCGTATGCGTCCGCCGCCTCCTTGGCGGCGTCGGTGTCGGTGAGCCCCAGCAGGTCCTGGGTGACGGTGAGGTGGCCCGTCGAGGAGATCGGCAGGAACTCGGTGAGCCCCTCCACGACGCCCAGGAGGATGGCCTCGGGGATGGACAGCGCGGTGTCGCCGGCCTTCAGCACGGCGAGCAGGATGATGACGCCGAGCAGGGCCAGGGCCGCTGCGATCGCGGCCTGGGGTCGGCGGAGCTGGGTTGGGATCAGTCGCTCCCGTCGATGACGCGGCCCTTGGCCGCCGTGTACTCGTCGGCGCTCAGCGCGCCGGCCCGGTGAAGCGTCGCCAGGCGCTCCAGCTGGGCGACCATGCCCTCGCTGAGCTCCGGCCCGGGCCCGTCGGTGTGGGGGGCCGGGGACGCCGCGCCGGCGAGGCCGATCGCCCCGTCGCCGTCAAGGTCCTGGCCCGTCATCCGCTCCATGGCGCGGATCATGTCAGCGCGTCCGGCGGGTTCACCGTCGCGCAGGTCGACGACCCGGAGGTCCGCTCCCGCCACGGCGGCGGGCATCCCGCCGGTCCGCATGGACGCCACGATGGCCGCCGCCCGCTCGGCGGCGAGGTCCTCGTGCCGCGGCACCCGGTCCCACTCGACCCGCAGCGTCCGCGGGTCGGCCCGGGAGACGCGCACGGGGACCACCTGGCCCGGTGCGGGCCACCGGTCGACCCGGACGATCTCGCTCACCTCGACCTGATACGGCTCGACCCCCTCGGCCTGCACGACGAGCAACAGCGAGCACGTGCCCGCCGTCGCGGCGTGCGGCGCCCGGGAGCAGGACACGATGCGCGCGGTGCCCTCCACGGGATCGTCGATCGCGGCGGGGGTGAGGGCGTCGATGGCCCTGCGGAACTCGTCGAACAGGCCCACGGTGCAGCCTCCTGGAGATGCGGTCTGGCGGGACGCCGGCCGAGGCTACTTCGGCGCGGAGGCGCCCCACACTGAACGCACGGGCGGGCCGCGTTCAGCCGGACGCGGGGGCCAGCGCGGCCCGGGCCTCCGGGGGCCAGGGCTCCGCCGACGGGCCGGGCGCGTGCACCACCACCGCCTCGCCGGTGATGGCCTCCCCGCCGTCGGGCCCCGTCACGGTCATGGCCCACGTGAGCGAGGTGCGGCCGAGTCCGGCGACGCGCAGGCGCACGGTCACCCGCTGCCCGAACCACAGGCGGTCGCGGAACTCGAACAGCAGGCGCACCCGCGGCATCGCCGGGAGCAGGTCCAGGAGGCCCAGGCGGCGCAGCAGCTCGGCCTCCGCGGCCTCCAGCAGGCGCCCGGCGATGCCGTTGTGGACGTGGCCGGACGCGTCGGTGTCGGACCACTCGATGAGCCGCTCGATCTGGACCTCGGGCACCCGCGCCTCCTTCCGCCGCCCGGCGGGGCATGATTGCGCATCCTCATCGGGAGGGGACCGTCACGATGGACCACCAGGAGGTGATCGCGGCGCTGGCGCGGGTGCAGGCGCTCCGGCTCGCCGCGGCGATCGGCGCGACGCTCTCGGGTGCCCCGGGCACCGGCGACCGCGCGTGGGCGGCGGATGCCGCCGCCTCGCTGGAGGGCCTCGCCGGGCACGTGCCCGGCGAGGCGGCCGCCGGGGCCGCGGCCGTGGCGGCCGCGCTGGCCTCGGGCGGTGACGTCGCCGGGCCCCTGGCGCAGCTGGAGGCCCGGCTGGCCGGCGGCCCGGACCCGCCCGCGCGGATCCCGCTGGAGGCCGTCGCCGCGGCGGCGCGGGACGAGGCGGCCCGGGCGGCCGCCCGCCGGCGGGTGGTGGTGGGGGTGGACGTCACCGCACCCGAGGGCGTGCGCCTCACCGCGGCGTCGGCGGGCGTGCTGGTGGACGCGCTGGGGCGGGTGGTGCGGGACGCCGTGGCGCACGGCACGCCGGACGGGGGCGCGCTGCGGCTGGCGTTCCAGCCCGGCGGCGACGACCTCACCGTGGTGGTGAGCGACGGCGGCGACTCCCGCGGCGACAGCGCCGCGGCGGGGGTGGTGGAGGTCGACGCGCGTCGCACGGCCGGCTTGCAGGGCGCGGCGGGGCGCCTGGCCGCTGCCGGCGGGGAGCTGGCGGTGGGGGTGGGGCCGTGGGGCGGCGCGAGCGTGACGCTGCGCCTGCCCGGCGCCGTCACCTGACCGGGCCCAGCGCCTCCCAGATGCGCCGCACCGACGCGGAGCGGTTGAGCGTGTAGAGGTGCACGCCCGGGGCGCCGGCGGCGAGCAGTCGCTCGCACAGGCCGGTCGCGACCTCGATGCCAACCTCCGGAACGTCGGCGTCGGCGACGCCCTCCAGGCGCCGCTCGATCTCCGCGGGGATGGCGGTCCCGTTCATCGCCGACATGCGGCGCAGCCCGGACACGCTCACGAACGGCATGACGCCCGGCACGACCGGGCGGGTGCAGCCCAGGGCGGCGAGCTCCTCCACCAGGCGCTCGTACTCGGCGGCGTCGAAGAAGAACTGGGTCACGGCGAAGTCCGCGTCGCGCAGCTTCTCGGCGAGGTGGCGGCGGTCGGCGGCGCGGGTCCGTGACCGGGGGTGCACCTCGGGGTGGGCGGCGACGCCCACGCTGAAGTCGGCGGGGTGGGCGGCGATGAGCTCCACCAGCTCCGAGGCGTAGGCGAAGTCGCCGGCGTCGTCGCCGTGCTCCGGCGGGTCCCCGCCCAGGGCCAGGATGTTCTCCACCCCCGAGGCGGCGTAGTCGTCCAGCAGCCGCACCAGCTGGGCGCGCGTGTGGCCCACGCACGTGAGGTGCGCCATGGTGGGGTACGGGTGCTCCGCGTTGAGCTGCACCACCAGGTCCCTGGTGCGGCTGCGGGTGGAGCCCAGCGCCCCGTAGGTCACCGAGGCGAAGGACAGGTCCAGGTCGCCCAGGTCGGCCAGGGCGGCGCGCAGCTGGGTCTCGGCGTCCTCGGTCCGCGGAGGGAAGAACTCCAGGGAGCGCGTGGAGCCGGCGGCGAGGAGGTCGGCGATGCGTGTCACGGCCGGCAACGGTAGCCGACCTGCCGGGGCAATCGAAGAACCGGCCGCGGATCCCCGCGGCACCGCCCATGGCTGTGCGAGGCTCCGGTCATGCCGGAGCCGGGATGGGACGAGGCGGGGATGTACGGGGCGCTCGCGGGCTGGTGGCCGCTCATCTCCCCGCCGGAGGAGTACGCGGAGGAGGCGGCGTACGTCGCCGGGCTTCTCGCCGCCCACGACCGGCCGGTCCGGGACGTGCTGGAGCTGGGCTCCGGGGGCGGTCACAACGCGGTGCACCTGTCCGCCGGGCTGGCGATGACCCTCGTCGACCGCTCCCCGGGCATGCTCGCCCAGAGCCGGCTGCTCAACCCCGGGTGCCGGCACGAGGAGGGCGACATGCGGACGGTGCGGCTGGGCCGGGAGTTCGACGGCGTGCTGGTGCACGACGCCGTCGACTACATGCGCACCCGCGGCGACCTCGCGGCGGCCGCCGGCACCGCCGCCGCGCACCTGCGGCCCGGCGGGCTGGCGGTGTTCGTGCCCGACCACACGGCGGAGCGGTACGCGCCGTCCACGGACCACGGCGGCATCGACGCGGCCGACGGCCGGGGCGCGCGGTACCTGGCGTGGAGCTGGGACCCCGACCCGGGCGACACCGAGTCGGTGACCGACTACGTGATGGTGCTGCGCGAGCGGGACGGCACCGTCACCACGGTCCACGATCGGCACCGCACCGGCCTGTTCCCCCGGGCCGTGTGGCTGGAGGTCCTCGCCGGGGCAGGCCTCGAGGCCCGTGCCGTGGACGAGGTCACGACCGAGGCGCGACCGCCTCGCGAGGTGTTCCTGGGACGCCGCCCCGGCTGACCGCCGGCCCCGGGCACGGGCCGTGCTCGTCCTCGTAGGTGCGCACCGTCACGCCGACGCGCGGGGCGACGCGCCGCCACAGGCCGTACGCCACGGGTGCTCCGGCGAGCATCGCGGCCTGGACCGCGGCCTGGGCACCGGTGAGGCAGGTGATGCACATGCGGGCTCCGGGGGTCACGGGGCGGGACCGGGCGTAGCATGCACCGCATGGCCGATCCGCGCATCCACCGCCTGGCGGACCTCGCCGTCGCCGCCGGCGCCAACGTCCGGCCCGGGCAGGTCGTCTCCGTGACCGGCAGGCCCGGGTACGAGGAGATGGTCCGGGCGATCGCGGACGCCGCGTACCGCCGTGGCGCGAAGTACGTCGACATCGCCTACTTCGACCCCCACGTCAAGCTCGCCCGCCTGCGGCACGCCGAGGAGGACACCCTCGGCTGGGTGCCGCCCTGGCTCGGAGACCGCGCCCGCGCCTTCGGGGAGATGGGCGGCGCGAACATCGCGATCACCGGCGTCGAGGCCCCGGGGATCTTCGACGGCATCGACCCGGCCCGCGCCGGGCGCGACCGGCTGCCCTCCCTGCGGGAGTGGATCGAGGTGGTGATGGCCGGCGGGGTGAGCTGGACGGTGGTGCCCTTCCCCACGACGGACTGGGCGGGCGTGGTGTTCCCGGACCTCCCGCCGCAGGAGGGCCTGGCGGTGCTGTGGGACCGGGTCGCGGCGGCGTGCCGCCTGGACGCCCCCGACCCGGTCGCGGCGTGGCGGGCCCGCGCCGCCGAGCTCACCGCCACCGCCGCATCCCTCAACGCCCGCCGCCTGGCGGGCCTGCGCTTCGCGGGGCCGGGCACCGACCTGCGCGTGGGGCTGTTCCCCAGCTCCCGCTGGCTCGGCGGGGAGGAGCGCACCTCCGGCGGGATCGTGCACCTGCCGAACATCCCGACCGAGGAGGTGTTCACCACCCCCGACCCGGAGCGCACCGAGGGGTACGTCACCTCCACCATGCCCCTGGAGATCGCCGGGACGGTGATCACCGGGTTGCGGGTGCGGTTCGAGGGCGGACGGGCGGTGGCGATCACGGCCGATCACGGCGCCGAGGTGCTGCGGTCACGGGCCGGGGTGGACGACGGCGCCGACCGCCTGGGCGAGGTGGCCCTGGTGGACGGCACCGGGCGCATCGGCCCGCTGGGCACGGTGTTCTTCGAGACGCTGCTCGACGAGAACGCCGCGAGCCACATCGCACTGGGCGCCGCCTACCCCAGCGGGGTGGCCGACGAGGCGGATCGCGAGCGGGCGAACACCAGCGAGATCCACATCGACTTCATGGTCGGGGGCCCCGAGGTGACGGTGTACGGCATCGACGGCGCGGGCACCGAATCGGTGCTGCTGGCGGACGGGGCGTGGGCGGCATGACGACCGACGGGACGGGGGACACCGCGATGGGGTGGACGCTGCGGAACCTGCGCGACGTGGAGGACGTCGCGCCGAAGTACGGCTTCGAGGCGGTGGGGGAGGCGCGGTTCCCCCGCGCGGACCTGGGCGCGGAGGGCACCGGCCTGGCGTACCACCGGATCAGGCCCGCCCAGCGCCAGGCCTTCGCGCACCGTCACGAGGCGGCCGAGGAGGTGCACGTGATCCTGTCCGGCGGCGGCACGGCCACGCTGGACGGCGAGGAGGTCGCGCTGCGGCCCATGGACGCGCTGCGGGTGTCCCCCCGCGTGGCGCGGATCTTCACGGCGGGCCCCGAGGGGCTGGAGTACCTGGTGTTCGGGCCGCACCTCGAGGGTGACGGGGAGATGCTGCCCGCCGACGGCTGACGGCCCTCCGTTCGGTGCGCCGAACCCGGCGTGTTCGCGCCGCCGTGCGGCGCTCGGGCCGGTCCGCCGGCCGGCCACGGCGCAGGCATCCGTCCGTGGATTGGACCGATCCCGGTTTTCGGCGATTCGGGGGTGGGCACCCATGCGGTGCCTCTTCCCCCCGAGTCAGGAGTCGGACAATGGGCATCATCGGATGGATCGTCCTGGGGCTGCTCGCCGGCCTCATCGCACGCGCACTGCTGCCGAACGACCCGCCCGGCGGCATCATCGCCACCACGATCGTCGGCATCGTGGGCGCGGTGGCCGCGGGCGCCATCGCCCAGGCCGCCGGCTGGGGCGACCCGGTCGACGAGTTCTGGGACGTCAGCACATGGATCACGGCGATCGTCGGCGCGGCCGTGCTGCTGATCGTGTGGGGCGCCCTCTCGGGCCGCCGCTCGCGCCGCCCCCTGGGCCTCTAGCGAGCCGTCCCGCGGCGGGCCCCCACCGGGCGCCCGCCGCGGGAACCCTCAGCCCATGAGCAGGGCCGCCAGGCGCTCCCGGCGGGGGCACAGCGGCGGCCCGTCCTGCGGCTGGCTCACGCGCACCGTCACCGTGGTCATCACCGCGCCGGGGGCGAGCGCGATGCGCAGCGCCGGGCCCGCCGCGTCCAGCGGCTCCAGCACGAGGCAGCGCCCCGGCATCGCCTCGGTGATGCGCCAGTCCCACCGGCCGGAGCCGGCGGAGATGCGCAGCAGGTCGTCACCCACCCTGCGCACGTGCTCGAGGCCGTCCACGTACTCGGGCATGCGCGCGAAGTCCGCGAGCCGCGCGTAGGCGAGGTCGGCGGGCACCGGCACCTCCACGGTCCATCCCGACTGCCGCATCGTCCCCCTCGCGCCGGCGCCGCCTGCGGGGCTGGTCCCCGCACCCGCCGCCGGTCAAACCGGCGCGGGCCCGGGCCGGGGCCGGGTGGACCCTCCGGACGGTTTGCCGCGCGACCTCCCCGGGCATCTGCATCCGCTCACGAGACGAAGGCAGGTGACGTGCATGTCCGACTCGCAGACCCGCCCCCTGGCGGGACGCCGCATCGCGTTCCTCGTCGCGAACGAGGGCATCGAGGAGTCCGAGCTCGCCGAGCCCATGAACGCGGTGCGCGCCGCGGGCGGGCACGCAGAGCTGATCGCGCCGGACGCCGGCGAGGCGCAGGCGATGCACCACCTCGACAGGGCCGACCTGTTCGACGTGGACGTCTCGCTGCACGACGGGCCCGATCCGGACGCCTACGACGGCCTCATGCTCCCCGGCGGCGTCGCGAACCCCGATCGTCTGCGCATGGACGACCGGGCCGTGCGGTTCGTGAAGCACTTCATGGACGCCGGCAAGCCCGTCGCCGCGATCTGTCACGCGCCGTGGATGCTGGTGCAGGCCGACGCCGTGCGGGGCCGCACCCTCACGTCCTGGCCCAGCCTGGCGACCGACATCGAGAACGCCGGCGGCACGCGCGTGAACCGGGAGGTGTGCCGGGACGGCAACCTCGTGACCAGCCGCGGCCCGCATGACCTGCCGGCGTTCTGCGCGGCCATGGTCGACCTGTTCGCCGCGGCACCCGCGGCCACCGGCGCCGCCCGCTGAGCGAGCCGGGCGCGGCGTTCGCCCGGGACCGCATCCCGGGCCGCCCCAAGCGCGGGGGCCGCCGAGGCGGCCCCCGCGGCGAGGACCCGCACCGCGCCCCGTCGCGGCGGCTCGCCGCTCAGCTCGCGCCCCGCCGCCCCGCCGGCGCCACCTCCCGGCGGTCCTCGTCGGCGGTCGCGGCGGCGACGGCCCCCGTGGCGTCCCACGGCTCGTTGATGAGCCGCGCGCCGCGGCCCCGGGTGAGGAAGCTGATGGACCAGCGCATGAACACGAACAGCCGGTTCTGGAACCCGATGAGGTACGTCAGGTGGATGCCCAGCCAGGCGAGCCACGCCGGCAGGCCCGTCAGCGGCAGCCCGAACACGGTGCCCACCGCCCGCGCCCGGCCGATGGTCGCCAGGCTCCCCTTGTCGTGGTACCGGAACGCCGCGGGACCCGGGCGGCCCGCCGCGCTCGTGGCGATCACGCGGCCCACGTGGGAGCCCTCCTGCATCGCGACGGGGGCGATGCCCGGCAGCGGCGCCCCGCCGGGACCCTCGACGCGGGCCATGTCGCCCACCACGAACACCTCCGGGTGCCCGGGCAGCGAGAAGTCCCGCTCCACGGGGATGCGACCGCCCCGGTCGACGTCCACGCCGGCGGCCGCCGCGAGCCGTTCGCCCAGGGCCGATGCCCGCACCCCGGCGCCCCAGATGACCGTGCGCGTGGCGATGCGCTCCACGCGGCCGTCCGGGTCGCGCACGGCGATCTCCCGGGCGGTGAGCTCCACCACCATGCGCTGCAGCAGCAGCTCGACGCCGTGGCCGGCGAGATCGCGGCCGGCGCGCGCCCGCAGGCCGGCGGCGTAGCCGGGCAGGACCGCGGGGGCGGCCTCCACCAGCAGCACCCGGGCCGTGGACGGATCGATGCGCCGGAAGTCGCGGCGCAGGGTGTCGCGCGCCATCTCCACGATCTGCCCGGCCATCTCCACGCCCGTCGGGCCCGCGCCGACCACCGCGAACGTGAGCCATTCCCGCTGCACCGCGGGGTCGTCCTCGCGCTCGGCCGCCTCGAACGCCACCAGGATGCGGCGGCGCAGCTCCAGGGCGTCCTCCACGGTCTTCAGGCCGGGGGCGAGCGGCTCCCAGGCGTCGTTGCCGAAGTACGTGGTGCCGCCGCCGGCGGCGACCACCAGGTCGTCGTATGCGAGGGCGGTGGCGGCGCCGGCCTCCAGCGGGCGGAGCACGACGCGCCGTCCGGCGAGGTCCACGTCGTCCACCTCGCCCAGCACCACCCGGGCGTTGGCCTGGCGGCGCAGCACGGCGCGCAGGGGGGCGGCGATCTCCCCGGCGCTCAGGGCGCCGGTCGCCACCTGGTAGAGCAGCGGCTGGAACAGGTGGAAGTTGCGGCGGTCGACGAGGGTGACCTCGACGGGCGCGTCGCGGAGGGCCCGCACCGTCCGCAGGCCGGCGAAGCCCCCGCCGATCACCACGACCCGCCGCCGCGTGCTGCCGGCGGCGGCGGGCGACAGGAGCGCGTCGAGCGGATGGATTCCCGTGGGCATGAGGTCACGGTAACCCCGGTGCGTGCGCCCGCAAACATCGTGCGTACCGGCTCATTCCCCGTCCCCAGCCCTCCGGGGGCCGGGGCGTGGCTCCGGACCAGCCCAGGGGGCTCCACGCGTGTCAACCAGGGGAGACCCGGTCCCCCTCGCGCCGACGATGGCGGAGCTCCGCGCGTTCGTCGCCGTCGCCGAGGAACGGCACGTCCCCAGGGCGGCGCAGACCCTCGGCGTCGCGCCGCCATCGCCGTCCCAGACGGTGCGCCGCCTGGACGTGGATCACAGGTCGGGCGACGGCCGGTCGTCCTCCACCGGGATCCAGGTGACCCCGTCCCGGCGGTACGCGTGGCGCGGGCCGTCCCGCAGGACGCCCTCCAGTGCCGCGAGGAGCCGATCGACGTCGGCGAGGGTGGTGCCCAGGCCGAAGCTCACGCGCAGCGCGCCCTCCGGCGCGCCCAGGCGCGACAGCAACGGGTGCGCGCAGAACCGCCCGCTGCGCACGCCGATGGCGTGCTCCGCGGACAGGCACGCGCCCAGCTCGCCGGGGTCGTGCCCGTCGACGGCGAAGGACGCGACGCCCACCACGTCGGTGGAGTCCTCCCACACCCGGTGGACGCGGACGCCGCCGGTCGCGGCGAGCCCGTCGCGCAGCCGGCCGAGCAGCGCGTGCTCGTGCGCCTCCAGTGCGCCCTCCGGCAGCGCGGCCAGGACGCGGCAGGCCTCGGCGAGCGCGACGACGCCCACCAGGTTGGGGGTGCCCCCCTCGTGCCGCGCGGGGGCGGCCGCCCACCGCGTCTCCCGAATGGTGACCTCACGCACCGCCCCGCCGCCCAGCTGGTACGGGGGCGCGGCGTCCAGCCAGTCGCGGCGGCCCACCAGCGCCCCGGCGCCGAACGGCGCGTACAGCTTGTGACCCGACAGGGCGACGTAGTCGGCCCCGATCTCCGCCAGGTCGATGCGCCGGTGCGGCGCGAGCTGGGCGGCGTCCACCACGACGCGCGCCCCCGCCGTGTGGGCGAGCGCCGCGATCGCACGGACCGGGGTGACCTCGCCCGTCACGTTCGACGCGCCCGTCACGGCGACCAGCGCCGCCGGGGCCGCGGCGAGCGCCGCGGCGAGACGCTCCAGCGTCTCGGCGATCGTGTCCGCCACGGGGATGCAGCGATGGGGGACGGACCGCCAGGGCAGCAGGTTCGCGTGGTGCTCGATGTCGAGGAACAGCACGTCCCCGGCACCGGGCGGGACCGCCGTGGCCAGCAGGTTGAGGGCGTCGGTGGTGTTGCGGGTGAACACGGCGATGTCGTCGTCGCGGCCGCCCACGAAGGAGTGGACGGTGCGCCGCGCGGCCTCGAAGGCGGCGGTGCAGGTGCGGGACGGCAGGCCCGCGCCGCGGTGGACGCTGGCGTAGTGGGGCAGCAGCCGTGTGACCGCGCCGGCGACCGCGACCAGGGCGGGTGCGGTGGCGGCGCAGTCGAGGTTGACGTACGGCGCCCATGCGCCGCCGAGGACGGGGACGCGCAGGTCGTCGCCCACGCAGGCGGCGAGGGGACGGACTCCGGGTGCCGCGGCACGCCGCGCAGGGCCGCGGTGCAGCGAGATGGTCATGGTGATCCTGGGTCGTGGTTCTGGACCCGGGGTTCGGGTCCGCGCTTGCCTCGGCGCCCGCACAGGGGCGGCCGGGGCCTGGTCATCACCCGGGGCACCCCACCGCGGAGGAGGGAAGCCGGCCAGCGAGCCGGGGCTTTGCGCTGGCGCTCTTGACCACGGACGACGTTATCGGGCCAGGGCGGCGCGATGCAATCTCGATGGGGAGATCGGCATCGGCCGGGCCCCGGTTGAGGGCAGCGGCCGTTGCGCCACCGCGTCAGCGCGGCTGGGTGCGCCACCGGTCGCGCAGCGCGGCCCGGCCCCCGGGCACGTCGCGATGCCCCGGGCGGGGCGACATGGACGTCACGCGCCGCCGCGAAACATGAGAATTGTCTATGGGTTTCTTGGTATTGTCCCGCGGCCCCAGTCGGGGCCCCTCCCGACCCGTCCGCAGTGAGGAGCACGCATGAGCGAGGACAACCCCGTCCGCAGGCTGATCTCCGGCTTCCGCGACGACCCGGGCCGCGCCAGGGCCACCTTCGGGGTCGCGACGGAGCTGGAGGAGGGCCTGCGGGCCGAGGTGAGCGCCCGTCACCACACCGTCGTGATCGACGAGCCGCCCGCGCTGGGCGGCACCGACAGCGGCGCGAACCCCGTGGAGGCGGTGCTCGCCGGCCTCGCCTCGTGCCAGGCGATCACCTACCGCGTGTGGGCCGCGAACCTCGGCATCGCCCTCGACCGGGTGCGGGTGGAGGCCGACGCCGACATCGACCTGCTCGGGTTCTTCGGGGTCGACCGGGCGGTGCGCGCCGGCTTCAACGACGTGCGCCTGCAGGTGAGCCTGGAGGGGCCCGAGTCGCCGGAGCGCTACCGCGAGCTCGCCGACGCCGTGGACGCGCACTGCCCGGTGCTGGACATCATCGCCAACCCCGTGCCCGTCACCCGCGTCCTCGTGGAGCCCGCCGCGGTCTGAGGTCGTCTTCGCGGGCACCCGCGCCTTCGGGTGCCCGCCGCCCGTTCCGAGGCCATCCCATCCGCCGTCGGCGTCGCGCCGCGCAGCCGGATCAAGCCCCGGCGAGCAGGTCGCCGGCGCACTCGGCCGTGCCCCGGAGCAGCCCCGTGACGCCGTTGTTCACGACGACCATCACCGCCCGGCGGCGGCCGCGGGGTGGGACGCCGACGGAGGACATGCCGATCACCGCGGTCGGTCGATGCGACCGGCGTTCGGCCTCAGCCTTGAGTTGACGCTGAGATACGCGCCCGGGCGGTGAGCGGCACCGGCACGAGCCGTGTCCGCGCGGGGTCGCGCCGGGGCCGCCGCCGTCGGCCGGCCCGCTCGGGGGGTTTCCGGGGTCCGTGACGGGGAACCGCCCGTTCCCTCCTGGGTCATCCCTGCGATCCGTCCGTTTACCGCCGCCGGGGGCGGGAACAGCCGTCATGTGGCAAACGTGACGTTCGACGGCATCTGGAAGGTCTACGGGGACGACACGGTCGCCGTGCGCGATCTGAGCCTCGACATCGGCGACGGCGAGTTCGTGGTGCTCGTGGGGCCGTCGGGGTGCGGGAAGACCACCGCCCTGCGCATGGTCGCGGGCCTGGAGGAGATCACCTCCGGGGAGTTGCGCATCGGGGACCGCACCGTGAACGAGGTTCCCGCGAAGGACCGGGACATCGCCATGGTGTTCCAGAGCTACGCGCTGTACCCGCACCTCACCGTCTTCGAGAACATCGCCTTCGGGCTGCGCCTGCAGAAGGTCGAGAAGGCGGAGGTGGAGAAGCGCGTCACCGACGCCGCCCGGGTGCTGGGCCTGGAGCCGTACCTGCGGCGCAAGCCGAGGGCCCTGTCCGGCGGGCAGCGGCAGCGGGTGGCGATGGGCCGCGCGATCGTGCGCCGGCCCCGGGTGTTCCTCATGGACGAGCCGCTGTCGAACCTCGACGCGAAGCTGCGGGTGCAGACCCGCGCGGAGATCTCCCGCCTCCAGTCGGACCTCGGGGTCACCACCATCTACGTCACCCACGACCAGGTCGAGGCGATGACGATGGGCGACCGCGTCGCGGTGATGCGGAAGGGCGTGCTGCAGCAGGTGGCGGCGCCCCAGGTGCTCTACGACGAACCGGCGAACCTGTTCGTGGCCGGCTTCATCGGCAGCCCATCGATGAACCTGTTCAGGGGGACGATCGCGCAGGACGGCGACGCGCTCGTGGCCGACCTGGGCGAGGCCCGCCTGCCGCTCTCCGCCGCCACGCTGGAGCGGCGGCCCGCCCTGCGGGCGCACGCCGGCCGCGAGGTGGTGGTGGGGATCCGCCCCGAGGACCTGGAGGACCCCGCCCACGCCCGCGACCCCGACGCGCCGCGGCTGCGCGGACGGGTGGTCCTGCGGGAGGCGCTGGGCTCGGAGATCGTGGCGCACCTCGCCACCGGCCTGCGCGACGTGGACATCGACCCCGAGGAACGGGGCGTGGATCCGCAGGAGGCCGGCATCGCGGAGGGCGCCGCGGTGTCCGGCGAGACACCGCTGGTCGCCCGGATCTCCCCGCGGTCCGGCATCTCCGAGGGCGAGGACGCCGAGCTCGCCGTGGACGTCTCGGCCCTCCACTTCTTCGATCCCGGGAACGGTCTCGGGATCTCCGACGCGGAACCGGTGATTGGAGCATCCGCATGAGACGACCCCACGCAGGACGACCGCTCACCCTCCTCGCGGCCCTGATCGCGGCGTTCGCGCTGCTCGCCGGCTGCGGCGGAGACGACGACTCCGGCGGCGGGTCCACCCCCGCCGGCGACGAGAACGTGACGGGCACCGTGAGCATGACCGCGGTGTGGTCGGGCGACGAGCAGGCGAAGTTCCAGAAGGTGCTGGACGGCTTCACCGAGCGCTACCCCAACGTCACCGTCAACTACACCTCCGGCGGCGACCAGCTCCCCACCATCCTGTCCACCGCCGTGCAGGGCGGGAACCCGCCGGACCTCGCCGCCGTCGCGCAGCCCGGCCTGGTGAAGGACTTCGCGGCCCGCGGCGCCATCAAGCCCATCGACTTCGCCGAGGACGCCATCACCCAGAACTACTCGCAGGGCTGGGTGGACCAGGGGAAGGTCGACGGGACGCTCTACGGCCTGTACTTCAAGGGCGCGAACAAGAGCACCGTGTGGTTCAACCCGCACGTCTTCAACGACGCCGGGGTGGAGCCGCCCGCGAACTGGGACGACTTCCTCAAGGTCGCCGGCACGGTCAAGGACTCCGGCGTGCCGGCGTTCTCGATCGCGGGCGCCGACGGCTGGACCCTCACCGACCTGTTCGAGAACATCTACCTGCGGTCCGCCGGCCCCGAGAAGTACGACCAGCTGGCGAACCATGAGATCCCGTGGACGGACCCCTCGGTGATCAGCGCGCTCACGATGATGAAGGACGTCATCGGCGACCCTCAGAACATCGCGGGCGGCATCGACGGGGCGCTGCAGACCGAGTTCCCCACCAGCGTCGCCCAGACGTTCGGCGAGACGCCGAAGGCCGCGATGGTCATCGAGGGCGACTTCGTGCCCACCGCGCTGCCCGCCGACGCGAACCTGGTGGCGGGCGAGGACTACGACGTGTTCGCGTTCCCGAGTCTCGGGGACTCGCCCGACGCCATCATGGGCGCCGGCGACCAGGTGGTGATGTTCAAGGACACCCCGGCGGCCCGTGCGCTGGTGGAGTACCTGGCGACGCCCGAGGCCGCCGAGATCTGGGTGGAGCAGGGCGGCTTCAGCAGTCCCAACAAGAACGTCGACGACAACGCCTACCAGGACGACCTGACCCGGGAGACCGCCACGGCCCTGGCCGACGCGCAGACCTTCCGGTTCGACATGTCGGACCTGCAGCCGGCGTCCTTCGGCGCGACGGTGGGGCAGGGCATGTGGAAGGACTTCCAGGACTTCCTGCGCAATCCCAACCCGCAGGCCACCGCCCAGCGCCTCGAGCGCGACGCGGTGAGGGCGTACAAGTAGACGAACGTGGCCGGCGGCGGGAACATCGCGGCGGCGCCCCCGGTCCCCCGGGAGCGCCGCCGCGCCCGCCTCCGTGACCGGGTGGTCGCGGGCGCGTTCCTGCTGCCCGCCGCGGTCCTGCTGGGGGTGTGGCTGGTCTACCCGGCGGTGAACACCGTCGTGCGGAGCTTCTACGACCGCTCCGGCGACGCGTTCGTGGGGATCGACAACTACCGGACGCTGTTCAGCAGCGACCCCCTCCTCACCGCCATCCGCAACAACGCGCTGTGGGTGGCGGTGGTACCGGCCCTGGTCACCGCGATCGGCCTGATCTTCGCGGTGCTCACCGAGCGGATCCGCTGGAGCGTGGCGTTCAAGGTCGCGGTGTTCATGCCCATGGCGATCTCGCTGTTCGCCGCGGGCGTGATCTGGCGGGTCATGTACGAGAAGGAACCGGACCGCGGCGCGATCAACGCGACGATCGGCGCCGTGGCGGACTGGGTCGACCCCCCGGGGGTCCTGTCATCGGCCAGGGCGTCGTCCCCTGCCCTGGCCGGTGGCACGGGCGGCGGCATCGCCCTGCGTGACACGGTGCGGCCCGGCGGGGTCGCGCTGATGGGCCTCACCGGCATCCGCGCCTCCGAGGTCCCGGACGACGCGAGGGAGGCGGTGCGCCCGGCGTCACGGCCCGGCACCGTGACGGGCGTGGTGTGGCGCGACTTCCGTCCCGGCGGGGGACGCGCCGGGGTGGTGGAACCCGGCGAGTCGGGCCTGCCCGGCGTCACCGTGGAGCTGCGGCATTCCGGCGGTGGCCGTGTGGCCACCACCGAGACCGGGCCCGACGGGACGTTCCGCTTCGACGGGGTCGCGGACGGCGACTACCGGGTGGCGATCGGCGCGGCGACCTTCGCTGCACCCTTCGACGGCGTGAACTGGCTGGGGCAGGGGCTCATCACCCCGGCCGTGATGATGGCCTACATCTGGGTGTGGGCGGGGTTCGCCATGGTGGTGATCGGCGCGGGCCTCGCCGCGATCCCGCGTGACCTGCTGGAGGCCGCCCGCACCGACGGCGCGTCGGAGTGGCAGGTGTTCCGCCGGGTCACCGTCCCCCTGCTGGCACCCGTCCTGTCGGTCGTGTTCATCACGATGATCATCAACGTGCTGAAGGTGTTCGACATCGTCCTCTCGGTCGCCCCGGCGAGCGTGCAGGACGACGCCAACGTCATCGCCCTCGCGATGTGGCGCACCGCGTTCGGGGGCACCAACGACTTCGGGCTGGGCTCGGCGATCGCCGTGTTCCTGTTCCTGCTGGTCATCCCGGTGCTCGCCCTCAACGTCCGGCGGTTCCGGAGGGAGCAATGACCACCACCGAGGCATCGGGCCTGGCCACCGCGCCACCCGGGACCCGCGAGGGCGCGCGGCCCGCGGTCGGGGCGCGCATCACGCGGATGCTCACCCGCGCGCCCATCGCGATCCTCCTGGCGGTCATCGGGATCGCGTGGCTCGTGCCGACCGTCGGGCTGCTGCTCACCTCCCTGCTGCTGCCGTCGGAGATCCAGTCCACCGGGTGGTGGCACACCATCACCGACACCGGCCTGCTGAGCCTCGAGAACTACCGGCGGGTCCTGGACGACGGGGCGATCACCTCGTCGCTGTGGACCACCGTGTGGATCTCGGTGGGCGGCACCCTCCTGCCCATCATCGTGGGCGCGCTGGCCGCGTACGCCTTCGCGTTCCTGGAGTTCCCGGGCCGGGACTGGCTGTTCATCATCGTGGTGGGACTGCTGGTGGTGCCCATCCAGATGGCGCTCATCCCGATCTTCTCGCTCTACAACGACCTCGGAATCTTCGACACGATCATCGGGCTCATCCTGTTCCACACCGCGTTCGGGCTGCCGTTCGCGATCTTCCTGCTGCGGAACTTCTTCGTGGGGATCCCGCGGGAGCTGCTGGAGGCCGCCCGCATCGACGGGGCCTCCGAGCTCCGGATCTTCGTCCGCGTGATCCTCCCGCTGGGGCTGCCGGCCATCGCCAGCCTCGCGATCTTCCAGTTCCTGTGGACCTGGAACGACCTGCTCATCGCCCTCACCCTGGGGCGCGACACCCAGCCCATCACCGTCGCGATCTTCAGCCAGCTGCGCCAGTTCGGGAGCAACATCGAGATCATCGCCCCCGCGGCGTTCATCTCGCTCGTGATCCCCCTGGCCGTGTTCTTCGCCTTCCAGCGCTACTTCGTCCAGGGGCTGCTCGCCGGGTCGGTGAAGTAACCGGCCCGCACGGAGGTCCTGCGGTCCCGTGACCCGCCGCCAGGGGCCGTGCCCGTGCGTAACGGCCGCCGGGGCCGGCGGGTTCCTCCGGGCGACCGCGCCCCTCACCGGAGCACCGCCATGACCGCCATCCCGCCGCCCGCACCCGTCGTGTCCGCACCCGCCGTGACCGCACGCGGCCCGTCCCGCCTCCGAGGCGTCCGCCTGGGCGCCCTGGGCGCGTCCGCGGCCCTGGCCGTGGGCGCGTTCCTGCCGTGGGCCGTGGCCGGCCCGTTCGAGAAGGCCGGCGTGGACGACGGCAGCGACGGCGTGATCACGCTCATCCTCGCCCTCGCGTCGGCGGCGGTCGTCCTGCTCTCCGGCCGGTCCCGGCGCCTGTGGCCCTGGATCACCGTGCTGGTGCTCGCCGTCCTCGCGGTGCTGGTGTGCATCGTCGACGTCGCGGACGTGAGCGGCACCGAGGCGCCCCTGTTCCGGGTGTCGGTGGGCGGCGGGCTGTGGCTCTCCCTGGCCGCCTCCGTGGCGCTCTCCGGCCTCGCCGTCGCCGGCATGGCGCGGCGGCGGGCGGATCAGCCGGCGAGCTGAGCCACGATCCGGCGTTCCCGCGGCCCGAACCACGGCGGGCGTCCCGCCCGGGCGTTCGCCGTCATCCGGTCCGGCACCGAGGTGGCGG
The DNA here is from genome assembly GCA_020848615.1 of Thermoleophilia bacterium. GTDB lineage: Bacteria > Actinomycetota > Thermoleophilia > Miltoncostaeales > Miltoncostaeaceae. The sequence continues at coordinate 70,782 of JADLHW010000112.1, forward strand.
GGATCGCCGCCGTGACGCGCGGGTCCGACAGCACCCACTTCAGCAGCACCTGTGGCCATGTGCGGGCCCCGAACTCGTGGAACGGCTCCAGCGTCTCCGGGTGCGGCGGGTTCGCCAGCAGCGACCCCTCGCCGAACGGGCGCATCACCAGCACGCCGATCCCGAGCTCCTGCGCGAGCGGGAGGATCTCCCGCTCCACCGCCCGCTCGCGTGGGTTGTACGGCACCTGCACCATTCCGAGGTGGCCGCTGCGCATGAGCATCGCGAGCTCCTCGAACGCGTGCTCCTGGTAGTGGGTGGCCCCCACGACGCCCACCCGGCCCTCGTCGCGCAGCCGCTCCAGCACCGGCAGGTGCAGGCGCCACCCCACCAGGTTGTGCACCTGGAAGCAGTCGACGCGTCCCCCGAACCACTCCAGTGCGCGCTCGATCTGCGCCGTTCCGGCCGCGGCGTCGGGCGTCCACACCTTGGTGGCCACGAACGCCTCGTCCCGCCGGGCACGCAGGGCGTCCGCCAGGACGGCCTCCGCGCGTCCGTACATCGGGGAGGAGTCGAACAGGTTCGCCTCGGCCGCGAGCGCGGCGTCGACCACCTTCGCCCGGTCCGGCGCCAGGTCGGGCCCCACGTCGAGGACCCGCCAGGTCCCGAGGCCCACCACGGGGATCTCCGGCCCTCCGGCACCGAGTGCGCGTCGCTCCACGTCCAGCCTCCGAGTCGGGGGGAAACCCATTGTCGCGCATCGTGCGAGCGGCGATGATGCCGGCGGCAGGAACCGCCGGTATCGACGGGAATCGCACGCCGATGAGTCCGAAGGGCCCACCGCCTCCGCCGTACCCGCCGGGGCCCACCCCGTTCTGAAGGCGGCACCGCGACGCGGCCGCATCCGCGCGTCACGGTGATCCGCCTACCGGGCGGGGATGACCGGCAGGCGCCGCACGTCGGTGCTGATCCAGCGGGTGC
>JADLHW010000113.1 GCA_020848615.1 Thermoleophilia bacterium
CGCGACCGCCGCCAGCTCGTCCGCCGTGAGCGCGGCCATCCGGGAGTCGGGCGGCAGCAGCTTGGTGGCCGCCAGGGGCGTCGGCACGCCCTTGGGCGACAGCACGGTCACCAGCGCCTCGCCGATGCCCAGGCTCGTGATCGTCTTCTCGACGTCATAGAAGCGCGTCACCGGGAAGGTCCGCGCGGTCTTGCGCAGCGCGTCGGCGTCGTCGGGCGTGAACGCCCGCAGGGCGTGCTGGATGCGATTGCCCAGCTGCGACAGGACCGACGACGGCACGTCGGTGGGCGCCTGGGTGACGAAGAACACGCCCACGCCCTTGGACCGGATGAGGCGGGCGGTGCGCTCGATCTGCTCGAGCAGCGCGCTCGAGGCGTCCCGGAACAGCAGGTGCGCCTCGTCGAAGAAGAAGGCCAGCCTGGGCTTCGGCTGGTCGCCCACCTCGGGCAGGGCGTCGTACAGGCGCGCCAGCAGCCAGAGCACGAAGGTGGCGTACAGCCGGGGCCGGTCCATGACGTCCGCGACCTCGAGCAGGCTGATCACGCCCTGGCCATCGGGCGCCGTGCGCAGCAGGTCGTCCACCTCGAACTCGGGCTCGCCGAAGAACACCGCCGACCCGTCCTGCTCGAGGGTCACGATCGCGCGCAGGATCACGCCCAGGGTGGCGGGCGAGATGCCGCCCAGGTCCTCGAGCGCCGCCTTGCCGTCATCGGAGCCCAGGTACTTGAGGGTCGTCCGCAGGTCCGCGAGGTCCAGCAGCGGCAGCTTCTGCTGGTCGCAGTAGTGGAACACGAGCGACAGGACCGAGACCTGGGTGTCGTTGAGGTCGAGGACCTTGCCCAGCAGCAGCGGGCCGAACGACGACACGCTCGCCCGGACGTGGGCCCCCACCCTGCCCGACAGCGACAGCACCTGGACGGGGTGGGCGAGCGGCTTGTAGTCCCAGCCCATCGCGGCCACGCGCTTGGCGACCGGCGGACTGGCGGGGTCGCCCGGCGCGCCGATGCCCGACAGGTCGCCCTTGACGTCCACCGCGAACACCGGCACGCCCGCGGCCGACAGGGCGCCCGCGAGCACCTGGAGCGTGGTGGTCTTGCCCGTGCCCGTGGCGCCCGCAACCAGTCCATGACGGTTGACGCGGGACAGCGGCAGGCAGACGCGCAGGTCGCCCGCGAGCTCGTCGCCCAGCATCGGCGCGCCGAGCACGATGACCGGCTCGTCGAACGTGTAGCCGACGGCCATCTCGCTGCGGAACGCGTCGTCCATGCCTGACCTCCCCGTTCGGGCCCGCCTCGTTGCGCGAGGCGCGGGATGTGGCGCCTATCATCGCATCCTGAGAGGTGGCGACCGGCAGGGCCGCCACCGCAGCCGCGCGAGTTCGCCGCCCTGCGGCGTCGCGGGGGGTGACGGTGCGCCGCCGCTGGGCGGCGGGGCCCGGCGGTGGTCGTGGGGCCGCTACTCCTCGGCGGCGCGGGGGTACGTGCCGAGGACCCTGACCAGCTCCGTCTCCCCGGCCAGCGCGGCCAGCGCCTCCGCGCAGTCGGGCTCAGCCGGATCGCCGTCGAGGTCCGCCCAGAACAGGTACTCCCAGCGCGAGCCGCGCTCCGTCCACGGCCGGGACTCCAGGCGCCACAGGTTGATCCCCCGGGTGGCGAACGCGCCCAGCGAGCGGTAGAGCGACCCCGGCACATGCCGCACGGCGAACACCAGCGACGTCCGGGCCGACCCGGCGACGGCGTCCGGCCGGGCCGCCGCCCGGGCCGCCGCCTCCTCGCCGCGGCGCGCGAGGACCGCGAACCGCGTCCGGTTGTGCTCTCCGGTCTGGATGTCGTCCGCGATCACGTCGAGCCCGTACAGCGGCGCCACGCGCGCCGACGCCACCGCCGCGGCTCGCCGCTGGCGCCGCTCGGCGATGCCCTTGGCGGCACCCGCGGTGTTGTAGGCCGTCTGCACGGCCCATGGACGGGAGCGCAGGAACTCGTCGGCCTGCGCCAGGGCCGCCGAGATCGAGTACACGCGCTCGATCGTGTCCAGGCGCTCGCCGGGCAGGGCGAGCAGCGCGAGGCGCACCGGCACCGTGATCTCGCCAGCGATCGGCAGGTCGAACGACCACAGCAGGTCGAGGTTCTCCCGGATCGTGCCCAGCAGCGAGCTCTCCACGGGCACCACGCCGGCGGCGACGGCCCCGTCCCGGACGGCCTCGAACACGGCGTGGAACGAGGACAGCGGCACGGCCTCGGGCGCGGCGAAGAAGCGCAGGACCGCCTCCTCGGCGAACGCGCCGGGCTCGCCCGTGTAGGCGACACGCAGCCGCGGGTCCGCGGCTGCCGAGTCCGTGGACGAGGCGCTCACGGGCGTCGGGCCCCCACCACCTGCACGCTGACCGGGATCGCGTATCGGCCACCCGGGCGACGATGAACGGAGGCCAGGCCGTCGAAGGCGGTGCGGATCGCGGCCTGGACGTCAGCCGGCTGGCGGGTGATCCGGGGCGGGATCCGGACCGCCGACTCGAGCACTCCCGACCACAGCGTGTCCAGGTCGGCCACGGAGGCCTCGAACATCAGGCGCTGGAGACCGATGCCCTCGAAGCCCGCGTCCTCGAACAGCGCCCGCAGCTCCTCGTCGGCCCGGAAGTGCGGCGGGCCGGCCGGCAGGTCCGGCGGCGTGGGTGCGCCGGTGGCCGCGATCGCGTCGAGGAACAGGCCGAGCACCCGGTTGCGTCCCGGCGCGTCCCACGCGGACACGGCCACCAAGCCGCCCGGCCGCAGCACGCGCATCGCCTCTGCAAGCGCCCGCTCCATCCGCCCGACGTGGTTGAGCACGAAGTTGCCGACCAGCGCGTCGAACTCGGCGTCGCCGCCCGGGATCGCCTCGAACGAGCCCACGCGGAAGGGGATGGTCGGGTTGGCCAGCGCGGCCCGGCGGACCATCGACGGCGCGACGTCGATGCCCACCGCGTCGGCCCCGGCGGTCGCCGCGGCTGCAGCCAGGTCGCCGGGCCCGCAGCCCACGTCGAGCACCTGGCAGCCGGCTCCCACGCGGGCGGCCGCGAGGAGCGTGCCAGCAGCGCGGGCTGTGAGCAGCCGGAGGAACGCATAC
>JADLHW010000114.1 GCA_020848615.1 Thermoleophilia bacterium
AGCGTCGCCGCGGTCCGGCGGCGCTGCTTGCCGGACGGGTCCCGGTAGGCGACCACGTAGCGGCCGCCACGTCGGTAGACGCCGGGCACGCTCGTCCGTTCCAGGGGCGCCGACACGACCCGGATGTTACCACTTCTGTTACCACCCCCCGTAGAATCGCGGGGTCTCAGCCAAAGGAGCAGGCCGTGAAATGGCGTATTGAAGGGCTTCTTGAGGGATGGGCGCGGCAGGACTCGAACCTGCGACCCAGGGATTATGAGTCCCGTGCTCTAACCAACTGAGCTACACGCCCATCGGGCGCGATGATAGAGGCGCCTCGGGGCCGGCGGGGCGGGTCAGGCGCTCCCAATCGTCTCCCCGGGGCGCATGCCGTTCTCGATGGCGATGACGGCGAGCTGGGTGCGATCGCGGGCGCCGAGCTTGGCCATGGCCCGCGAGACGTGGGGGCGCACCGTGTCGGGGCTGACGACCAGGGCATCGGCGATCTCGTGGTTGGAGCGGCCGGTCCCGACCCAGCCGACGATCTCCGCCTCACGGGCGGTCAGCTCGGCCAGGCCGCGGGGCGGGGGCGAGGCGTCACCGCCCGCGAAGTGGGCGATCACGCGCCTGGTCACCGACGGGGCGAGCAGCGACCCGCCGGCGGCGACGGTGCGCACCGCCTCCACCAGGGCGTCGGTGTCGGAGTCCTTCAGCAGGAACCCGCTGGCGCCATGCCGCAGGGCCTGGAAGACGTACTCGTCGAGCTCGAAGGTCGTCAGCATCACCACGCGCACGTCCGTGAGCGCCGGATCGCGGGCGACGTGCCCGAGCAGCGCCAGGCCGTCCATCACGGGCATGCGGATATCGCAGAGCACCACATCGGGCCGGTGGCGACGGATCACGTCCAGGCCCTCGCGGCCGTCGCCCGCCTCGCCGACGACGCGGACATCGTCCTCATGGTCGAACAGGGTCCGCAACGCCACGCGCATCAGCGCCTGGTCGTCGACCACCACCAACCGGATCACGTGGCCTCCCCGCGGGGAAGCACGGCGCGCACCTCGAACCCGCCTCCGGGGGCCGCCCCCGCCGCGAGGCTGCCGCCCGCCTGCTCGACCCGCCGCCGCATGCCGGCCAGGCCCATGCCGCCACCACCCGGCGCGGCGGGGGCGGGGGACACGGGGCCACGGCCGTCGTCGGCCACCACCAGCAGCACCCGGTGATCGTCGGCGCCCACGTCCACCCGCACGCGTGCGGCGTCGGCGTGACGCAAGACGTTGGTGAGCGCCTCCTGCACCACGGCGTGCACCACGACCCCGGTGGCGGGGTCCACCTCGGTCGCGGGAAGCGACAGGTCCACGTCGAGGCCCGCCTCCTCCACACGCGTCACCAGGGCGGGCAGATCGGCGAGACCCGGGGCCGGGGCGCGCGGCGCCTCGTCGCCGGTGAGGGCGGAGATCTGGGCGCGCAGCGCGTCCAGTGACGCGGTGCTGGCCTCCCGGATCGCCTCCAGGGCCCCGCGGGCGGCGTCGGGGTCGCGGTCCAGGAGCCGCAGCCCCACGCCGGCCTGCACCGCGATCACCGCCAGGCCGTGCCCGACGCTGTCGTGCAGTTCGCCGGCCAGCCGCAGCCGCTCCTCACCCGCCACGCGACGGGCCCGCTCGCGGCGCAGCTGGGTGCGCGCCGCCACGCGACCGCCCACCAGGAACGCCGCCGCCGCCAGCCCCGTCATCGCCAGGGCCTGCCAGACGCTGCCGGCGACGGACACGTCGTGCACCGCGGCCTTCAACGTGAGACCCGCCAGGGCGAGCGCGATGCCGGTGGCGAGCGCGTACACCGTTCGGCGGCGGGCGTCCGCACCGCCCGCCACGAACGCCACCGCCGGCAGGCCGAGGAAGATCGGCCCGTCGGCCAGGGCGGCGACGTGGTACACGAGCAACACCGCACCGCAGGCCACCAGTGCCGGCGCCGGGTGACGCATCGCCACGCCGATCATCGCCACCACGACCACCGCGCACAGCAGCGCCACGGGCACGTCCGCCCGGTCGACATCGGCGTTCGTGCCGGCCGTCCCGACCAGGATGAACCCGCTCACCACCAGCAGCGGCCACATGCGGACCATGCGGAGGACGGTGGCCATGGCTGCAGCGTAGACCCGGGCCCGCGGGCCGGCATGCGCGCTCCGCGGTATCCGCCCTACGCCGATTCGCGTACGCCGATCACGCTCGCCGGCGGACGCCGCGGCGCGCCGCCGGGCCGACACTGCGGACATGACACACACCACCGTGGTTCTCACCGACCGGCTGACCAAGCGGTACGGCGACCGGCTCGCCGCCGACGGGGTCAGCATGACCGTGCACCGAGGTGAGGTGTACGGCTTCCTGGGCCCCAACGGGGCGGGCAAGACGACGACGCTGCGCATGCTGCTGGGCCTCGTGCGTCCCACGTCCGGCGACGCGACGGTGCTGGGACGGCCGGCGGGACACCCCGCCGTCTCCGGCCGGGTCGGCGCGCTGATCGAGGGCCCCGGCTTCTTCCCCTACCTGTCGGGCCGCGACAACCTCGCGACGCTCGCCCGCTACCGGGGGCTGCCGGACGCCGAGGTCGACGCCGCCCTGGACCGCGTCGACCTGTCCGCCCGCGCCGGCGACCGCTTCCGGCAGTACTCGCTGGGGATGAAGCAGCGCCTGGGCGTCGCCGCCGCCCTGATGGGCGACCCCGCCCTCATCGTGCTGGACGAGCCCACCAACGGCCTCGACCCGGCCGGCATGGCCGACATGCGCCGCCTCATCCGCGCCCTCGCCGACGAGGGCCGCACGGTCATCCTCTCCAGCCACCTCATGGCCGAGGTGGAGGAGATCTGCGACCGCGTGGGCGTCATCAGCGACGGCCGCCTGGTCCGGGAGGCCCCCGTGGAGGTCCTGCGCGGCGCGAGCGTCCTGGAGGTCGTCGGCACGCCCACGGCACGCCTGCTGGAGGTCGCCTCCCGTCTCACCGGGGAGGGCACCGTCCGGCTGGACGGCGACCGCGCCCTGCTGGACCTCGACGAGGCTCGCGCCCCCGAGCTGGCCCGGGCCCTCGTGCAGGCCGGCGTGGATCTGCACCGCCTCGCCCCGCGCACACGCTCCCTGGAGGACGTGTTCTTCGAGATGACCGGCGCCGCCGCCGCGGCGTCCCGCGACACCCTGGAGGTGACGGCATGACCACATCCAGCGCAACCCTCGTCCCCGGCGCCGCGGGTCCATGGCGGGAGGTCGTGGCGTCGGCGCGCGCCGAGCTGTACCGGCTGCGCCGCTGGGGCGCGGTCAGGGTGATCGTGGGGGCGTGGCTGCTCCTGACCCTGTTGTTCGGTTACGTCTTCAACTACGTCTCGTACGTCACGGGGGAGAGCGGGTTCGCCAACGAGGGCGCCACCAGCACGGCGGCCCTGCTGGTCGACCTGCTGCCCCGGCAGGCGCCGTCGGTGATGGTGCAGGGCATGCCGATGTTCGGCGGTGCGCTGATGATGGTGCTGGGCGCGCTGGCGGCCGGCAACGGCTACGGCTGGGGCACGTGGAAGACGATCATCGCCCAGGGGCCGCGCCGCGGCGCCGTCGCGGCGGGGTCGCTGCTGGCGCTGGGGACGGTCGTGGTGGCGGTCGTGCTGCTCACCGCCGCCCTGACGCTGGTGGTGAGCACGGCGATCGCCGGCCTGGAGGGCGCCTCCATGGCCCTGCCCGAGGCGGGCCGCATGGCGGCGGCCCTCGGCCTGGGCACGGGCGTGATGGGCATGTGGGCGGGCGCCGGCTTCCTGCTGGGCATCGTGTCCCGCAACCCGGCGCTCTCGGCGGGGCTGGGGCTGGTGTGGGCGCTGGTCGTCGAGAACCTGCTGCGCGGCGTGGGCGGCCTGGTGCCCGGGATGTCGGCGGTCACCGACGTCCTTCCCGGCACGGCGGCCGGATCATGGGTGGGGGCGTTCGTGGGGACCAGCGCCTCCGGCGACACCTCGCCCGGCATGCTCACGGTGCTCGACGGCACCCCCGCCGGACTGCTCACCATCGCCTTCGCGCTGGGGCTGCCGGCCCTCGCGGCCTGGCGCCTCGTGCGCAGCGACGTCGCCTGAACCGGATGTCCACGGCGACCCCCGTTCCCGGGGGGCCGCCGCGGCCCGGCCGGGGACCCGCGATACTCCGTCCGTTCCCCGCGTGGATCGACCCGGAGGCACGCCGATGGACGCCGCACCGCTGCTCACCGACGTCCCGCTCGTGCTCCCGGAGGACGAGGAGCCGTTCGTCATCCGCATCGGGACCGACGAGCGGGACGCGCTGGAGGCCGGCGGCGTGCGGTACCGGCGGGCCAGCGAACGGTGCGTCCTGGACGTCCCGTACGGCGGCGACGGGGTGGGCCTGCGCGCGAGCATGGTGGCCGACCCGGCCGGGATCTTCGTGTACGCGAACGCCGGGGCGTTCCCCCCGGAGATGTGGCCGCTTCTCGCCGGGGCCGCGGACGCGGTGCCCGTGCTCGCCGCCGGCGCGGCCGGCCGGCCCGTACAGCTCACCGACGGCCGGGCCACGGTGGGCGTGCGCGTCCTGCCGGGCAACGAGAAGGTCCCGTTCACGACCGCGCTCGTGGCGTTCGGGACCGACGTCGCCGACGGCGACCTGCTGGGCCTCGCGCGGACGGCGGCGGTCCCGGTGATCGGCGCCGCGCTGCTCGCGCTCACCGAGTACCGGTCGGTGATGGGCCGGGTGCCGGACGTGGAGGTGCCCACCGGCGACGGGTCGGTGCCGCTCGCCACGCTCCTGGACCTGGCGGGCGGCATGGCCCGCGCCCTGGGCTGGAGCGCCGTCACGTGAGGGCGCGTCCCGTCACCCGGCGACCGATGGGACCGGTGCCGAGGTAGCGTCCCCGGAAACCACCAGGGGGACGCGATGTCGGGTCGGATGAGCGGCAAGGGCGTGGTCGTGACCGGGGCGACCAAGGGGCTGGGCCGGGACACGGCCCTGCTGCTCGCCGGCGAGGGCGCCACCGTCGTCGGGGTGGGGCGCGACGCCGGGGACGGCGCCAGCCTCGCCTCGGAGGCCGGGGGACTGCCCGGACGCGTGGAGTTCCTCCGGGGAGACGTCCGCGACGAGGGTGACGTCCAGGCCGCCGTCACCCGCTGCCGGGAGGTCGCCGGACGACTCGACGGGATGGTCGCGAACGCCGGGATCCTCGGCCCCGAGGGGCCGTTGCACGAGACCACCGAAGCCCAGTGGGACGAGGTGAACGACATCAACCTCAAGGGCGCGTTCCTCTGCTGCAAGCACGCGATCCTCGCCATGCGCGAACAGGGCGGTGGCGGGAGCATCGTCACCATCGGGTCGATCCTGTCGCTCACCGCCGACCCGTTCATCAGCTCCTACACCGCCACGAAGACCGGGGTGCTCGGCCTCACCAAGGCGATCGCCGTGGACTACGCGAAGGACGGCATCCGCGCCAACTGCGTGCTGCCCGGTGACATGGAGACCCCGATGATCCGGTCGTACTTCGCCGGGCAGCCCGATCCGGTGGCGGCGCGGGCCGAGATGGAGGGCACGTATCCGGTCGGGCGGCTGGCGGAGCCCCGTGAGGTGGCGAACGCCATCCTGTTCCTGCTCTCCGACGACAGCACGTTCGTGAGCGGCACGCACCTCCTCGTCGATGGAGCGCTCACCGCCAAGACCTACTGACACCGGCCGGCGGCCCGCGCCGCGCCACGGGGATCAGCCGGGCTCCGGGCCCTCCCCGGCCTCGGGCTGGAGCGGGGCGGGCACCTCGCACACGCCGTCCGCGCACACGGGGGCCTCGTCGTCGCCGACCATCTCGAACGGCGGCTTGGGGTCGCCGGTCATGCCTCGTCACCCTCCTGCTCCGGCGGCGCGGCGGCGCGGGTGAGCGCCTCCTCGAACACCTCGGCGGGCTGGGCGCCGGACACCCCGTACCGCTGGTCGATCACGTAGAACGGCACGCCGCGGATCCCGAGACGCTGGGCCAGGGCCATGTCGTCCAGCACCGCGCCGGTGTACCGCTCCTCCTCCAGCACGGCGGCCGCCTCGTCGCGGTCCAGGCCCACCTCCGCCGCGAGGTCCGCCAGCTGGTCGACGTGCACCAGGTGCAGGCCCTCGGTGAAGTACGCCCGCAGCAGGCGCTCCTTCAGGGGTTCCTGCAGCCCGTGCGCCTTGGCGTGGTGCAGCAGCTCATGCGCACGGAACGTCTTGGTGTGGCGCAGGTTCGCGAAGTCGTACGCGAGGCCCTCGTCCTTGGCGGTCGCGGACATCCCGTCGAGCATGGACCGCACCCGCTCCTCCGACATCCCCTTGTGGTGCACCAGGAAGTCCACCTCGGACCCCTCGAAGTCCACGGGGGTGTCGGGGGCCAGCTCGAACGCGTGGTACTCCACCTCCACCGCCCGGCCGGTGGCCTCGGTGAAGCGCCGGGCGCCCTCCGCGAACCGCCGCTTGCCGATGTAGCACCACGGGCAGGCGATGTCCGACCACACGTCGACCTTCATGGGCGCCTCGCTCATCGGGTCACCGTCACGCCGGCGGCGTCGCGGTCCCAGGTATCGGGCGTGATGCCCTCGTCGCGCAGCTTCACCTTCTGGACGCGCTCGGTGGGGGTCTTCGGCAGCGCCGCCGTCACGCGGATGTAGCGCGGCACCATGAAGTACGGCATCCGCTCGGCCATCCAGGCGGTCAGCTCCACCGGGTCGGGGGCGTCGCCCTCGGCCACCAGCACCACCATGATCTCGTCCTCGGAGCTCGCGCCCTCGTCGGCCTTCACGCCGATCACCGCGCACTCCTTCACGGACGGGTGGGCGGCGACCTGGCGCTCCACCTCCATGGAGCTCACGGTCTCGCCGCGCCGGCGGATGTAGTCCTTCACGCGGTCCATGAAGTACACGTACCCGTCGGCGTCCATGCGGCCCAGGTCCCCGGTGTGGAGCTTGAGGTTCTGGAAGTCCTCCGCCGTCTTCTCCGGCATCCCGTAGTACGCCCGCATGATGATGTTCGGGATCTTCATGTCCACCACGATCTCACCGGGCGTCTCGGCCGGGAGCGGCCGGTCCGTGCCGGGCTCCACGATCGACACCTCGTACCCCGGGTTCGCGGTGCCGCACGAGCCCAGGCGCACCGGCCGGGTGGGGTCCATCACGGTGCACACGCCGGTCTCGGTGAGCCCGTACCCCTCGGTGAGCCGCACCCCGAAGCGCTCCTCGAACGCGTGGAAGATGTCCTTCGGGGCGGGGGCCGCCAGCACCGTGTGCACCGAGTGGTCACGGTCGCGTTCCGACGGCGGCCGGTTCCACAGGAAGTAGAGCATCGCCCCGATGCCGTTGAACATCGTGGCGCCCATCGTCCTCGCCTGCTCCCAGAACCGGGATCCGGAGAACCGCTCCACGAACGCCACGCGGCCACCGGCGACCATGGCCGGGTAGGCGCACAGCACCTGCGCGTTGGAGTGGAACAGCGGCAGGCAGCTGAACCACGTCTCCCGCGACATGTCCTCCAGGGACGTCCCGTTGAGCGTGCGGATGAGCTCGATGCCGCCGCGGGCCGAGAAGTAGTCCGCCGCGTTCTGCTTGATCACGCCCTTGCTGCGGCCCGTGGTGCCGGAGGTGAACATGATGCGGGCGTCGTCGGTCCACGAGCACGCCACGTCGGGCGGGGTGTCCGGCCCGTCCATGAGCTCGTCGAGGGTCTGCCACGGCAGGGTCGGGTCCGGGGCGGTGCGGCCGCCGGTGTTCACCACCACCACGCGCTCCAGCTTCGGCAGCTCCGCCCGGATGAAGTCCAGCCGGTCGAGGAACGCCTCGGCGATGAACAACACGCGCGCCTCGACGAGGTTGATCGTCCACGACAGGAAGTCGCCCTTGTAGGCGGTGTTGACGGAGCTCATCACGCCGCCGGCCTTCAGGATCCCGTACCAGATCGGCACGAACTCCTCGCAGTTCGGGAGCATCAGGCTCACCGACTCCCCGTGCGCCACGCCGAGCGCGAGGAGCCCATTGGCGATGCGGTTCGCCCGGGCGTCCATCTGCCCGTAGGTCACCCACCCGCCGTCGCCGTACCGCAGGTACTCCCGGTCGGGGTGCGCTTCGGCGCGCTCACGCAGGATCCGCGCGAGCACCCACGTGGCGGGGTCCTCCCGCCGGTACCAGTCCGTCCACTCGCTCATCCGGGTTCCGGCCCCTCTCCGCCGCGGAACGGCCGCCAGTCGGCGGGCCGCTTCTCCTGGAACGACCGGATGCCCTCACCGGGCTCCGGCCCGTACACGTGGTTCAGCGCCATCAGCTCCATCCCGTGGTTCACCGGCCCGTGCAGGGCGTCGGTGGCCGCGTTCAGGGCGAGCTTCGCCAGGCGCAGCCCCTGCGGGCTCCTGCGCAGGATCTCCTCGCACCACTCGTCCACCGTGGCGTCCAGCGCCTCCGGTTCGGTCACCGCGTTCACCAGGCCCATGTCCAGGGCCTCCGCGGCGGAGTAGTGACGGGTGAGGAACAGGATCTCCCGGGCCTTCTTCTCGCCCACGATGGCGGGCATGAGCTGGCACCCCCACCAAAGGGGGGCGCTGCCGATCTTCGGGCCCGCCTGGCCGAACCGGCCGGTGGTGTCGGTGATCGTGAGGTCGCTGAGGATGTTGAACTCGTTGCCGCCGCCGATGCACCAGCCGCGCACCCGGCAGATGATCGGCGTGCCGTTGTTGCGCATCGCCGACGCCAGGCGCGGGCCGAGGATGTGCCCGGCCCGCTTCTCCGCCATCGTCCGGGTGGGCTCGCGCACGTCGCCGCCCACGCAGAACGCCCGCTCGCCCGCGCCGGTGAAGACGATGACCCCCACGGCCTCGTCGTCCGCGGCGCGCTCGAACGCCTCGCACAGCTCGAGGATCGTCCTGCCGCGGAAGGCGTTCAGGCGGTCCGGGCGGTTGATGGTGATCGTCGCGCGGCCGCCGCCGGTCGCGTACAGGACGTCCTCGTACTCCATCGTCAGTCCTTGGGGAGGAACTTCGACGCGTCGATGCCGCGCTCGGTCATGAGCTTCACGAACGTGTCCTTCATCTCCTGCGGGTACTCGGGCAGCTGCTCGGTGGCGAGCACCTGCTCGGCCTTCGCCCGGATCCGGGGCCCGAAGTCCCAGTCCTCGTCGGCCATGAGGCGCCGGATCTCGGCGGCCGGGAAGTACAGCATCCCGGCGTCGCGGCCGTGTTCCTCGGCGATCCGCACGATCTCATCGAACCGCTCGTCGGTGGGCGACTGCTCCTGGATGAGGCCCTTCTCGCGCAGCATCGCCTCGGTGTCCGGATTGCACCGGTACGGCACGCCGAGGGCGTTGTCGTGGAACAGCCTCTCGAACTTCAGGCGGGGCCGCTGGCCGCCGGCCTTCGCGTCCTCCAGGGGGTAGCCCACCGCGTGGCCCCACGTGAACTTGTAGTTCGGCGGGAGCCCGAATGCCTTCTCCACGCCGCCGGGCTTGCGGCCGAACGCGATGAGCAGGTTCCCCACGCCCAGGCCCACGCCCGCCGCCATCGCGTTGGCGACGGCCTGGCCGCTCTCGAACCGCAGCAGCATCTCGGTGCGCTCCGGCGGGAAGCTCATGAGCCGCGGGATCGTCTGGGTCATCGAGAACTCGTAGTTCCACCCGTGGTACTTGGTGGTGGCCCCGGACAGGCTCAGCGAGCTGATGCCGTCCACCGCGCGGCCGTACCACGCGTTGATGTTCGTGAGCCACAGGATGAGGTGCGACGCCTGGTTGATGATCTGCACGTTGAAGCCGGAGACGCACTCCTCCAGCTCATCCCACTGGTCGCACTCGTCCCGCCGGACGACGATGGCCTCGGTGCAGTTGATGTTCCCCTGGCAGGACGCGAACCGGGCGGCCTGGAGCATCGTCTCGATCTTCCACCGCTCGACCTCGCGGTCCGGGTCGAAGTACCGGATGCTGCGGCGGTTGCCGAGCGCCTGCAGGATCGGGATGTCGGGGATCTGGTTCGCCGGGGGCGCTCCCGCGGTGTCGGCCATGCTCATCGCTCCTGGTCCATGGGTCGGTACGCGGCTGACGGTGCGAGCCGCGGGTCCTTCGGGTGCATGTGGAATCCGTGTGTCACTCGGCGGCCGCCCCGATGGCGGGGGCGCCGGCGCCGCGCAGCACCGCCAGCCGATCGGCCAGGGCGCGGCGGTCGTCCTCGCCCATCGCGCCGATGGGGCCGAACCCCGCGTCCGCCAGCGCACGCACGCCCTCGTCGAGCCGCCGCAGCCCCGCGTCGGTGAGGGCCACGATGCTCACGCGCCGGTCGGCGGGGTCGGCGTGGCGCTCCACCAGCCCCTGGTCCGCCAGCTTGTCCACCAGGTAGGTGGCGCTGGAGCCGCGGATCATCAGGAGGTCGCCGAGGCGCATGGTCGGCAGGCGCCGGTCGCGGCTGAAGCTCAGCAGCAGGAGCACCTCCAGGCGGGAGAGGGTGACGCCGACGGGCCGCAGGGCGGTCTCCAGCTCGCGCACGAGGATGCCGTAGGACCGCAGCATCGAGACCAGGACGGTGAACCCGGACTCATCCGGGTGGCCGGCCCGCACCCAGTTGCGGCGGGCCTTCTCGACGGGGTCACCGGCGTCCATGGCGGCCGATGATACGCAGACGCAAATCATCTTGACAACTGATTGTTAGATAGAGATGCTTCCGCCGCCGAGACACCGCCGAGGAGACATCCGCATGCCCGTCGAGCCCGCCGTTCCCGCCGGCCTCACCGAGCACCAGACCGCGGCCTGGGAGCTGGCCCGCGAGTTCGCCCAGAACGAGGTCGCACCCCACGCCCGGGAGTGGAACGCCGCCCACCGCGTCCCGGTGGAGGTGTTCCGCAGGCTCGGGGAGATCGGCCTGCTGGGCCTCACCATCCCCGAGGAGTACGGCGGGCCCGGGCTCGACGCGACCTCCCTGGCGCTGGTCACCGAGGAGCTCGCCCGCGCCGACGCCGGCACCTCCGTGGCGGTCGCCGTCCAGAACGGCCTGGTGGCGTCGCCGATCCTGCGGGCCGGGAACGAGGAGCAGAAGCGGGAGTGGCTGCCGCGACTGGCGAGCGGCGAGCTGTTCGGCTGCTACGCGCTCACCGAGCCGGACGCGGGCTCCGACACCGCCTCGCTGCGCACCCGCGCCGAGGCCACCGGTGAGGGCTGGCGGGTCACCGGCAACAAGATGTGGATCACCAACGGCGGCATCGCCGACGTGTTCGTCATCTTCGCCCGCACCGGCGACCCGGGCGCCAAGGGCATCAGCGCGATGGTCTCCGGTCCCGGCGACGGCCTCTCGGTGGGCGCCGAGATCCCCAAGCTGGGCCTCCACACCTCCAGCACCGTGGAGCTCGCGTTCGATGCGTTCCCCGTCCCGCGCTCCGGTCTGCTGGGCGCGGAGGGGGAGGGGCTCAAGCTGGCCCTCGCCACCCTCGACGGCGGCCGCATCACGGTGGCCGCCCAGGCCGTCGGTATCGCGCGCGCCGCACTGGAGCTGGCCGTGTCGTACGCCACCGACCGCCAGGCGTTCGGCGGGCCCATCGCCCGCTTCCAGGGCGTGCACTTCCCCGTGGCGGAGATCGCCGCGCAGATCGACGCGGCCCGGCTGCTCACCCTCCACGCCGCGCAGCTGCGCGACGCCGGCAGGCCGCACGGCGCCGCCGGCGCGAAGGCCAAGCTGTTCGCCTCCAACGTCGCGGTGCGGGCCGCGGACGTGTGCGTGCAGACCCTCGGCGGATACGGGTACTCCGCCGAGTACGACGCCGAGCGCTACTACCGGGACGCCAAGATCACCGAGATCTACGAGGGCACCAGCCAGATCCAGCGCATGGTCATCGCCCGCGACCTGTTCGGAGGGGCGGCGAGGTGAGCCGCGTCGCGGTGGTCGGTGCGGGCCTCATGGGGTCGGAGATCGCCCTGATGGCGGCGCTCGCCGGCCACCACGTCACCCTGGTGGACATCGACGAGGGCGCCCTCACGCGCGGGCTGGGGCACGCCCGCGCGGCCGGCGAGCGGATGGTGCGGCGGGGCCGGCTGGCCCAGGAGGACCTGGACGCCGCCGTCGCCCGGGTGTCCACCGCCACCGACGTGACGGCCGTGGCCGCCTGCGACCCGGTCATCGAGGCCGTCCCGGAGCGGATGGACCTGAAGCGCCAGGTCCTGGCCCGCATCGCCGCCGCGGTCCCCCCCGCGACCGTCGTGGCCAGCAACACCTCGGGGCTGTCGATCACCGAGCTGGGCGCGGCGGCCGCGCCCGCCGGGCGCGTGGTGGGCCTGCACTTCTTCAACCCGCCCAGCGTGATGCGCCTGGTCGAGGTCATCCGCGGCGCGGACACCGCCGAGGATGTCGCGCGGCGGGCCGCGGAGTTCGCCGCCGGCCTCGGCAAGACCCCGGTCGCCGTGCGCGAATGCCCCGGGTTCGTGGTGAACCGCGTGCTGTTGCGCGCGATGGTGGCCGGGTTCGTGGCCACGGGGGAGGGCGACCCCGCGCAGGCCGACGCCGCGGTGGTCGCCGCCGGCCCGTCGCCCATGGGGCCGCACGCCCTCGCGGACCTGGTGGGCCTCGACACGTACGAGCACATCCGCGGCGACCTGCAGGCCGCGTACGGCGACCGCTTCGACGACCGGGGCGTGGGGGCCCGCATGGTCGCCGCCGGGCGGCTGGGCCGCAAGAACGGCGGCGGCTTCTTCGACGGGCCGGTGCCGCCCACCGAGGCGCCGCAGGATCTGGCCCGCTCCGTCGGGGGCGTGTACTACGAGGCCGCGCGGGACGAGGCGGAGCGCCTGGCCGCCGAGGGCATCGCCTCCCGTGAGGACATCGACACGGCGGTGCGGCTCGGGGCGGGCTGGGAGGCCGGGCCCCTGGGGTCCGCCGGGTAGCCGGGGCGGGCGCCATGCGTCGGGTGCCGCCCGCGCGGGAACAGAGGGATTCGACCCGCGGCGGAGGTGCACGATGCGCGGCCCGCACATCACGACCCGCACGGACGGCGCGCCGGCGGCGGCCCGGCCGGGGCCGTCCGCCGCCCTGCGGCGCGCGCACCCCCTGCCCGTCGAGCTCGCCGTCCTGGTCGCGGTCATGCTCGCCTGGCAGCTGGTGCGCCTGCCGTTCGAGGTGGACGCGGGCCGGGCGATGGCGACCACCCGCGCACTCGTGGACCTGGAGCGCGACCTCGGGATGTTCCGCGAGGACCGGTTCGCGACGCTCGTGCAGTCCCGCCCGCCGCTGCGGGACGCCGCCACCTGGTGGTACGAGCACATGGAGACCGGCCCGGTCCTGGGGCTGCTGACGGCCCTGTGGTTCCTCGACCCGGCGCGGTATCCCACGGTCCGCACCGCGTTCGCGCTCACCCACGTGCCGGCCGTCGCGGTGCTCGCGGTCGCCCCGGCCGCCCCGCCCCGCTGGCTGCCGGAGTTCCCGTACGCCGTCGCCCCGCCGGCCGGCTGGGAGGGCGGGTGGCGCAACAGCACCGCCGCCGCGGTGAGCCTGCACGTCGGGATCCCGGTGCTGCTCGCGCTCGCCGCGGTGTGGATGCGGCCCGCGGCGCCCCTGGCGTGGGCGGCGTGGGCGTTCCCCGCGCTGGTGCGGGCGATCGTGGTGGGGCTGGGCCACCACCTGCTCGTCGACGTGGTCATCGGCGGGGCGTGCGCGACCGCCGGCTGGCGGGCCGCCCGGCTGCTGCACGGGCCCGTGCCCCGCGGGACGGCCCGCCGCGGTCCCGCCGTCATCGCGGCCGCCGCGGCGGGGGTGTGTGTCGCGGCGGCCGCGGGCACCGGGGTGCTGTTCGCGGGGCTCTCCTAGCCACGCCGCCGGCCCGGGCGCAGGAGCGCCTCCATGCGGGCGAGCTCGTCCAGCATCGCCACCGCCGCCCGCGACATCACCCGGTTCGGCGCCCGCGTGCCGGACGAGGCGCCCCCGTGGGTCACGAACCCCACCGGTTCGTCCGCCCACAGGTCGGTCGTGGACGCGCCGTGGTCGTCGGCGACGCCGGTGAACCGGCGGGCGAACGGCAGGCCGGCCCGGGGCGCGTGGAGCCGACGATGATCAGGAGGCGGGGCACGGGGGTCCCCTGGAGGCGGGGCCGGCGCGGGGGCGCGTTCCCCCGCGACCGCGGAGGCCGAGACGCAACGCGGTCGACGTGCCCCGATGCCGGGTGGCGGCGCACACCGCCGTCACCGGTCCGGTGCCCGCCGCGTTCCCGGAGGCGCCCGGCGTCCGGTCCGCTGGATTCGGCGGTATTCACATACTCGCCCGGGAGAAATGTTGAATCTGGACAATTCGCGGGACGAATGCGAAAGTCCCTCGTGCCCGCCGGACATGCCCGACGGGCTGGGCCCCCTCGCCTCTCCTGACTCCGAGGTCCGTTCGTGAGCACCGCCCGCCCCGTCCCGCCGACGCCCGCGACCGGCACGGCCATCGTGAGCGCCGGGGACCCGTCGGTGACGGAGCTCGTCGCCCCGGCGGCCGTCGTCGAGGTGTCCCTGGACCATCCCGCGGCCGACCTGGTGCTGGGGATCACCCGGCAGGGCGTGGCGTACCGGTCCGCGCTCGCCGTGGTTCGCACGGGCGGCCGCGCGGTGGGCACGGTGGTGCTGCTCGCCGACCATGCCGGGAAGGTCGCCGCCGCCCAGATCGCGGCGTCGCTCGCCCGGTTCGGTACGGCTCCCGGCCTGCCCGCCGAGCCGGTCCCGCTGCCCCGCATGACCGTCGTGCTCACCACCTCGGGCACCCCGGACGCGGCGGTGCGGGCGGTGGGCGCGATGCTCCGCGGCGACGTGGCGCCCGACGAGATCGTGGTGGCGGACACCGGCCGGAGCAGCGGGGTCCTGCGGCGAATGCTGGCCGACTGGTACCCGGGGGAGCGCATCCGCCTGCTCACGTGCCCCGGCGCGGGCCGGGCCGCCGCACGCAACGCGGGCATGGCGGTGGCCGCCGGGGACGTCCTGGTGTTCGCCGACGACGGGATCATCGCCGACCGCGACTGGCTGCGCCGGCTCGCCGAGGCCCTGGTGCTGAGCGGCGCGGACTGCGCCACCGGCATGGCGCTGCCCCTGGAGATGGACACCCAGGCGCACCTCGACCTCGAGCGGCTCACCCGCGTCCCGCGCGGCTACTTCCGGCGCAGCACGCACCGGCTCGCCGACGCCGACGGCAACGTCCTGGCCGTGCACCCCGACGCGCTCACCGGGGCACGCCGGTGCCTGGCGGTGTGGCGGGAGATCGCCGAGCAGGTGGGCGGCTTCGACCCGCTGCTGGGGGCCGGCACCGCCGCCCGCGGCGGCGAGGACCTGGATTTCGTGTCACGGGTCCTGGAGACCGGCCACACGCTGGTGCAGGAGCCCGCCGCGATCCTCTGGCATGAGCGCCGCGCCGGCATCCGGGGCCTGCGGCGGGAGGCCTTCGGCCGCGGCGCCGGGTACGCCGCGACCGTGGCCAAGCGATTCTGGGAGGGACCGCACCGGTCCGATGTGGTCCGCGGCATCCCCGACGCCCTGCGCGACCTCATGGCGCCGGCGCGGGCCGCGCGCCGGGGCGCGGCGCCCGGTGCGCTTGAGGCCTGCCAGGTCGCCGGCGTGCTGTTCGGGCCGTTCGCGTTCGCGGCGGGGTGCCTCAGGGGCCGGGGGCGGGTGGTGGCGCCTCCGCGCTGAGCGCCTCGGCGAGCGGCGCCCAGGCGTCGCTGATGACACCGGTCACGCCCCACTCGGCGAGCTGCCGGGCGACGGCCGGGTCGTCCACCGGCCAACTCCACACGTGGGCCGCGCGGTCGCGCAGGGCCGCGACGGTGGCGGGGTCCAGCAGGCGGCGGTGCACCGACACCCCGTCCAGGCTGCCCGCCGGATGCCGCTGCAGCAGGCGCCGCAGCTGCCGGGGACTGCCGGCGGAGTGGAGGACGATCGTGCCGGGCCGGCCGGCGAACGGCCGCAGGTGCCGCCACACGCGGGCGGACACCACCAGCCGGCGCGGCCCGTGCGCCTCCACGGCCCGCAGCACGGCGCGTCCCAGCCCCGGCGTCGGGCCCTTCATGTCGATCATCAGCGTGGTCTCCGGCGGCAGCGCGTCGAGCAGCCGCTCCAGCAGCAGCGGCGGCGCGAACGGGTTCACCAGGTACCAGCGGTCCCACAGGATCGGCAGGAACCAGATCCGCTTGGTGTGCCGCACCTCCAGGCGCCCGCGGCGCAGATGCACGTCGCACTCCACCACGTCCGCCGCGCCGAGCCGCCCGAGGTGCGCCAGATCGTTGCCGGCGCGGTGCGCGATGACCCTCACCGCGCCCACCGCGGCGTGCTGCGCACCGCCGGCAGCATGCGGGCCGCCGTCAGGCCGGCGAGGGCGACCACGCCCCCGGCGATCACATCGAACACGTAGTGGTTGCCGGTGGCGACCACCGCCGTCGCCATCGCCGGCGGCACCGCGACCGCGAACGCCTTCAGCGCGAGGCGGTCCGAGGCGCGCCACAGGGAGATCGCGACGAGCAGGTTCCACCCGAAGTGCAGGCTCGGCACCGCCGCGTACTGGTTGGTGAGCCCCGGGGGCTGGAACGCGCGGTACGAATCGGACCGTTGCGTGACGGTGTCGACCACGTCGATGGCCCCGAACCGCGGGGGTGCCACGGGGTACAGCATGAAGATGACCAGTCCGATCGCCCCGGAGATGAACAGCGCGTTGCGCAGGGTGTAGTACTCGCCCGGCCGGCGCAGGAAGAGCCACACCAGCGCCCCGATGATGACGGGCCAGTGGCCGTAGATGTAGACCCAGTTCACCGCGGTCACCATGCGCGGGCTGTCGATGAACCAGCCCTGCACGGCGGTCTCCCGCAGCAGGCCGAGGTCCGCCTCCAGGCGCACGACGCTGCGGGCGTGCCGCTGGGCGAGGTCCACGTTCGACTGGGTGAGCCCCCGCACCCCGAAGTAGCAGAGCGCCCCGGCCCCGACCATCGCGAACTGCACGAGCAGCGTCCACCAGCCGGGGAACGCCGCGCTGCGGGTCCGTGTCGTCCGGGATGTGACCGCCGGAGTCACGTCGACGACCTCCTCGGCCGATGCTCGCACTGCGGGATCGTGCGGTCCATCGGTGTGGACACGGATTGCACCCACGTGCCGCGGCATCCACACCCGGGTCCGCTACGTTCCCCCGCAACCTGGTTCGTGCACACACTCGGTCACATTCCCCCTCGTCAGGACGCGAATCCGGCGCGGCGCCCGCGGCGCGCGCCGATTGTGCTCGCAACCCTCGTGGCGCTCACGCTGATGGGCGTCGCGGCCGCCGCGACGATCGACCTGTCCGCCGTCGGCACGGCCCTCCAGGGCGCGGACCCGGACCTCATGGCGCTGGCGGTGCTCATGTACGCCGCCTGTCAGTGCGTCTCCGCGGTCCAGTGGTGGGTCATCCAGCGCGCCGGGGGCGTCGACGGCATCGGCGCCGCCCACACCCTGGGGCTGCACTGGATCTCCCGCGGGGCGTGCGAGGCGCTTCCCGCGAGCCTCGGTGAGGGCGTCCGCGTCGCGGTCGTCCGCCGCCACCCCGCGGGCGCCCGTGCCGGCACGTGGCGCATCGTGGGTGCCCTGGGCGGCTACAAGCTCGTCGACGCCGTGGTGACCAGCGCCGCGGTGCTGGCGATCCTGATGCTCACCCCTCCTCCCGGTCCCGCCGGCGACGTCCGCTGGATGGCGCTCGCCGCCCTGGTGGTCGCCGTCGCGGCGGGTCTGGCACTGCGCCGTGGCCGCCTCGGCGCCCTGCGCCGCCGCATCCCCGCCCGCGTCGCCTCCGCGGTGAGCCGCATGGCCGAGGGCGGTCGCGGCATCACCGAGCCGTCCGCGGCCCGCATGGCGTCGATGCTGAGCCTCGTGGCGGTCCTCCTGCGCATCGTGAGCCTCGCCGCCCTGCTCGCCGCCCTCGGGCTGCCCGTCGAGGCCGCCGCGCTGGTGTACGCCCTCATCGTGGTGAGCGGCCTCATTCCGCTCGCCCCCGGCGGCGCGGGCATCCGCGAGGCCGTCCTCATCCCGGCCCTCACCATGGTCCACGGCGTCCCGGCCGCGTCCGCGATGGCCCTGTCGGTGGCCATCCAGGCCGTGTCCCTCGGCACGTCCCTCGTCCTGGGCGGCGGTGCCCTCGCCTGGCTTGGCCCCATGCTCATGCGCTGCCCCGACGCCGCCGCGGACCAGCCCGTCCTCGCCGCCGCCCCGGCCCCCGCCGCCGAGACCGCCTGACGACGGGGCGGGCCGGGGGACGCCGCCCCGCCGGGCGCGATGCGTGCGGGGCGTCGTGGTCCAAGCCTTAACCGACATCACATCCGGCGCTCGGGCGGCCGCTGGTAGCGTGGCCGAAGCCACGGGGAGTATCCCTGGATGCCGTCGCCGTCAACACGACCCGCAGGGTCCGGCGCCGGCAGCCGCGAGCGGCGGGAGAGACCTGGCTCACCACACGCCACCGGACCCACGGAGGACGGTTAATGAGCCTGCTCGACCGCCTGATGGACCTGCTCGGAACGGACGCGGACGACGACCGCACGGACCGCCGGCGCGGCGCCCGGAGGGATGACCGGGACGACCGCTTCGGCGACGAGGACGACCGGGACGCGACGCGTCACCGGCGCCGCGACGACGGTTTCGGCGAGCTGCTCGACTGACCCCGCCGACGGCCTCGGGCGCGGCCGCGTGACGGCCGCGCCCCGCCACCGGCACGACACGGGAGGAACCCGGACAGTGGGAGAGCGAGACCGCGGGGAGCCGATGCGCTGCCCCGCCTGCGGGACGCGCCTCGTGGAGGTCGAGCGCGCGGAGGTGATGATCGACGCGTGCCCGGAATGCCGCGGGGTGTGGCTGGACCGCGGTGAGCTGGACCGCCTCCTGGAGCGGGAGCGCCGCTCCCTGCTGGCCACCGACGCCCACGCTGACGAGGACTTCTTCGCGGAGGTGGAGGGCCGCCCCCGTCCCGCCCCGGCCGTCCGGGAGGGATCCCGCGACCGCGATCGTGACCGTGACCGCGACCGCGACCGGTACGACGACGACCGCGGCCGGCAGAAGAAGCGCAAGCGGCGCGGCCTGCTCGAGGACATCTTCGACTTCGACCTCTGACGGCGGGACCGGGGGACCGCTCCCCGGGGCGGGCGTCCGCCGGGCCGAGATAGGCTGCCCGCCGTGCGTGCCCGCACCGCCCTCGCCCTCACCGCCCTCGCGGCCGCAGTGCCGGCGTCCGCCGCCACCGCGGGCGTCCAGGTGCGGACCCTGCACGAGCAGGCCGGCCTCACCCGCCAGGTCGTGATCGGCGACCGCACCGTCGCCTGGACGCGGTGCATGGGCGCCGACGGCCCCACCGAGCTGTGGACCGCGCCCGTCGCGCGCGGGAAGGCGGCACGGGTGCCGCGCGTGAGCGTCCGCGGGGCGTGCGAGCCGGTCCGGCTCGTCGGGACGTTCGCCGACCAGGTGCTCGCCGTGATCCCGGGACCCGACGGCCTGGAGCGCCTCACCGCGGTGAACCGCCGCACCGGCGCCCGCACGGTGATCGACGCCGAGTCCGCGGCGCCCGGCGGGATCCGGCTGGTGTCCGCCGACCTCGACGGACCGCGCCTGGTGTGGCTGCGCGAGCAGGGCACCGGGGTGGGGGCCGTGTCGGAGGTGGTCCTCGCCGACGTCCGTCGCCCCGCCGCGGCACGGGTGATCTACACCCGGACGCTGGCCTTCGGCGCCGTGCGCACCATGGACGTGTGGGCCGGGCCCAACGGCACCGCCGTGGTGCGGCAGGTGCTCTCCGGGGCGCTGTACGGGTACGGCGACCGGGACGAGCGGGCGCTGCTGGTGGGCATCCCCCGGCCCCTGCAGATCGTGCGGCTCTCCGGCGGCGCGCGCGTCGCGGCCGGTGACCTCTCGAACCGCTGGTTCGTGTACTCGGTGGCCCGGGACGGCGACCCGCGGGTGCGTGTGACCGCGTACGAGCTGTCCACCGGGAAGCGCCGCCTCGTGCGCCTGGCGCGCCTGGTGCCCGCCGGCGTGCCGGCGACGCCCCCGGCCGTGCCGGCCCCCCGGGTGAGCGGGGACCTCGCGGCCTGGCGGGAGCGCCTGCGCGGCCGCGGCGGATTCCGGGACCGGGTGGTCACCCTCGACCTCGCCAGGCGCAGGGCGCGCACCGCCTACGTGCTCGCCGACACCCGCGGGCAGCGGCTGTTCATCAGCCAGCCGGCGGTGCGCGGCGCGCGGGTGGCGCTCGCCGAGGTGCGGCTCTCCACCGCCTACGGCGCCGCCGGGGGGTTCCTGGGCGAGGCGCCCGTGGGTGCCCGCAGCAGGATCATCCTGGCGCGGGTCCGGTAGCGTGCCCCCGGTGGAAGCGGCCTCCGTCGACCCGCAGGAGTTCCGGAGCGCGCTGGCGCTGTGGGCCAGCGGCGTGACCGTCGTGACCGCCGACGCGCCGGACGGCCCGCAGGGCATGACCGCGGCGTCGTTCAGCTCCCTGTCGCTCGACCCCCCGCTGGTGCTCGTGTGCATCGACCACCGGGCGCACAGCCACGCGGGGCTCGTCTCCGCCCCGGGCTTCGTGGTGCACGTCCTGGCGCAGGGGCAGGAGGACCTGTCGCACCGGTTCGCCCGGGCGGGCGACGAGAAGTTCATGCCCGGCGACTGGACCCGCGGGCCGTTCGGCGCGCCCGTGCTGCCGCTCGGCGTCGCCCGGCTCGCGTGCGCCCACCACGCTGCGCTGGACGGCGGCGACCACACGATCCTCGTGGGCCGCGTCACGGAGGTCTCCGTGGGGGACCGGCCGCCCCTGCTGTACTGGGACCGCGGCTACCGGTCCCTCGCGGACGCCTGACCCGCGGCGCGGGCCCGCCGGGACCGGCGGCTATCGTGTGCCGTCGGAACGGGTCGAGGTGACGGAGGCGATGGAGCTCACAGCGGACCTTGCGATCGGGGTCTTCGACTCCGGCGTGGGCGGCCTCACCGTCCTCGACGAGCTGCTCGCCCAGCTCCCCGCCGAGGACTTCCTGTACTTCGGCGACACCGCGTGGTTCCCGTACGGTGAGAAGACCGACGCCCAGCTGCGCGAGCGGACGGGGGAGATCGCGGGCTGGCTCCTGGACCAGGGCGTCAAGCTCATCGTGGTCGCCTGCAACACCGCCACGGCGGCCGCCGCCGGCCATCTGCAGCGCATCCTGGACGTGCCGGTCATCGGGGTGATGACCCCGGAGGCGCACGCCGCGGTGCTCACCACGCGCAACCGGCGGGTGGGGCTCCTGGCGACCGAGGCGACGGTGCGCTCCGGCTCGTACGAGCGCATGATCCGCGCCCACGACGCCGGCGTGGAGGTGACCTCGGTGCCGTGCCCGCGGCTGGCGCCGGCGATCCAGGCGGGGGAGGCCTTCGACGACGGCATCGTGGAGATGGTCCGCGAGTACTGCGCCCCGCTGCGCGACGCGCAGGTGGACACGGTGATCCTGGGGTGCACGCACTACCCCATGATCGAGCGGCTCCTGCGCCGTCAGCTGCCCGGCGTCACGCTCATCAGCAGCGGCGAGGAGCTCGCCCGGGAGGTGGGGGAGTCCCTGCGCCGCCGGGGGATGCTGCGCCCCGCGGGCCGCGAGGGCGACTACCGCTTCGCGTGCAGCGGCGACCCCGGGGCGTTCCGGGAGCTGGGCAGCCGGTTCCTGCAGATGCCGCTCGGGGCGGTCGAGCGCGTCCTGGCGGGCGCGCCCGAGCCGGCGTAGGGGCCGCGGTGCCCGTCGAGTACCAGCTCGTGACGCTGCAGGCCATCGACGGCACCACCAACGACGCCCTGCTGGTGGTGGACGAGCGCGCCGCCCGCCGGCGGGAGCGGATGACCGGCCGCCGCACCGCGGCGATGCACGTGCACGGGATCATGGGGAACTTCCTGGTGGGGACGCTGCGGTTCCTCGCCCCGCCGCTCGCCCGCGAGGGGTTCCCGGTGCTCATCGTCGAGACGCGCATGGGGAACGTGGGGCAGCTGTTCGGCCCCGGGATCTTCGACCGGGCCCGGCGGGACCTCACGGCAGGCAGCGAGTGGCTGCGCACCAACGGCTGGGACCACCTCATCTCCATGGGGTACTCCAGCGGCGCGACGCTCGCCACGCGGTGGGCGGCCACGGCCCACGTCCCGTGGATGCGGGGCCTGGCCCTGCTCGGCGCGCCGTGGGGGCTGCCGGAGTCCCTGGAGTCCCGGTCGCGGCGGTGGCTCGCCCAGCCGTCGTACGAGGAGCTCCACGACCGGGCCGAGCAGATCGTCCTGGACCCGGACGGGGAGGAGGTGGACCGGCTGTTCGTGATCGAGCGCA
Organism: Thermoleophilia bacterium; assembly: GCA_020848615.1. Classification (GTDB taxonomy): domain Bacteria; phylum Actinomycetota; class Thermoleophilia; order Miltoncostaeales; family Miltoncostaeaceae. The sequence goes on from JADLHW010000114.1 coordinate 22,247, forward strand.
GCCGGGGACCGTCCCGCCAGCCGAAGGACTCCGAGGTCTACACGTACCGCACGTGGTGGCACTCCCGGGGCCCGAAGGCCGACGCGGCGAAGACGCACATGCAGATCGCCCAGGTGCGCGCGCCCATCCTCATGCTGCAGGGCACCGCGGACTCGGTGGTGCACCCGGAGGAGGCCCACGCCCTGGCCACCGTCGCCCGCCGCGGGGGCAACCGCAACGTGCAGGTCGTGATGATCGACGGGGCGGATCACTTCTACACCGGGCGCGAGCTCCTGGCCGTGCAGGCCCTCATCCGCTGGCTCAGGAAGATCGCGTGAGCAAGGACGTCAAGCCGTACGTCCCGCCGCGGCGCCCCCTGGTGCGCGGCCGCCCGCCGCGCTTCGGCCGGGACGACCGGCGCATCGAGACCCGGCTCATCCTCACCGAGACCGAGGACGGCCACAAATGGGACGCCATGATGTTCCGGCCGCGGTTCGCGCCCGCCGAGGACCGCGTGGCGGCCCTGGTGATCCACGGGTCCGTCGGGAACTACCTGCAGGGCATGCCGCGGCGCCTGGCCTTCGGGCTGGCGCACGCCGGCGTGCCCGTCCTCACCGCGAACACGCGCATGGCGAACTACGGGGCGTTCTTCGGCACGGGCCTGCTGGACCGCGTGCCGATGGACATCGACGCGGCGGTCGCGGCCCTCCGCCGCCGCGGGTACCGCCGGATCGTGCTGGTGGGCTACAGCATGGGGTCGACGATGGTGACCCACTACCAGGCCCGCCACGCCCCGGCCGAGGTGGTGGGCGTGTGCACCATCGCGCACCCCCTGTCGCTGCCCGGGTCGCTGCGCCGCCGGTGGGAGCGGTTCGGCTCGGAGCCGAGCTACAACGAGATGGCCCGCATCGTGCAGCGCGGCATGGGCGGCACCGACGACGGCGCGAAGGACCGCATCGTCATCGTCGAGCGGGCGTCCGGCCCGTCCACGCGCCCGGAGCACGCCGAGATCTGGACGTACCGCACGTGGTGGCACTCCCGCGGCCCGGAGGCGCTGTCGGCGGAGTCACGGCGGTGGGTGGGGATCCTGCGGGTGCCGCTCGCGCTCATCCAGGCGGGCAGTGACCTGCTCATCCCGCGGGACGAGGGCGTCCAGCTGGCCAAGCTCGCCCGGGACGGGGGATGCCCGGAGGTCCACCTGGAGTACGTGGAGGACGCCGACCACGTGTTCACCGACCGCCAGGACCTCGCGGTGGAGGCGGCGCGGCGGTGGATCACCGGCCTGGTGGGCGTCGCCCCGGAGCACGCCCGCTAACCCAGGAGCTGCGCCATCCCGGCCACGTGGCTGCGGTCCCGGCCGGACTCCTTCGCCTCGTACAGGGACCGATCGGCGGCCTCCACCAACGTGTCCGGCGTGGGGAAGTTCGTGCTCAGCGCGCCGCCCACCGACACGGTGATGGGGATGTCGATGCCGCCGGCCACCCGGATCGTGCCGCGGCACGAGGTGCGCACGTCCTCGCAGATCGCCGCGAGCGTGGCCTGGTCGGGCACGTCACGTGCCAGCAGCAGGAACTCCTCACCACCCCACCGGGTGGCGACGTCGCCCGACCGGGCCCGCGCCACGATGCGGCGGGCGACGGCCACCAGCACCTCGTCCCCCACGGCATGCCCGTACGTGTCGTTGACCCGCTTGAAGTGGTCGACGTCGACGAGCAGCACCGCGCAGGGGCGCTCGGTGCGGGCGGCGAGGCGCGTCTCGGCGATGAGCGCCTCCGCGGTGTGCCGGCGGTTGAACAGGCCCGTGAGGGCATCGGTGCGGGACTCGAAGTCCGACCGGGCACGCGAGTCCATGAGGGCCGACGCGAGGCTCCGGCTGATGAGCGCGACCACGGCGAGGGCCACGGCACCCGTGACCAGCTGGCTGAGGGAGTAGCCGCCCGGCGGGTCGTCCCACATCGCCGGCGGCGCGAGCGGCGCGGCGAGCGCCGCGGTGCTCCACACCGCCGACAGCACCACGATCCACGTGGGCAGCATCACCGCCGCCCACGCCACGTTCACCGCCAGCAGCGGCACGAGGGCGTCCTGGTCGCCGGTGAGGCTCAGCGTCGTCACCGCGATCGCCAGGGCCTGCAGGATGGTGAGCAGCGCCCAGTCCCCGTCGGCGGGCACGCGGATGAGCAGCACCAGCACCTGCGCCACGCCCATGGCGACCGCCGCCGCCAGCAGGTCGAGCCGGGGGCCGCCCTCGAGCACCGCGACCGCGGTGGCGGTGGCGCCGACGATGAGGTTCAGGAGCACGCCGGTTGCGCGGCGCGCGCGGGGCAGGTCTCCGTCGGCGAGCAGGCCGGCGAGCCGGTGGAGGCGGATCACCCAGTGGATATCGGCGCGGGCGGTCCGCGCCGTGAGGCCCCGTCAGCCGGAGGTGAGGATCTCCAGCGTTTCCGCCATCACCTCGCCCGCGCGACCGTGCAGGCGCACGGTGCAGCGGTCGTCCCACGGGGTCTCGCTCTCGGTGAGGATCGCGAGCCGTCCGCCACCGCCCACCACGATGCCGGGCAGCCCGCTGACGGGCGCGACCAGCAGGGACGATCCGATGACCAGCATCACGTCGGCGGCGTGGGCGGCCGCGTAGGCCGCGTTGATCGCCACGTCCGGGAGCATCTCGCCGAACAGGATGACCCCGGACTTCATCTGGAACCCGCACGCGGCGCAGCGCGGCACGCCGTCCGCGGCGGCATCGGCCAGCGCGACCAGTTCGTCGATCGGCACGCCGTGATCGCAGCGCAGGCACACGCCGCGGTCCAGCGACCCGTGCACCTCGATGGCGTCCTCGCTGCCGGCGCGCGCGTGCAGCCGGTCGATGTTCTGGGTGATGAGCTCGTGCAGGACGCCCCGGCGCTGCAGCTCGGCGATCGCGCGATGGGCGGCGTTCGGCGCCACGGACGCCAGCATGTCGATGCGCGGGCGGTGGAAGCGCCAGAAGCGCTGCGGGTCGTTCATGAAGGTCCGCATCGACGCGACCTCCATGGGGTCGTACTCCTCCCACAGGCCGCCGGCCGACCGGAAGTCGGGGATGCCGCTCTCCGTGGACACGCCGGCGCCGGTGAGGACGATCGCGTGCCGGGCCTCCGAGAGCAGCGCGGCGAGGTCGGCGGCGGTGCCGGTCATGTCCGGATCGTACCGGGGCCCGCACCGCCCCGGCTGCGACGTCGGGGCCGGGGGTCTATCCTCCGCGGGTGCCCAGCGCCAGCACCACCCCCGTACGCCACGACGGCCGCGCGCCCGGCGACCTGCGAACGGTGCGGATCACCCCGGGCTTCGTCCCCACCGCGCACGGCAGCGCCCTCATCGAGATGGGCGGCACGCGCGTGATCTGCACGGCCACGGTCGAGGAGTCCGTTCCCGGGTGGCGTCGCGGGCAGGGCGCCGGGTGGGTGACCGCCGAGTACGGGATGCTGCCCGCGTCCACGAGCGAACGGCGCACGCGGGACGTGACCCGCGGCAAGCTCGACGGGCGGTCCTCGGAGATCCAGCGGCTCATCGGACGGGCCGTGCGGGCGGTCATCGACATGGAGGCCCTCGGCGAGCGCACGGTGTGGCTGGACTGCGACGTCCTCACCGCCGACGCCGGGACCCGCTGCGCGAGCATCTGCGGGGCGTACGTGGCGCTGGAGATCGCGGTGCGCGGGCTGCTCGCCGACGGCCGCATCGCACGGAGCCCCATCCGGCAGGGCGTCGCGGCCGTGAGCGTCGCCATCGTCGGCGGCGTGCCGGTCCTCGACCCGGACTACACCGAGGACGTGGCCGCCGACGCGGACGTGAACGTGGTGATGACCGCCGGCGGCGAGCTCATCGAGGTGCAGGCCACCGCGGAGCGGGAGGCGTTCAGCCGGGCGGCGATGGACGAGATCCTGGACCTGGCGGGTGCCGGGATCGGCCGGCTGCTGGAGGCGCAGTCCGCGGCGGTGGCGTCCGCGTGAGGATCGTCCTCGCGACCGGCAACCGCCACAAGGCGGAGGAGCTGGGTCCCATGCTGGGCGGCCGGGCGGAGGTGGACGTCGCCTCCGAGGGCTTCGCGGTCGACGAGACCGGCGCCACCCTCCTGCAGAACGCCCTCCTCAAGGCATGGGCGCTGCGCCCCGAGGTCCCCGCCGACCGCCTGGTCGTCGCGGACGATAGCGGCCTGGAGGTCCGGGCCCTCGGCGGCCGGCCGGGCGTCCACAGCGCCCGCTACGCCGGGCCCGACTGCGGCTTCGACGACAACAACCGCCTCCTGCTGTCCGAGATGGACGGCGTTGAGGACCGGCGCGCCGCATTCGTGTGCGTGCTGGTGGCGCTCAGCGCCGACGGCGAGCTCGCCGCCGGCTGCGGCCTGTGCCCGGGTGACATCGCCACCGCGCCGCGGGGCGAGCACGGCTTCGGGTACGACCCGGTGTTCATCCCGCGCGGGATGGGCACCTCCATGGCCGAGCTCACGCCCGAGCAGAAGAACGCCATCTCGCATCGCGGGCGCGCCGCCCGGATGCTGGCCACCGCATTGGGGATCGCCGAGTGAACGAGCAGAACGGGACGGGGACCGAGCAGCGCCGGCGTCCCCCGCAGCTGAGCCAGAGCGGCTCGTGGATCGTCGCGTGCGTGGTCATCGGATGGCTGCTGATCTACAACGTGCTGCGCCTCTCCGGCGACACGCCGGCGAAGGCCGCGCTGCCGGGCCTGCTCATCGGCGGCACGGCGGGCCTCGTGGTGTTCATCGCGGGCTTCGTCACCGTGCGGCGCCTCGTGGCGGCCGGCCGCGTGGTGGGGCGGCGGCCCACCGTGGTGAGCGGGTCGTTCGACGACCAGCAGCGCGACGCCCTGCGCATCGCCGCCATCGCGATGCTGTTCGCCGGGGCCGTGGCCGTCGTGACCGCGCTCGCGGAGCTCATCGACTACCTGGGCGTCGACGGCGACCGGCCGATCGGGACGATCGTGCTCATCGCCTGGAACCTCATCTTCGCGGCGTGGGTGGCGGACGAGGCGCTGCGCGTGCGGCGGTCGCTGGTGGACGGCATCGAGACGGTCTACTTCGGGTGCCTGCTCACCGCGGTGCTCGCGGGCGTCGGGATCTCCCGCGCGCTCGTGGAGCCGCTGCAGGTGTTCCTCGCCCTGGCGGCCGGCGTCGCCGCCCTCACCGTGGGCATGGCGGTGTGGCGGCTGGGGGGCGCCCGCGGCGTACCGCTCGCGATGGCCGGCGCGGTCGTGGTGACGGCGGCGTCGCTCGCCCTGCCCATCATCGTCTGATGCCGGTCCGCCTCGACTGCCCGCTGTGCGGGGTGACCGTCGCCGAGGGCGAGGACATCGCCCCGGGCACCTGCCCGGGCTGCGGCGCCGCCTACGCGGGCGGCGGCGACGACCCGCCGCGGGGCACGGCGCTCGCGATGGAGCACTGGGGCGTGACGGGGCTCGAGCCGCGCACCGTGGCCGACGGGCTGTTCCGGATGCCGCCGGACGACCCGCTCAACCGGCGCGTCACGCCGATCTCCGACCGCCGGGACGGCTTCTACCGCTGGTGGCTGTTCGTCGCCGGGGACGAGTCGCCCGCGGAGGTGCTCGCCCTGGCGGCGATGCACGCCGCGCCGCGCTGAGGAATGCCGTGCGGCGTCAGGGCAGGCGCCGCGCCATCATGGCGACGGTGCCCTTCGCGTCGCCGCGCACGCCCACCCGCGTGAACCCCATGCGGTGGTGGAACGCCACGGAGGCGGGGTTCGGGGGCCGCGTGTTGACCTCGCAGGTGACGCGCTCGACGCCGGACGCCGCCATGTCGGCGAACAGGGCCTCGTACAGGGCCCGTCCCACGCCGCGGCCGTGCAGGTGCCCGGCGACGGCGACGCGGTCGATGTAGGCGAACCGCCGCCACCGCGCCTCCATCCAGGCGTAGTTCGGGCTCCAGTACGCGGTTCCCGGGGGCAGGGCGATGAGGAAGGCGTCCCGCTCCGGCGTCGTGCGCGCCCAGCACGCGTTCGCGACGCGCCAGGCGAGCCGGTCACGGTTGGTGGGCCCCACGTGCGGCACGAACGACGCGTTCAGCGCGAGCAGGTCGTCCAGGTCGCCGTCGGCGATGGGCCGGAACTCCATGGCGGCAGTCTGACACCTGGCGCTCCGCGGTGGAGAGTGCCATCCGCCGGGGTGGCGCCCCGCCGGTCCGTTGGCTATCGTGCGTTGGCACTCGCACTCGTCGAGTGCCAACGCCGCCGCGTGAGGCCCGGTCCAGAGGCCCGGCGGCGGCAGCCGGAATCGTGAACACGACCCTGGACGGAGGTCGCATGAACCTCAAGCCGCTGGGCGACCGCGTGCTGGTGAAGGCGGTGGAGCTGGAGGAGGTCACCGCGAGTGGCCTGGTCCTCCCGGACACCGCCAAGGAGAAGCCGCAGCGCGGCAAGGTGCTCGCCGTGGGCGAGGGCCGCTACATCGACGGGGCCCGCGTCCCGCTGGATCTCGCCGAGGGCGACGAGGTCATCTACAGCAAGTACGGCGGGACCGAGGTCAAGGTCGAGGGCGAGGACCTGCTCATCCTGTCCGAGCACGACATCCTCGCGAAGGTCGAGTCGTAGGCGCCGCCGGCGCCCCATTCATCATCCAGACGCAGCAAAGGAGCTGACGGCGAATGGCGAAGGAGATTCTCTTCCATGAGGAGGCCCGCCGGGCGCTTGAGCGTGGTGTGAACACGCTTGCCGACGCGGTGAAGGTGACCCTGGGTCCGAAGGGTCGGTATGTGGTGTTGGACAAGAAGTTCGGTGCGCCGACGATCA
>JADLHW010000115.1 GCA_020848615.1 Thermoleophilia bacterium
CACGAAGTCCTCGTCCGCGGTCATCACGGCCATCCTGTTGCCCCAGACCGCCCACGGCCAGCCGGGCGCGGCGCCCCGGAGGAGGTCGATGCGCAGCGTGACGGTGGCGGCGATCTCCAGGCCCACGCCGGACAGCTCGCCGTCTCCCTGGCGTGCGTGGATGTCGCCCACGTAGAGCAGCGCGTCCGGCACCGCGACCGGCAGGTGCACCGTGGCACCCGCGGCCACGACCGGCTGGTCCATGTTCCCGCCGTACCGGCCCATCTGCCCGGACGTGGGGGGCGGCGAGCCCGGCTCGAGGGCGGGGGCGACCCCCAGGCAACCGATCATCGGCGCGAGCGGCAGGCAGATCCGGTCGCTGAACCGGACCTCGTCACCCACGATCGCCACGCGCCGTCCGAGCGGCCGCGGCACCCGGCCGGGGGTGAGCGGGTTGACATGTGCATGGCCACCGGCCCAACCCGCCGGCGCCACGTCGATCGCGAGGATCGCCACCGCGAGCGCGTCGCCGGGCCGAGCCCCCCGCACGGCGATGGGCCCGGTGATGGGGTTCCCCTGCGCCGGGGGCCTGGGCAGCTCGAACAGGGTGCCCGGCTCCCGGTCGTCCAGCAGGCCGGCACGGGCGTCGTGCGTCTCCACGACCACGGTCGTGCCTGGGTCGACAGTGAGCAGGGGCGCCAGGCCGGGGTCATAGGCGTAGCCGATCTGCGCACGGGTCAGGTCGGGCGGACGGGGTGCCATGCGCGGACGGTGCTCAGGCGACCGCCGCCACGCCCAGCGAGGGCAGCAGCCCACGCAGGTGCTCGCGGTCGGCGACGGTGAGACGCGACAGCGGTGGTCGGACGCGACCGCCGCCGGGCCTGCCGAGGATCGCCATCGCCTCCTTGATGACCGCGGTGGAGTAGCCGGGGGCCTTGGCACGGAGCGCTGCGAACGGGCGGATCCGCTCCACGAGCGCGCCGACACGATCCCAGTGGCCCGCGGCCGCCTCGTCGCGGACGGCGCGCGTCAGGTCCGGCGCCACGTTGATGAGGCCGCTCGTGAAGGCGTCCGCGCCGATCGCCGCGTAGCGCGCGACGTGCAGCTCCGCCATCCCCGAGATCCACGCCCAGCGCCCGCCGATGCGCGCGCGGGCCGCCGCGAACAGCTCCGCATCGCCGGCCTCCTCCTTGAGCGCCACCACCCCATCCACCTCCGCGAGGCGGAGCAGCTGCTCCAGGCGGTACTCCTGGCCCTTCGTGGAGAAGACGATGAGCCCCAGGCCGGAGGCATCGAAGAGCGCCCGGTGGTGCGCGACCAGCCCATCGTCAGAGGGCTCCGCGAACCAGAACGGATCGACCATCAGGCCGTCCACGCCGGCACGCGCCGCGTCCGCCGCCAGTCCAGCGGCGATCCGGGTGCCGTGACCGATGCCGGCGATCAGGGGCACCCGGCCGGCGACCGCATCGGCCGCGCTGCGCATGGCCGCGCGATACTCGTCGAGGTCCAGCGCCGGGTACTCCCCGACCGCCCCGCACACCGCGATCGGTCCACCGGAGGCGACCAGGTCGTCCACGATCCGGGCCAGCCCGTCGAGATCGAGTCGGTCATCCTCGGTGAAGGGCGTGGGCGCGAACGCGATGACCCCGCGCAGCATCGGGCGGAGATCGTCGGGGGTCACGGACGCGCCTCTCCTCTCGCTGGCCTGGTTGGACCGCGGTAGTATCTCATATCTCAGGTCGCAGACAATGGCGGTCGATCGGCAGCGGAAGCGAGGGGTGCGCGTGGCGGAGCGGGGCTCGATGGGGCATGGGCCGATCCTGTTCGATGAGCAGACACGGGTGCGCCTGCGCGAGCTGTCCAGCGAGGCCCTCTGCGTCTGGCCCGTGGGAGCCACCGAGCAGCATGGACCGCACCTGCCGACCGCCACCGACGCGATGCACGCCGAGTGGGTCGCCCGCGAGGCGGCGGTCCGGGCGGCCGGCCTGGGCGTGACGGTCGTCGTGGCCCCGACGCTGCACATCGGGTCGTCCGCCCATCACCTGCCGTTCGGGGGCACGATGTCGCTGCCGACCGAGACGTACTACCGGGTGATCCGCGCGGGCGTGGAGTCACTGGTGACCGACGGGTTCCGGCGCGTGATGGTGGTCAACGGCCACGGCGGGAACCACGAGTTGATCCAGCTCGCGGTCCGCGACCTGGCGCTCGCGCTGTCGGACGTGCACCTGGGCGCGGGCTCCTGGTGGACGATCGCGTGGGACGCGCTCGTGGCGGCCGGGGCCGCCGAGATCGGCCGGTTCCCCGGGCACGCCGGCCGGTTCGAGACGTCGCTCGTGCTCGCCCTGCGTCCGGACCTCGTGGTCCACCCGCTGCCCCATCGAGACGAGCCGGGCACCACCGACCCCCGACGGTTCGGGGCGGACGTGCGCGCGGAGCACGCCGGGTTCTGGCAGTCGATCGACGGATACGGGGATTCGCCGGACCTGGCCTCCGCAGAGCTCGGACGACGCTGGCTGGATGTCTCGGCGGACGTGGTGGCCGCCGCGTACGCTGCGTTCCAGCACGCGTCGGGTGGCCCGGTCGGGTGACCGGGCCGCGGCGCGTGGCGGCTGGGAGGTCGAGCGACGGATGGGGCTCCAGGGGACGATCGCGCTGATCACGGGCGGGGCGGGCGGCATCGGCCGGGCGATCGCGGAGCGGTTCGCGGCGGACGGCGCGCGCATCGCCATCGTGGACCGGAACGCCAAGGGTGCGGCGGACGCGGCGAGCGCGGCGGGCGGCATCGCGGTGGCCCTGGACCTCGTGACGCCGGGTGCGCCCGCGGAGGCCGTGCGTCGCGTCACCGAGCAGCTGGGCGCGCCGCTCATCCTGGTCAACGGCGCGGGCTACCAGAACATCCAGCCCATCGCCGAGTTCGACGAGACGCGCTGGCGGGACATGCTGGAGCTGATGCTCACGGTCCCGTTCCTGCTCACCAAGGCGTGCTGGCCGGGCATGGCGGCCGCGCGCTGGGGTCGCATCGTGAACCTGTCCTCGATCCACGGGCTCGTCGCCTCGCCCGACAAGTCGGCCTACACCGCGGCCAAGCACGGTCTCGTGGGACTCACCCGCTCGACCGCGCTGGAGGGCGGACCGGCGGGCATCACCTGCAACGCCATCTGTCCGGCCTTCTCCCGGACGCCGCTCGTGATGGGTCAGATCGGGGACCTCGCGCGGACGTCCGGCATCCCCGAGGCGCGCGTCGTGGACGAGGTGATGCTGGCGCCCGCGGCCGTCAGGCGCCTCATCGAGCCGTCCGAG
>JADLHW010000116.1 GCA_020848615.1 Thermoleophilia bacterium
GTCCGGACGGGGCCGGTCGGCTGCTGGGCGAGCTCGCCCGGGCCGGGGTGATGACGGCCGCGTCACGCCACCGCGACGCGCTGCTCGCCGATCCCGCGCGCGGCAACGAGGACGCGTTCCTGGCCGCCGAGGCATCCGGCGGCCGGATCCTGCCGGTGGCGGTCGTCGCCCCCATCCGCTCGGCGGACCCGGCGATGGACGTGGGGCGCGCGGTCGCCCGGGGCGCGGTCGCGTTCTGGCTCGGCACCGCCACGTGGTACGCCTCGCCGGCGACGCCCTCCGCCGCCACCGATGCGCTCCTGGGCGCCGTGGCCCGGACCGGTCGGCCGCTGCTCATCCCCGTCGAGCGCTGGGGCGACGCCACCGCGATCGGTGAGCGGACCGCGCACCTGGGTCTCCCGGTCGTGCTCGTGGGCGCCCACTACACCCACATCACCGACGACCTCGCCGCCGCCGAGCGCTGGCCGCATCTTCACCTCGAGACCAGCCGCCTGGCCCACCTGGCCGCGGTGGAGACCGCCGTGCGCCGCATCGGCCACGAGCGGCTGCTGCTGGGCACCGGCGCGCCCGACCGGCCGCCCACCGCGCCCATCAACGCGGTCCTCGGCGCGACCATCCCGGATGCGGCGAAGCGCGCGATCCTGGGCGGCAACGCGGCACGAGTCCTCGGCCTGGTCGACCATCCGCCGGTGACGCTCCGTCCGCCGCTCACCGCGGGCGGCGCCATCGACGTCCACGGACACCTGGCCCCCGCACCCTGGGACGTGCCGGACCTGCGGCCCGGCGCCCTGGCCGACGCCCAGGCCGCGCGCGGCATCGTGTGCACGGTCGCCTCGTCCGTGGTCGGCATCGCCGCGCATGCGCCCAGTGGCAACACCCGGACCGTGGCGGACGTCGCAGGCGAACCCCGGCTGCGCGGTTACCTCGTGGCGGACGCGCGCGATCTCCCGGCGACGCGCCGGGACCTCGCCCGCCACGGCGACGCGGCCGGCGTGGCGGGCGTCAAGGTGCATTGCCAGTGGGGTGGGACACCCACCGCGTCCCCCCTCATGATGGAGCTGTTCGTGCTGCTCGCCGCCCATGGCCGCCCGGTCAAGATCCACGTCGACGGGGAGGGCTGGGAGGACGCGCTGCGATCGCTCGCGCTGACCCATCCGCGCCTGCCCATCATCGTCGCCCATGGCGGTCCGGGGACGCCCTCGCTCGGCGCCGCTCGGGTCGCCGCGGAGACGCCCAACGTCCACCTGGAGCTCGCCAGCTCCTTCGCCTCGCTGTCGGAGGTCCGCGCCGTGGTCTCGCTCGTCGGTATCGACCGTCTCCTGTTCGGGACGGATTCGCCGCTCCTCGAGCCCTCGTTCGTGCTGGGCACGTACGCGGACGCGGGGCTCACGCCCGCCACCCACCCGGGCGTCTTCCACGACGCGGCCTCTCGTCTGTTCGGCATCACGGTCAGCGGAGCCCGGGCGTGACGGCCGACCTGGTGCTCACCGGCGGGCTCCTGGCGGACGGCACCGGCGCTCCCGTCCGCCTCGCGGACATCGCCATCACCGGTGACCGCGTGACCGCGGTCGTCGGCCCCGGTGGCCTGGCCGCCACCCCGGCCCGGGAGCGGCTGGACATCACCGGCCTGGTCGTCGCCCCCGGCTTCGTGGACCTCCACGGCCACTCGGACACGACCGTCCTCTCGGACGGCCGGGCCATCAGCAAGGTCCACCAGGGCATCACCACGGAGGTCAGCGGCAACTGCGGCATGTCTCCCGCGCCCGCCCCGCCGGAGCGCCGTGGCGCCGTGCGTCGGGCCATCGGCATCATCGACCTGGACCCCGGCGTGGACTGGCGCTGGTCGACGTTCGCCGAGTACCGGGCGCGCGTGGACGGTGCGGTCGCGCTCAACCTGGCGCCGCTCGTGGGCCACGTGGCCTTGCGCGTCGCCGTCAACGGCGACGACCCGGGGTTGCTCGACGCGGCGGGCCGGGCGCGCCTGGAGGCGGCCGCCGACGAGGCGCTGAGCGATGGCGCCATCGGCATCTCCACCGGGCTGATGTATCCGCCGGCGATGTTCGCCGACCCGGCGGAGCTCGCGGTCCTGGGTCGGGTCGCGCGGCGCCATGACGCGCTCTTCGCCGTCCACATGCGCAACTACGGCGACGCCCTCCTGCCCGCGGTGGACGAGGCCCTCGCCGTCGCGCGCGAGACCGGCTGCCGCCTCCAGGTGAGCCATCTCGCCGTCGCCGGGCGGCGCAACTGGGGGTCGGTCCGGACGGCCATCGCGCGCATCGATGCGGCGCGCGCCGACGGCCTGGACGTCGCCGCGGACATCTATCCCTACCTCGCGGGCTCCGCGAACCTCTCGCAGCTCCTGCCGGTCTGGGCCCAGGAGGGCGGCTCGGTCGGCATCGCCGAGCGCCTGGCCGATCCGTCCGTGCGCGCACGCATCCGCGCGGAGTGGACCACGACGCTCCACCTGGGCTGGGACGAGGTGTACGTGTCGCTCGTGGACGACGACCTGCGGGAGCTCGTGCTTGGACGGTCGATCGTGGACGCGGCAGCTGCGCTGGACCTGCCGCCGGACGAGGCGGCGCTGGAGCTGATGCGGCGCACCGAGGACCGCGTCCAGATGGTCGCCTTCGGGCGCTCGCCGGACGACCTCCTCGCGGTGCTGGCGCACCCGGCCACGGCCATCGGCTCGGACGGCCTGGCGCTGGACCCCGACGGCCCGACCGGGGTCGGACGGCCGCACCCCCGGAGCTACGGCTGTTACCCCTGCCTCCTGGGTCGCCTGGTGCGCGAGGACGGCACGCTCACCCTGGAGCGCGCCATCGCCATGAGCACGTCGATCCCCGCCGCCCGCGCCCGCCTGCGCGATCGCGGGGTCCTGCGCGAGGGCGCCTTCGCGGACGTGACCGTGCTGGACGCGACCACGGTGATCGACCGGAACTCCTTCGAGGATCCGACCCGTCGCCCGGAGGGCATCGTGCACGTCATCGTGAACGGCCGGGCCGTGGTCCGCGATGGCGTCCAGGATCCCGCCGCGCGTCCCGGGCGTGCGCTGACCGCCGGCTGAGGCGTCCGCGCCGTCGGGCCCGCCTGGGCCTGGAGCCCGACGGGGGGGCGTGGTGAGGTGTCGGCTCCGGGCACGACCGAGCGCCTACGGCCGCGGCGCGCCGCCCGCGTGGTGTTCCAGACGCCCGACCGTGGCGAACCCCAGGCGCGTGTACACGGGCTCGCCCAGCGCCGAGGCGGCGAGCCAGGCCTCGGGGTCGCCGCGCTCCGCGGCCAGCACCAGGCACGCCGCCGTGACCGCCGCCCCCA
>JADLHW010000117.1 GCA_020848615.1 Thermoleophilia bacterium
GACGCCTGGACCCCGGCGGACGCCGACTGGATCCGCGGGCTCGCCGCGCACCCGAAGGTGGTGGCCGTGGGGGAGTGCGGCCTGGACCACCACCACGACCACGCCGGCCACGACGCCCAGGAGTACGCGTTCCGCGGCCAGATCGCGGTGGCACGCGAGACCGGCCTGCCGCTGGTCATCCACACCCGGGAGGCCACGCCCGACACGCTGCGGGTCCTGGGCGAGGACGCCGGCGACCACCCCGTGATCCTGCACTGCTACTCGATCACCGAGCCCCAGCACGTGGACCGGGTGATCGCCGCCGGCTGGTACGCGAGCTTCGCCGGGCCCCTCACGTTCCCCAAGAACGACGCCCTGCGCGAGGCCGCCGCGCGCATCCCCGCCGAGCGCCTGCTGGTGGAGACCGACAGCCCGTACCTGTCGCCGGTGCCGCGCCGCGGCCGCCCGAACCAGCCGGCCCACGTGGCGCACACGCTCGCCGCCCTAGCCGCGGTGCGTGACATGGACGTGGCGGCGTGCGACGCCCTCACGACCGCGAACGCGGCGCGCGTCTTCGGCTGGTGAGGCACCGGTGAGCGCCCCGCGCGTCCGGGTGCTGCGACTCCTGGAGTCGCACGGGCTGCGGCCCGACACCGACCTGGGGCAGCACTTCCTGGTGGACGAGAACCTCGTGGACCTGTCGCTGCGCGAGGCCGGCGTGCGCCCCGACGACGTGGTGCTGGAGGTGGGCGCCGGCGCCGGCGTGCTCACCGCCGCCCTCGCCCGCGTCGCGGGGACGGTGCACGCGGTGGAGCTGGACACCCGCCTGCGCCCCCTGCTGGAGGAGGTCCTGGACGGCGCCCCCGGCGTGCGGGTGCACTGGGCCGACGCGATGCGGCTGCCGCTGGAGGAGCTCGACCCGCCACCCACGCTGCTGGTCGCGAACCTCCCGTACAACATCGCCACACCGCTCATGGTGGAGAGCACCTGGCGCCTCCCGGCCCTGCGCGGCTGGTGCGTGATGACCCAGCGGGAGGTCGCGGACCGGTGGGCCGCCCCGCCGGGCGACCCGCTGTACGGCACCCCGAGCGTGCTGCTGCAGCTGTGCGCGCAGGTGACCTTCCGCCGCAACGTGGGCCGCGAGGTGTTCGTGCCGCGCCCGCGCGTGGACTCCGCCCTGGTGGCGATGCGCCGCACCGGCCCCGGGCCGGACGCCGCCGTGCGGGCGTGCGTGCGGGCGGCGTTCGGCCAGCGCCGCAAGACGCTGGTGAACAGCCTCGCGGCGGCCGGCGTACCGAAGCCCGCGGTCGCCGCGGCCCTGGAGGTGCTGGGGCGCCCGGCCACCGCGCGCGCCCAGGACCTGCCGCCCGCCGAGCACCTCGCCCTCGCCCGGACGCTGCCGTGGCCGGCCTGAGCCTCGAGGCCCCCGCCAAGCTCAACCTGTGCCTGCGCGTCGGGCCGGTGCGCGAGGACGGCTACCACCCGCTGGCGAGCCTCATGGTCGCCCTGGACGGCCTCGCCGACACCGTCACCGTGCGGCGCGCGGACCGGCGGGCGGTGGCCTGCCCGGGCATCGACGGGCCCGCGAACCTCGCGTGGCGGGCACTGGACGCCCTGGATGCGGAGGCCGGGGAGCCGCTGCCGCCCCTCGCCGTGGACATCGCCAAGGGCATCCCCGCCGAGGCCGGGCTGGGCGGCGGCTCCTCCGACGCCGCCGCCGTGCTGGTCGCCGCCCGCGACCTCCTGGGCCTGCCCCTGGACGCCGCGGCCCTGGAGCGCGCCGCCGCCCGGGTGGGCTCCGACGTGCCGTTCCTGGTGCGCGGCGGCGCGCAGTGGGCCACCGGGCGCGGCGACCGGCTCGTTCCGATGCCGGCGCCGGAGGGACTGTGGGCGGTGGTCGTGCCGCCGGTCACCGGGCTCTCCACCCCGCGCGTCTACCGGGCGTTCGACCGGCTCGCCCGCCCCGCGGCGCTCCCGGACGGGCCGCCCGGCGGGCACTGGACGGCGGGCTGGGCGGTGAACGACCTGTGGCCGGCGGCGCTGGCGTGCGCCCCCGCGCTGGGAGGGGTCGCCCGACGCCTGTGGGGGTTCCGCCCGCGGACCGTGCTCCTGTGCGGCAGCGGCGGCGCGATGGCCGCGCTGTTCGGGGACGGCGACGCCGCGGCCGCCGCCGCGGCCGCCTGGGGACCGGCGGCGGCCCTGTGCCGCCCCGCCCCGCCACGCGCCATCTGAGGATTCCGGCGGTTCGGGTCCGCGCGATCCCGCAGGTTCGGGACCGCCTGCCGGTGCACGGCGCCGGGCCGGGTCGCATCGCTCATTTCACCAAAGCGCGAGCCGATCGGGGGGGTGCGGAGCCCCGCGCAAACACCGACAACGGAGCGCAGCCCATGAAGTCCCGCCTCTTCCTCCTCGCCACCGCACTCACGTCCATCCTCGCCGCCATGGGCGGCGCCGTGTACGGCCGGTAGCACCCCCTCGCGCACCGGGACCGGCGGGCGCATCCCCCCTCCGGGGGACCGCCCGCGCCCGGCGCGACGGTTCCGCGCCACGGTGCGACCGGCCCTTGGGGCCCGCCCGGGATCGCGCATAGCATCCGGGCGGTGACGCAGGAGACGCCCGCCTCGTACCGCCGGTTCTGCCGGCTCGCCGCCGCCGGCGGGCTCGCCGCGGTCCTCGCCCTGCTGGCCCTCGACGGCATGCGGGTCGACCAGGCCCTCGGCGTCGTCCTGCTCGGCGCGGTCATCAGCGCGGTGCTCGGCACCGTCGCCGACCAGGGCCGCACCGCCCTGAGCCTCCTGCACCTGCCGGCGCTGGCCGCCGCGTACGTGTGCTCGGCGCCCGTCGCGCCCGTGGTGGGCGCCGCCCTGGCGGCCTTCGACAACCGCCGGTACGGACGGTGGGTCGCCATCGGCAACGCCGGCATCCTCGCCCTGTCCGGCGCCGCCGCGGTGGGCGCCGTGCGCGGGGGCGGCGCGCTGTGGGGCGGCACCGAACCGGGCTCCGGGGTGTGGTTCCTCACCGCCGCGGCGGGCGCGGTGGCGTTCATGGCCGTCAACCACGGGCTGGTGGCGCTGATGGTCGCCCTGAAGTACCGCGAGCCGGTCGCCACGGTGTGGCGCGCCTGGCTCATGTCCCTGGCCGGCGCCGACGTGGTGGGGTCCGCCGCGCTCATCGCCTCCCTGGGCCTGGGCGCGGCCCTCGACGACACCGCCCACCGCGTGGTGGCGGGCCTGGTGGGCGTCATGACGGTGGGCCTGCTGCTCGCGCTGCTCGCCGCGGGGCGGGGCCGTGACGAGGCCGTGAGCGCGCAGGCCGTGGCCGAGGCGGCGCAGGGGCGCGCCGAGGACGCGGAGCGACGCGCCGTGGCCGCGGAGGCCGCGGCGGTGCAGCGCGCGGACCTGGCGTCCACCCAGCTGCACGAGGTCGCCACCGGCACGATCCTCGCGCTCGTCGCCCTGGTGGACCTGAAGGACCGGTACACCGCCCGGCACTCCGCCGCCGTGGGCCGCCTGTGCCGCATGCTCGCCGAGGAGCTCGGCTGGACGGCGGAGGAGCGGTCCCTCGCCCACGTCGCCGGGCTGGTGCACGACATCGGCAAGGTCGGCATCCCCGACGCGGTCCTGCGCAAGCCGTCGCGGCCCACCGACCAGGAGTGGGAGATCATCCGGCGCCACCCGGACTGGGGCGCCGACGCCCTGGCGAACGTCGGGTTCTCCTGCGCGCTCGTGGAGGGCGTGCGCTCACATCACGAGCGGTGGGACGGCTCGGGGTACGGGGGCGGCCTCGCCGGCCGGCACATCCCGATGCTCGGCCGGCTGGTGGCGATCTGCGACGCGTTCGACGCGATGACCGCCCGGCGGCCGTTCCGCCCCGCCAAGCCCTTCGACGCCGCCCGGGAGGAGATCCGCGACGGCGCCGGCCGGCTGTTCGACCCGCGCATGTCGGAGGCCATGCTCGACATGCTGAGCGACGCCGACCCCATCGACTGGACGCTGCCCGCCGCGGACTTCGCCACCGAATGGCGCCGCGCCTGCGTGGGCATCGACATGACCCACCTGTACGCCGCGGACGCCGAGGCGCCCGCCGAGACCGCACCGGCGGTGGAGGCCTAACCCTCCGCTCACCTTCGGCAAGCGGATCCCTCCCGGCCCGGCGGTACACTCGGCAGCCATGCGCGACCTCTCACGCATCATCGACGAGCCGCCCCGCGGCACCCGCGCGAAGGCGCAGGCCTGGCTGCGGGGCCGCCGGTTCACCGCCGCCGCCGTGCTGGCGCTCGCCGAGATCGTCTACATGCTGGTCGCCCGTCCCGGCACGCTCGCGATGGCCGCGCTCGCGTTCGTGCTGCTGGTGCTGTCGGTGATGGGCATCACCCGGCTGGGACCGGGCCTGGTGCGCGACGCCCTCATGGTCGTGGCGATCGCCCAGGCCCTGGTGCTGGTGATGCCCTTCGCCATCGGCCTGGGGTTCGCGGTGGGCGTCATCTCGGCGGTGGCGCTCCTGGCGCTGCTGGTCCTCGCGGCGTTCCGGCTGAGGATCTGAGTGCCGCTGACGGCGACACCGCCACCGCTGCCGCCGTCGCCCGCCGTGCAGCGCCAGTCGTCGCTCCAGCCGCACCTCGGCCTCATCAGCTGGACCGCCCCGGGGGCGGTGAACGAGGGCCCCCTGGTGGCGGTGCTCGACACCGGCATCGACGGCACGCACCCGGCCCTGCGGGAGGCCGTCGCGATCCGCACGTCGCGGTCGTTCACCTCCGACGGCAACCCGTTCGACGACACCGAGGGCCACGGCACGCACGTCGCCGGGATCATCGGCGCACGGGACGCCGGGTCGGGCGTGGTGGGCGTGTCCGCCTCCCGCATGCTCATCGTGAAGGTCGCGGACACCACCGGGCGGGCGAGCACCTCCACCCTGGTGCGCGGCATCCGGTACGCCACGGCCCGCGGCGCCCGCATCATCAACATCTCGTTCGGCGGCGGCGGGTACTCGCCCCTGGAGCAGGAGGCGATCGACGCGGCGGCCGCGAAGGGCGTGCTGGTGATCGCCGCGGCGGGCAACAGCGGCCGGGCCAGGCGGGAGTTCCCCGGCGCGTACCGGCACGTGCTGGCCGTCGCCGCCGTCGACGCGACCGGCCGTCCCATCACCACCTCCACCTCCGGGCAGCAGGTCGCCCTGTCCGCGCCGGGCGCGGACGTCCTCAGCACCGCGCCCGGCGGCTACGGGCGCCTGTCCGGCACGTCCATGGCCGCCGCGGTGGTGAGCGGCGTGGCGGCCCGCGTGTGGGCGGCCCGCCCGTCGCTCACCGCCACGCAGGTCGCCCGGATCCTGGAGGACTCCGCCACCGACCTGGGGGACCCCGGCAGGGACCCCGGCACGGGCGCCGGCATGGTGGACCTCGCGCGGGCGCTCACGGCGCCCACCCCGGTCCGCGACAGCGCCGAGCCCAACGACGACCCGCGGCAGGCGGCCCGCACCCGGCCCGTGCTGGCCGGCACCGGGCCCGGCGCCGGGCTGGCGCGTGGCCACGTCGGCCCCTGGCGGGACCCCCGGGACGACTACCGCGTCACGATCGGCGCGGGCGAGCGGGTGACCGTCACCCTCACCGGCCCGCCCGGCACGGACCTCGACCTGCGGATGTGGCGCCCGGGCACGCCCGGCTACCGGCCGAACGCCCGGTTCGCGCGCACGTGGCTCGCCGCCGCGTCCATCGGACCGGGCGCCACCGAGCGACTGCGGTTCACGGCGACCACCGGCGGCGTCCACACCGTCGAGGTGCTCGCCGCGCGCGGTTCCGGCACCTACACGCTGCGGGTGGTGCGGGAGCGCGTGTCACCGGCCTCCACCACGGGTTTCCCCCTCAGCCGCACCGCGTCATCCTCACGGGGATGACCACCGCCCACGAGCCCGCTTCCGCCCCGGACCTCGCCGACCCCGGGCTGTACACCAACCGCGAGCTGTCATGGCTGGACTTCAACGCCCGGGTGCTCGCCCTGGCGGCGGACCCGGGGCAGCCGCTGCTGGAGCGCTGCAAGTTCCTGGCGATCTTCGCGAGCAACCTCGACGAGTTCTTCATGGTGCGCGTCGCCGCCAGCCAGGAGGCCGCCGCCGCGGGCCGCCGCTCGTCCACGCCCGACCGGATGCCCCGCGACGAGGTGCTCACCCGCGTGGCGGTGCGGGTGCGTGAGCTCGTGGACGAGCAGCACCGGATCTGGCAGGACGACATCCGGCCGCGGCTGGCGGAGGCCGGCATCGTGGTGGCGGACCTGGCGTCCCTGTCCGCGGACGACCGCGCGGCCGCCGACGACGGGTTCGAGCGGCAGGTGCTCCCGGTGCTCACGCCGCTGGCGGTGGGCCCGGGCCTGCCGTTCCCGTACATCTCCGGGCTGTCGCTCAACCTGGGGCTCATCGTGCGCGACCCGGAGACCGGGGAGCAGCGGTTCGCGCGGCTCAAGGTGCCGTCCGGCCTGCCGCGCCTGTTCCCGGCCCGCGACCGCTTGGTGCCCCTGGAGCAACTCATCGGCGCGCACGCCGCCCGCCTGTTCCCCGGCATGGAGATCGCGCAGTCCGTGCTGTTCCGCGTGACCCGGGACGCGGACTTCGACATCAGCGACGACGCCGACGACCTGCTCGGGGCCGTGGAGGACCAGCTCCGGCAGCGGCGTTTCGGCCACGTGGTGCGCCTGGAGGTGCAGCAGGGCGCGGCCCCGGAGCCGCTGGAGGAGCTCACCACCGCCATGCGCGTCGCGGCACGCGACACGTACTACGTGCCCGGGCTGCTGGACATGACGAGCCTGTGGCAGGTGGCGACCCTGCCCCGCCCGGAGCTGCGGGACACCGAATGGCGGCCCGTGGTGCCGCACCGCCTGCGCGGCACCGACGAGGACGACAGCCTCGACATGTTCGCGGCGATCCGCGGCGGCGACATCCTGGTGCACCACCCGTACGACGACTTCACCGCCACCGTCGAGCGCTTCGTGGTGCAGGCCGTGGACGACCCGGACGTGCTGGCCATCAAGCAGACCGTGTACCGCACCAGCGGCGACTCGCCGATCGTGCCGGCGCTCATCCGGGCCGCGGAGCGCGGCATCCAGACGATCTGCCTGGTGGAGCTGAAGGCCCGGTTCGACGAGGAGCGCAACATCCGCTGGGCACGCGCCCTGGAGCGCGCCGGCGTGCACGTGGTGTACGGCATCCCCGGCCTCAAGACCCACGCCAAGCTGTGCATGGTGGCCCGCCGGGAGGGCGACCGGGTGCGCCGGTACTGCCACATCGGCACCGGCAACTACAACCCCAGCACCGCCCGCCTGTACACCGACATCGGCCTGTTCACCTGCGACGAGGTCATCACCCAGGACGTCGCGAACCTGTTCAACCACCTCACCGGGTTCGCCCGTCCCCCGCGGGACGAGCGGCTGCTGGTGGCGCCCAGCCACCTGCGCGAGGGTCTGGTGGCCGAGATCGAGCGGGTCGTCGCCGCCCACCGTGACGGCGTCCCCGGCCGCGTGGTGATGAAGATGAACTCCCTGGTGGACGGGCCGATCAGCGAGGCGATCTACCGGGCGTCACGGGCCGGCGTGCCCGTGGACCTGGTCATCCGCGGCATCTGCGGGCTGCGGCCCGGCGTGCCCGGCGTGAGCGACCACGTGCGGGTGGTGAGCATCGTGGGCCGGTTCCTGGAGCACGCCCGCATCTTCGCGTTCCACAGCGGCGACGACGCCCGCGTGTGGATCGGGTCGGCGGACATGATGGTGCGCAACCTCGACCACCGCGTGGAGGCCGTCGCGCCGGTGGACGACCCCGCCTGCCGGCGGGAGCTGCTCGCCGCACTGGAGGTGATGCTCAGCGACACGGCGCTCGCCTGGCGCCTGGACGCCTCGGGCGCGTGGACGCGGGTGCTGCCGCCCGACGGTGGGGAGCCGCTGAACAGCCACTCGGCGTTCATGGCCCGGGCCCTGGAGGCCGCGGGCCGGCTGGTGTGACCCCGCGCGTGCCACCCGCCTGACGGGAGCTCCGGATGCATCGGGCGAGGACCCCTGTGCGCTCCGCCTCGAACCGCCACCGAAGGGCCGGGGGAGCGTC
>JADLHW010000118.1 GCA_020848615.1 Thermoleophilia bacterium
CCGGCGGAACCGGACCCCGAGCCCACCCACTTCTCCAGGGCCTCCCAGCCGGTCTTCCCGGACGGACCCGACGCGGCCGAGGCGGCGGGAGCGGCGGCGGCCGAGGCGGCGGGAGCGGCGGCGGCCGAGGCGGCGGATGCAGCCGAGCCGGAGCCCGAGCCCACCCACTTCTCCAGGGCCTCCCAGCCGGTCTTCCCGGACGGACCCGACGCGGCCGGAGCCGCGGCGGACGACGCGGACCCGGCGGAGCCCGAGCCGACCCACTTCTCCAGGGCCTCCCAGCCGGTCTTCCCGGACGGGCCCGACGCGGCCGGAGCCGCGGCGGAGGACGCGGACCCGGCGGAACCGGACCCCGAGCCCACCCACTTCTCCAGGGCCTCCCAGCCGGTCTTCCCGGACGGACCCGACGCGGCCGGAGCCGCGGCGGAGGACGCGGACCCGGCGGAGCCCGAGCCGACCCACTTCTCGAGGGCCTCCCAGCCGGTCTTCTGACCCGGGCCGCCGGACGCGATGGGGGCGCCGGAATCGGCGGACGGGGTGCTGCCCGGCGACACCCACTTCTCGAGGGCCTCCCAGCCGGTGGGAGCACCGCCGGCGGCGGGCGGCGGGAACCGGAACGTGAGCGACCGCGGGGCGGTTCCCTCCTGCAGGCGGTGGGACATCTCCTCCTCCAACCTTCTCTCCCGAACGACAGGGGTTCTCGCCGCACGGGGTTCGTGCGGGTGGTCACGAACCTACGGGTTGGCTCCGCACAGGGTCAAGGTTCCAATGGGGAGTTGCGCCGGGTCACACGGTGTCCAGGAGCCGCAGGTAGCTGTCCAGGCGGTCCGGGTGGACGCGCCCGACCACGGCGCATCCCGGCTCACCCGCATGCCTGCACCCACGAAAGCGACAGTCCCTGGATGCTGCGGCGATCTCGGGGAAGCCGGCGCCCAGATCCTCAGCGTCCATCGGCGGCAGGTGGAACATGCGCACGCCCGCCGTGTCCACCACGGCGCCGCCGCCCGGCATGGGGATGAGCCGGGGGTCGCTGGTGGTGTGGCGCCCCTTGCCGATCTTGCGGCTCACCTCCCCCACGGCCCGGTGCACGCCGGTGAGCTCCTGGGTGAGCGACGACTTCCCCACCCCGGAGTGCCCGGCGAGGGCGGCGATGCGGTCGCCGATGAGCGACCGGATGCGCCGCACGAACCCCGGGTCGAAGGTGCTGCCCACCTCCACGGGGTACCCGACGTCCCGGTACACGGCCAGCTGCTCATCGAGGGCCGCGCGGTCCTCCACCAGGTCGAGCTTGGTGATCGCCAGGGCCGGCTCGAGGCCGCCGAGCGCCGCGGCGACCATGTAGCGGTCCACCAGGCGGGGACGGAAGGGGGGGTCCACGGCGGCGGCGACCACCAGCAGCATGTCCGCGTTCGCGACCAGCGGGCGGGCCCGGTTCCGGCTGCCGAACTCCCCACGGCTCAGCAGCGTGCGGCGCTCGAGGATCTCCTCCAGGCGCGGCTGCCCCCCGCGCTCCACCAGCCGCACGTCGTCCCCGGCGACCGGGGGCCCCCCGGGCATGCGCGGCAGGATCGGCACCTCCAGCTCCCGGCCGTCGACGAGCACCGAGGCACTCGGCCCCGACACGCGCACGACGAGGGCGGGCAGGTCAGCCGTTCAGGAGCTCCCGCGCGGAGTAGAGCGCGAACAGCGGGGCGTCGCCGAGGATCTCCTCGATGACGGCCCGGCCGCCCTCCTCACGATCGATCACGACGAGGGCCGCCACGACCACGCCGCCGGCCTGGCGGGCCTTCTCGATGGCGACGGCCAGCGACCCGCCGGAGGTGAGGACGTCGTCGATGACCGCGACGGGGGTGCCCTCCTCGATGAACGGCCCCTCGATCCACTGCTGCAGGCCGTGCTTCTTGCTCTCCTTGCGGACGAAGAACCCGGTGACCCGCTCCCCCGCGGCCCACGCCGCGGCGGACGCGGCGCACACCAGGGGGTCGGCGCCCAGGGTGAGGCCGCCCACGGCCCTGGGGCCGGTGGGGGCGAGTGCCTCCCATGCGAGCGCCCCGGCGAGCGCGGCGCCCTCGGGGTCCAGGAGCACCTGCCGGGCGTCCACGTAGTAGGCGGACCGCTTGCCGGAGGACAGCACCACGGATTCGTGGATGACCGCGTGGTCCGTCAGGAGGGTGCGCAGCCGGTCGCGCCGCATGTTCGTCGTCGTCACGGGGCGGGAGCCTACCGGGCCCGACGGGCGTGCTCGGCCGCTCGGTAACCTGACCGGGTCACCCAGCAGCGGAGGAACGGGACGTGGTCCAGGTCATGCCGGAAGGCACCCCCAACCCGAACGCGGTCAAGTTCACGCTCGACCGGCCGGCCACCGAGAAGCGCAACGAGACGTTCCGGGCCGGGTCCGACCCCGCGGACTCGCCGCTCGGCGCGGCGATCTTCGCCCTCGACGGCGTGACCAACGTGTTCATCACCGCGAACTTCGTGAGCGTGAACAAGGAGGACGGCGCCGACTGGGACGACCTGGTGCCCGACGTCACCGCGGTCATCGAGGAGCACTTCGGGTGAGCAGCGGCACCGGCGTCATCTTCAGCTACGCGATCGGGTTCATCTTCCTGCTCGGCGGGATCGTCTTCATGGTGTTCCTGGACGACAACCGTTTCCTGTTCGGCATCCCGTATGCCCTCATGGGCCTGGCGATCGTGGGTGGCATGTACTCGGGCCGCAAGCGCAAGCGGCGGCGGGAGGCCGAGGAGGTCGCGCACGACGCCGCCGAGCGCGCGCGGGCCGAGGGCGCCGGCGGCGCGGGTTAGACGAATCGCAGGCGCACGCTGCGCGCCGCGCGGGCCCGCGCGCCGCCCGCGCCGGTGACCTGCACCACGTACCCGAGCACATACGTGGTGCGCGGGTCGCGTGCGCCCACGGGCAGGCGGGCGGACGCGAAGTACTCCCCGGACTCCCCGGACTCGGCGGGCGGGGCGACGCGGGCGATCACCGTGCCGCCGGCGGTGCGCAGCACGGCCCGGCGCTTCACGCGCAGCGTCCCCGCACCGGTGATGCGGTATCGCACCACGTAGGCGTAGGCCCGGTCACGCCGGTAGGGCGGCGACGCCGCCACGCGGGTGTCGGCCGTGATGACCCGGATGGAGGTGATGCGGGCGTGCACCGCGCCGTCCGCGGTGGCGGCGGCCGGGCCGAGGACGGCGGCGGCCGCGGCGACGAGCAGCGCCCGCCTCATTCGGCGGCCTGCGCGGCGACCGGCGGCTGCACGTCCTCCCGGGCGCCCAGGAGCCAGACGGTGAACGTGGTGCCCTCGCCCACCTGGCTCTGCACCGTCACCCGCCCGCCCAGCAGCATCGCGAGGCGCTTCACGATGGACAGGCCCAGGCCCGACCCGCCGTCGTCGCCGCGCACGCGGGAGGCGTCCACCCGGAAGAGGCGGTCGAAGAGGTAGGGCAGGTGCTCGGGGGAGATGCCCACCCCGGTGTCGGTGACGGTGAGCACCGCGTCGCCGCCCTCGCCCGTGGCGCGGATCTCCACCCGCCCGCCCTCCGGGGTGGCCGCGATGGCGTTGGACACCAGGTTGCCGAGGATCGTGCCGACGTGCGCCGGGTCCGTGAACGCCCGGACGGTTCCCTCGGGCCCCACCAGCTCGACGCCCCGCCGGCGGGCGGCGGCGCGCTGACGGGCGAGCGCCTCGCGGGACAGCTCCGCCAGGTCCACGGGTTCCGACCGCACGGGCGGGTCGAGGTCCAGCCAGGTGAGCTCCTGCAGCTCCCGCACGAGCGTGCGCATGCGGGCGGCCTCGTCCCGGATGAACCCCGCGGCCTCGCGGCGGTCGTCGTCGCTGCGGGCGGTGCCGTCCTGGAGGGCGCAGGCGAACCCCTCGATGGCGGTGACGGGGGTGCGCAGCTCGTGGGCGACGTCGGCGAGGAAGTCCCGCTGGCGCGCCTCGTCGTGCTCAAGCCGCGCGGCCATGTGGTTGAACGTCTCGGCGAGGCGTCCCACCTCGTCGTCGGTGACCCGCGCCCGGTGGTCCAGGTGGCCCTCGGCGACACGGTCGGCGGACGCCGACAGCTCGTTCAGCCGGCCGCGCAGCCGCAGGGCCAGCCCGCCGGAGACCAGCCACACCACGAGGGCGGCGACGCCGAAGCCGATCGCGCTGACCGTGAAGATGACGCGGCGGTCGACGGCGCTGATCGGGTCGACGCGTTCGAGGGTGACCTCGAGTTCGCCGTCGCGGGCCGCCCCCATCGCGTAGGTCGCGCCGCTGGGCTGGCTCCAGTAGACGGTGACGCCGCCGTCCTTCACCTTCACGCGGGTGTCGGTGAGCATGTTCGCGGCACGGCGGGCGACGCTGTCCCGGTCGGGCGGCGTGGCGGCCGTGACCTGTGCGAGCACCGCCGCGGCCTGCCGGTCGAGGGTGCGCTCCACCTCCTGCTTGGCGCGGTCCTCGAGCAGCTGCGACAGCACGGACTGCGCCACGAAGATCACGGCGAGCGACGCGATGATGCCGAGGGCGGTCCAGGCCCGGAAGCTGCGCGGCCGCAGGCGCGCGAGCAGCCCCCGCGCGGGCGTCACCGGCCGGGCTCCAGCTTGTAGCCCACCCCGCGCACCGCGACGATCCCGAGGTCGTCGCCGAGCTTGCGGCGCAGGTTCGCGACGTGGACGTCGACGGTCTTTGCGCCCACGGGCGACTGGTAGCCCCACACCTTCTCCAGCAGGCGCTCCCGCGTGTAGACGACACGCGGGTGGGCGGCGAGCTCGGCGAGGAGGTCGAACTCCAGGCGGGTGAGCTCCACCTCGTTGCCCGCCCGGGTGACGCGCCGGGCGGCGGGCTCGATCTCGATGTCCCCGAACCCGAGGGTGCGCTGGGCCTCCGGCTCCCCGGTGGTGCGCCGCAGCACGGCCTTCACGCGGGCGACCACCTCGATGGGCGAGAACGGCTTGGTGACGTAGTCGTCGGCGCCGAGCTCCAGGCCGGTCACCCGGTGGGCCTCCTCGCTGCGCGCCGTCACCATGATCACGGGGATGCTGGCGATCTCCCGCAGCCGGCGGGTCACCTCGAAGCCGTCGACCTCCGGGATCATGAGGTCCAGCAGCACCAGGTCGATGCCGCCGCGGCGCACCTGGTCGAGCGCCTCGTTGCCGTCCGCCGCCTCGGTGACCGTGAAGCCCGCGTCGGAGAGGTACATGCGCAGCAGACGCCGGATCGCGCGCTCGTCGTCCACCACCAGGATGTGCCCGCGGCTCGCCATACGTGGCCGAGTATGGCACCGCCCGCCGGCGGGGACCGGGGCTTCACCGACCCTGAACCGCCTTCATCCGGGCCGGGAGGGTTGAATCCCCGCTTCGCGGGGCCTACCGTTCCGTGGCCCCGGCGGGATAGCTCAGTTGGTAGAGCACACGACTGAAAATCGTGGTGTCCCCAGTTCGAGTCTGGGTCCCGCCACTGCCTGAAGGCCGAAGGGCTTCAGGATCTCGGCCCTCCCGGCGTCCACACGCTCGGAGGGCCGTCGTGCGTCTGAGGACATGCGGGACCATGCGGGGCTTTCGATGACGGACTGGCCACCAACGCCGGGCACCGTCCACGTCGCGGTCTGGGGCCCGAGCGGAGCACACGTGATGGGCGCTTCATCGCTCGACAGTCCGTCCTTCGCCGACCAGCACTACTCGGTTCCTTCGAGAGCGACGGTGGGAAAGCCGGTGAACGTCGCAACGGATGGACGGTTGGAGCCCACCGGGGGGTGTGGGGTCGCCGATCGGTCAGGCCGTCAAGGTCCCGCGCCGCGATCCGACGAAGGCCCGGAGGGCCGAGTCGGTGTCAACGGCCACCGAAAAGTGCACCAGGATCGGCCAGCGAAAAGTGCGCCAGTCTCGCCGGGCCGCGACGCTTCCGGCCAGAGCAGGCGTGGCCCGGCGGCGGGCCCGTAGGGCCCGTTTGTTAGGTGCGTGCTGGCCCGGGTGTGGGTGGGGCCGGGATCTGGGCGGCGGGCACGATGCCGGTTCCGCGCTCGCGCAGGCGGTAGCTTTTGCCCTTGAGGCCGATCATGGTCGCGTGGTGTACCAGGCGATCGATGAGGGCGGCGGCCACCATCGCATCGCCGAGGATCTCGCCCCATTGTTCGAAGCCGCGGTTGCTGGTGATGATCATCGAGCCGCGTTCGTAGCGGCGGGCCACCAGGGCAAACAGCAGGTTCGCGGCCTGGCGTTCCAGGGGCAGGTAGCCGACCTCGTCGACCACCAGCACGCCGTAGCGCTCCAGGCGCCGCAGTTCGGCCTCCAGGGTGTTGCGCTGCTGGGCGGCCTCCAGGCGCGCGACCCAGTCGGCGGCCGTCGCGAAGGCGACCCGGTGCCCGGCATGGCAGGCCCGCATCGCCAGGGCGATCGCCAGGTGGGTCTTGCCGGTCCCAGGGGGGCCGAGAAAGCAGACGTTGGCGGCCTCGGAGATCCAGGTCAGCTGGGCCAGGTGCTCCACCAGGGGCCGCTCGGCAGAGGGCTGGGCGGCCCAGTCGAAGTCCTCCAGGGACTTCAGGGCCGGGAATCCGGCCGCGCGGATCCTCTGGCGCGCCCCCGAGGCGTCACGGGCAAACCCCTCGGCCTCAAGCAGGGCCTCCAGGAACTGCTCATAGGCCCAGCCCTCGGCGCGGGCCCGCTCGGCGGTGACCAAAAGGCGCTCGGCGATCCGGGGTGCCTTCATCTTGGCCACCAGGTAGGGCAGCCGCTCACCTGTGGGCCCGCTCACCGGCACAGCTCGGCATAGGGAGCCAGCTCAGGCGCAGCGACCCGGATCGCGGGAAGGATCGCCGGGGCCGGCGGCGGCGGCGGAACCGGACGCATCACCGGCGCCGGCAGCCAGGTGCCCGCCTGATAGCTGCGCGCATAGCGGGCGACCTCGACGCCGCGATGGCAGATCCAGACCTCATCACGGCTAAAGCGCAGATCGACGCGCTGATGCACCAACTCGGGCGGTGCCCGGTAGAAGGAGCCGGCGTGCTTGAGGTAGCCGTCGATCGGCACGCGCGTTTGCCGCTCGCCTGCCGGGTCAAAGCGCCCGGGCGGCAGCGCCCGCAGCGCGGCCCGCTCGGCCGCCAGACGCTCGCCGACAGGGAACCGGCCGGTGGCGTGGATGCGCACGTTGGCGATCCGATCACGCCAGTGGGCGTACTGCTCATCCAGATCGACAAGATCGCGGATCCGGCGTGCCGGCCAGAAGCTGGTCTTCAGATAACGCACCCCGGACTCCACCGAGCCCTTCTCGCGCGGTGTGGCCGGCGTGCACGCGTGGGCAGAAAACGCGTAGTGGCCACGCAGATGGCTGAACCGATGCGCCCAACGGATCTGATCGCCCTCGCGGCGGGCCACGGCCGAGCGCAAGTTGTCATACACACACTCACCCGGCACCCCACCCAGGAACTCAAAGGCGGCGACGTGCCCTTCCAGGAAACTCTCGACGGTCATGTCAAAACTGAAATGGGCGGTTTGTGCGCCCGAATAGGGCAAGGTCAAAACCAGCGCGTAAATGCGCCGCTCGGCCCCGAGGATCCGCGGGCGGCTGTCCATCTCGGCCCAGTCAATCTGGGCCACCTGGCCGGGGGCGTATCCGGTGCGCTGAGCCGCTCGCACCACAGGCGGGCGCAGCTCGCGAAGGCGCCGACGCACAACCCGCTCAGAACCCTCAAAACCATGACCGCGCAGGATCTCGGTCATGCGCGGCGCATGGATGCGCGGCCACTCAGCAAGCACCTCACGCATCAGCGGCTCGTGGAGATCAAGCGCCGACCCCGCCGGCTCCCGCTCATAACGCGGCGGCTCCGGGGACGCCGCCAACCGCGCCACCGTACGCCGGTTCATCCCAAGCTGCCGGGCAACCTGCCGCTGGGACAAGCCCATCGCCACCAGCTCCCTGACCTTCACCCACTCCATGATCGCCCGCACCTCCGACCCCTCCCACTCGCCGTCATCGACGATCCGGGCTTCGAGGCCACAGAGCCGATCACCTACGCGCGGGCTGGCGCACTATTGGATGGCCGATTCCGGTGCAGTATTGGGCGTCCGGCATCACATTGTGGATGGCGAGGGTCAGATGCCGGGAGCCATGGACGGCGACCTGGAGTCAGATCCAGGCAGGCGCAAGCCGTGGTTCCTGGGGCAAACGGCCCCGAACGCGCGCATACGGCACGGATACGCGAGTCGACCAGGCCATGAGAAGCCACAGGAGACGCCTCTCAGTACCGGAGAGGACGCTGATCCCGTTCAGGCGCAGAGCAGCCCATTGTGGATGGCGAGGGTCAGATGCCGGGAGCCATGGACGGCGACCTGGAGTCAGATCCAGGCAGGCGCAAGCCGTGGTTCCTGGGGCAAACGGCCCCGAACGCGCGCATACGGCGCGGATACGCGAGTCGACCAGGCCATAAGAAGCCAAGGCCATGAGAAGCCAGGCCATAGGAAGCCAGGCCATGAGAAGCCCCTACAGAGGGTTGATCCGCTCGCGGGCGAGGACGCGGAGGAACTCGGACGGGATGGGCCCGATCTGGCTTGGGGCGGGCAGGGGCTGCCCCGCCTCGCTGGGCCGGTTCCACACGCCGGTGAGCCGTTCCGGGAGCGTTTCCTCGGGCGCTGCGAGCACGGGCAGCTGCTCGTGCGCCGCGGGAAGCGTCCACCTCACGGAGCGCAGCTCACCCCCGTCCTCGATGCGGGTGAGGAACAGGAGCGGCAGGACCGCGACGCGCACGCATTGCGCGATGAGCCACACCGCCGCGTAGAACAGGGTCGCCCGCCCCACGGGGATGGTGAAGCCCAGGGCGAGCGCCAGGACGAGCAGCAGGACGTACTCGGCGAGGCCGAGGATGCCCGTGAGCCATCCCGGCTGCCAGGAGACGACGGGCGCGTAGACCACGCAGTCCAGGATGGCGCCCATCACCAGGTACAGGCCCACCAGCGCGAGCCATTCCCCGTTGGAGGTGACCAGCGACAGCAACGCGGCGAGGACGGCCGGCAGGACCAGGATCACGATGCGGGTCTGGAGGCGTCCGAGGAGCGTCGGGCACATGGCGGCCTCCTAGGCGAGCTGCGGGGTGTCGGGAAGGGCGCGGATGTCGGCGATCGTGCGCCGCATGGCCCGGAAGTGCAGGGCGTTGCGTTCCACGATGCCGCGCGTGGCGCGGCGCTCGGCGCGCATCACGTCCGCGGAGAACCGCCGCGCGATGTACTTGAGCCCGGCGATGGTGTCGCCGTTCGGGACCACGATGTTCGCGTGGATGCCGATCATGCACAGGCGGCTCTCGGGCCGGTCGGCGGGCGGGATGCCGCAGCTGCCGTTCAGCGCGATGCGCGGCCCCTCCATGGGCGGCCGGTACCGCTCCACCAGACGTGCGAGCAGTGGGTGCGACGCCGCGTCCTTGCGGAACCCGGTCGCGGCCGACACTCCGGTCACGTGCAGGGGCCCGGTGCGGCCCCCCTGCTGCAGGGCGATGTCGACGACCAGCCCCTCCGGGCCCGGGGCGACGGAGGCGATCTCCCCGATGACCTCGCGGAACGTGCCGTCCCGGTGGCCGTCGGCGATGAGCGTCTGCCAGTTGCGCCGCTGCGGGGTGGTGCCCTTCAGCACCTGTCCGAGCAGCCGCAGCCGCTGGGCGTGGTCGAGCTGCTGGAACGCGTCGATGCCGTACGCCTCGAACAGGCAGCGCGGGACGTTGAGGTCCTGGTCGTCGGGGGCGGGGGTGCGCCGCAGGGCGATGCACTCACCGCCGGCCTCCAGCACGTTCACCCATTCGTTCACGCCGGCGATGCCGCTGCCCACCACCACGTACCGCCCGCCCGGCGCGTACCGCTTGGGCTCGTACGCCTGCACGATCCGCTCGCGCAGCGCCGAGTCCTTCCGGGCCTCCTCGAGCACCTGCGGGAAGAACAGCGGGCTGTGGCCGACCGCCACCAGCACGTGCCGGGCCCTGGCCCGGAGCGTGCCGGCGGTGTCGTAGATGCCGAAGTGCGGGTCGCGGTCCTCGCCGCCGCGCACGATGTCGCCCACCAGCCCGTGCTGGAAGCTCTCCCGGTAGCCGAAGGTGTCGGCAACCGCCCGGGCCTCGGCCAGGATGTCCGGGACGCCCGGGTTGAACGTGCGGTTCACGCTGCGGGCGACGCTGTGCAGCCGTCGCCGCGCGAACATGTCGAGCACCGCGAACGTGGGCCAGTCGGCGGGGAGGAAGTGGCTCTCGCTCTCGGACCGCAGCACGGTCTGCCCCAGGCCCCACGCGAACGCCCGGTAGGTCGCCACCGGATCCTCCTGGTCCCCGAGGATCACGATCTCGTCGTTCTCGAGGCCCAGGTAGCGCAGGGTCGTGTGCGTCAGCAGCGCGCCGAAGCCGCCGCCGACGATGCCCACCAGGTAGTTGCCGTCGGCCATTGGCCGTGCCTTTCGTCGTCCGGGTTCCTCCCCTGGACCCGCCCGCGATGCCCGCGTTTCCGGGCGATCCTATTGCCGGGGTCCCGCGCTATCCCCCGAGGGCCGTGTTCATGCGGGACAGGTACGGGGCGAAGGAGGCCAGGTGCAGGGCCTCCAGCACCTGCGGTTCCGTCCATCCCTCCGCCGCCAGGATCTCGTAGTCCGCGCGGGTGAGCTCGGCCGGGGCCCGCGCCGCCTTCCGCGCGAACTCCTGCAGGAGCGCGACCGGGGGATCCGGGTCGGTCACGTCGTCCCGGTCGATGGCGGCGAGCAGGCGCCGCTTCACGACCGCCGACAGGGCCCCGTCGTCGATGACGGTGCGCATCATCTGGGCGGCCGCGTCCAGGAGCGCGGGGTTGGCGGCGAGCGCCGAGAACGCCGGCGGGACCTGCCCCCAGCTGCGCTCCAGCCCCTCCAGGCGCGGCTGCGCCGCGGGGTCCGGGGCGTCGACGCGAGGACGGCTGCGGTCCGGCAGCCCGGCCCGGTCGGCGAGGCCGCGCTCCAGTGCCCGGCGGGCGCGGGACAGGCGGCTCATGACGGTGCCCACCGGCACCTCCAGCACGTCCGCGATCTCCTGGTACCGCAGGCCCGCGACGTGGGAGAGCACCAGCACCTGGCGGGCCCACTCCGGCAGGCCGTCCATGACCTCGCGCACCTCGTCGCGGTCGCTCCAGCGCGACACCAGCCGCTGGGGGTCGCTGAAGATGCCGGTGTCGCGGCCGGCCTCCAGGCGGTCGTACAGCCCCCCGCCCTCGTCGTCCACCGACAGCGGGTCGGGCCGGCGCTCACGGGCCCGGGCACGGTCGGCGGCCAGGTTCAGGAGGATCCGCTGGCACCACGCGGCGGGGTTCTCCGGCGGTGCCGCCGGGTCGAACGCGCGGAACGCCCGCAGCATGGTCTCCTGCACCAGGTCCTCGGCGTCGGCGTCGCTTGGCACGTGCCGGCGGGCGGCGCGGTACAGGCGCGGCAGCTCGGCCCCGAAGACCACCTCGAACCGCCGCCTGCGGACGGTGCTGGGCCTCACGCGCCGGCCCCCTCGGCGCGCCGTTCCTCCTCCTCCAGCAGCCGGGCCATCCGCTCCAGGAGCGCCGGGGGCGGGGCGTCTGCCGCGAGGGCGGCGTCCAGGCGGCCGCGCAGGTCCGCCTGGAACGCGCGCCGGGCGCGGCAGGCGGGGCACGAGGCCAGGTGCGTTTCGGCGAAGGCCCGCTGGGCGGGGTTGAGCTCGCCGTCGAGGTCGCGGTCGATGAGCGCCGCGAGCCTGCGGCAGTCCTGGGGGCCGGATGCGGTGCTCAAAGCTTGTCTCCGTTCGGTGGCCGAACCACTCACGACGACCGCGGCCCGCGGATTATTCCAGGCGGGTTCATGGAAGGCGGGAGCGGTCGCCGGCGTCGTGTCGGGTGAAACGCCCATCACCGATCAGGAGCCTCCTGACATGCAGACCGTTTCCGCCCCCGTCGTCGCCATCCGCTCCAACGCCGACCGCCGCCTGGCGGCCCGGGCCGCCGCCGGCGACCCGTGGGCGCAGCGCGAGCTGGTGGAGGCCCACGACGCCCGCCTGCGCCGCATGTGCCGGTCGATCCTCCGCAACGACCACGACGCCGACGACGCCGTGCAGGAGGCCTGGACGCGTGCGATGCGCGCCCTGCCCCGCTTCAACGGCGACGACATCGGCGCGTGGCTGTCGGCCATCGCCCGCAACGAGGCGTACCGCGTCGCCCGGCGCCGGGCCCTGCGTCCCGTGCCGGTGGAGGAGCTCCCGCAGGTCGCCGACCGGTCCGCCGACCCGTTCACCGTGGTCCACGGCCGCGAGCTCGGTGCGGCGGTCGCCGCCGCCGTGCGCGAGCTGAGCCCCGAGTACCGCGAGGTCGCGGCCCGCGACATCGCCGGGCAGGCCCCCGCGGAGATCGCCGAGGTCATCGGCCTCACCGCCGGCGCCACCCGCGTGCGCGCCCACCGCGCCCGCCGGCGGGTGGCCGAGGCCCTCGCGGCCTCCGGGTGGGCGGCGTGACGAACCTGCGCTACGCGCCGAGCGCGCCCGCGAGGGCGTGGACGAAGGCGGCGGCGGTCCCGAACCGCTGCGCCGGCTCCTTCGCCAGCCCCCGCGCCAGCACGGCGTCGGCGGCGGCCAGCTCGGGCCGCAGCGCCGACGCCGGCCGCGGCGCGTCGGCGAGGTGCGCGCGCATGAGGTCCGCCGCGTTACCCCGCACGAACGGCGGCCGCCCGGTGAGCGCCTCGTACGCCACCGCCGCCAGCGCGTAGAGGTCCGCCGCGGGGCCCACGCGCTGCGCCCGGATCTGCTCGGGCGCCATGTACTCCAGGGTCCCGACCCACATGCCGGTGCGCGTGAGCCGCTCCGCATCGGCGGCGACGCGGGCGAGGCCGAAGTCCGACAGCCACGCGTCCCCGGACCGGTCGATGAGGATGTTCCCGGGCTTGACGTCGCGGTGCACCAGGCCCGCGCCGTGGGCGTGGTCGAGGGCCGACGCGACGCGCCGCAGCACGGCGGCCGCCTCCTGCGGGGCCACCGCCCCGCCCTCCGCCAGGCGGGCCTGCAGGGTGCCGCCGTCGACGAGTTCCATGCAGATGTACGGCCGGCCGGCGACCTCACCGGTGTCATGCACGGCGACGACCGCGGGATGGTCGAGTCCCGCGACCAGTCGCGCCTCCCGCTCGAAGCGGGCCCGCAACGTGGGGTCGTGCGCCAGGTCGACGGACAGGACCTTCACGGCCACGTCCCGGCCGCGCCCGGCGTCGTGCGCCCGGTACACCGTGGCCTGGGCACCGGCCCCGATCTCCGCCTCGATGCGGTACGGGCCGATCCGGTACCCCGGCCAGAGGCTCACCGGCGGCGCAACGGCCCCACCAGGGGCCGCTCGGCGATCACCACGATCGCCGCGAGCCGGTCCTGGTGGCGCGTGGCGGACTCCACGGACCGCCTGACGCGGCGGAAGTCCGATCCGGGCCGCAGCAGGGCGCCCATCGCGCGGGCCGCGCCGCGCGGACCCTCCTGCCGGGCGAGCGTCCGCAGGTTCGGCAGCTCGATCGCGCCGAGGGCGGTCCCGCCCATCGACAGCCCCGCCTCCTCCACCAGCCCCCGCCAGCCGGCCTCGGTGAGCGGCCGCAGGCCGCCGTTCGCGAACGCCGACAGCTCGGCGATGATGTCCTCGGCCGGGACGCTGCCCCACGGCCCCTCCAGCACGCACAGCTCGTGCACGCCAAGGCGCCCGCCGGGCCGCAGCACGCGGGCGGCCTCCTCCAGCACCGCGAGCTTGCTGGGCCGCGACAAGCCGGTGAGCAGGCCCTCGGCCAGCATCACGGTCGCCGAGCCGGACGCCAGGCCGGTGCGGTCGGGCGCGCCCAGCACCGTGCCGGACGCGTGGCCGGTGACCGCGGCGGCCACCCGCCGGGCCTGCGCCCGGTCGAGGCACACCCCGGTCCACTGGTGCAGGTCCCGGGCCATGGCCGCGCGGCCGAGCCGCCCCGCCCCCGGGGTGAGGTCGACGACCCGTTCCCCCATCCCCACCCCGGCGCCCGACAGCAGCCGGTCGCTCATGGCGGCACCGCCGAACCGCAGCGCCCCGAGGCCCATGCGCCGTGCCGGCGGCCATCCCGAGGCCACGCTGACGGTGGGCCGGGCGGACCGGCTGACGGTGGTGACGCGGGCCATCGGGCCTCCTGAGCGATGGGGACTGCCGGGCACGATACCGCGGCGGGTGGCGGTCACCCGGCCGGGGGCGGAGGTCGTCATGTCCCCCCGTCGGCCAGCCGGCGCACGAGGATGAGGTTCGTGCTTCCCGGGCGGGAGACCCGCTGCCCGTAGGTGAGGACGACCAGGTCGTCGTCGGTCAGGCCCAGCTGCCGCCGGCCGCCCGCCAGCGTGCCGTGGATGAGCTGGTCGGGGGTGTCGAGCCCCTCGGGCAGCATCCCCGGGACCACGCCCCACTCCAGGGCCAGCTGGTTGTGCACCGTCTCGTCCAGGCACAGGGCGAGCACCGGCCGGCTGGGACGGTACTTGGCGGCGGCGCGCGCCGAGCCCCCGGTGGTGGTGGGGATGAGGATCGCCGCGGCGTCGAGCTGCTCCGCCATGTGCACCGCGGACTGGATCACGGCCTCCGGGACGGTGCGCGGCTCCGCGTCGATGTCCAGGTGGAAGGGCCGGTCGGCGGCCTCCGCCACCTCGGCGATCTCCGCCATGGCCCGCACCGCGTCCACGGGGTGGCGTCCCACGGTGGTCTCCCCGGAGAGCATCACCGCGGACGTGCCGTCCAGGACCGCGTTCGCCACGTCGGTGGCCTCCGCGCGGGTCGGCTCCGGGCTGGTGACCATGGACTCCAGCATCTGGGTGGCGGTGATCACCATCTTGCCCCGGGTGGTGGCCTTGTGGATCACCTCCTTCTGCAGCGTGGGGACGCGGGCGACGCCCACCTCCACGCCCAGGTCCCCGCGGGCGACCATCACGCCGTCGGCGACCTCCAGGATCTCGTCGAGCACCGCGACCGCCTCGACCTTCTCGATCTTGGCGACCATCCGCGCGCTGCTGCCGCGGGCGTCCAGCTCGTCCCGCAGCCGCCGCACGTCGGCGGCGGTCCGCACGAACGACAGGGCCACGAAGTCCACGCCGATGCGGCACATGGCGTCCAGGTCGCGCAGGTCGTCCTCGTCGAGGGTCCCGGCGCCCCCCGTCGCGAACGTCACATAGAAGCCCTTGCGGGGCGCGAGCCGCCCGGCGCGGGTGCAGACCGCGCGC
This sequence comes from Thermoleophilia bacterium, assembly GCA_020848615.1. Lineage (GTDB taxonomy): Bacteria > Actinomycetota > Thermoleophilia > Miltoncostaeales > Miltoncostaeaceae. Next base: position 15,183 of record JADLHW010000118.1, read on the forward strand.
ACCGTGCCGCCGGACACCCCGGTGACGCGCAGCCGGGGGGTGCCGTCGCCGATCACGATCTCCGAGCGCTCCGGGTCGACGGCCTCCGGCAGGCCCGCCCAGCCGCTGGTGATCGCCCCGTCCACGGTCGCGTCCCCGGTGAACGCCAGCTCCTGGCCCACCGCGACGTCCAGCGGCTCGGTGTCCTCGGGAAGGCGCAGCTTCGGGCCGGACAGGTCGGCGAGCACCGACAGCGCCTTGCCCGCGTGGCGGGCGGCGCCGCGCACCCGGGCGACCCGCTCGGCCCACATCTCCGCGGTGTCGTACGCGCAGTTGATGCGCACGCCGTCGAGGCCCGAGTCGACCATCCGCTCCAGCACGCCGGGCCGGTCCGTGGACGGCCCGAGCGTCGCGAGGATCTTCGTGCGCCGCGGCTCCCGGTGGGGCGTGGACAGCTCGGGGATGGGGTCCAGTGTCATGGGGTGCTCCGGTCGTGGGGCCCGCCGGCCGCTGCGCAGCATAGGCCCGCTTCCCCCGGCCCGGAAACGCCGTCGCGGCCGCGGCGAGGGATTGCCGGGCCGCGGGTGGTTGATCCCGCGCGCCGGCTGCCGATACAGACGACACGGACGTGGTCCCCGCCGAGGGGACCCAGGAGGTGAGCGTGCAGGCCGAGACCACCCGCATCGATCCCGTCGCCGATCTCGAACGCGCCAGGTCCGACTACCTGGCCGTGTCGCGCGGCGCGCACATGTACGCCACGCCGGCGGACCACATGCGCGCCGAGGAGATGGCCTGGGAGCGCCTCGAGAAGGCGCGGATCGCCGCGGAGGCCGCCGCCGCCGGGACGGGCCCGCAGGCCTAGGAGGGGTCGCGCGATGACGTACGCCACGGGGTTCCACCAGGCGGCGAGCATCGACGCGGTCCGCATCGCGCAGGCCACGATCCACCGGGACGCCCAGACCCAGGCGCTGGCAACGGCCTCGGTGAAGCGGGACCTGGAGAAGTCGCGCAGGATCCCCGAGGCGGAGCGCGCCGCCAAGCAGCGGGACCGCTTCAAGCGGGACCCGGACCGCGAGCCGGAGGCCGGCGCCCCCGGGGGACGGACCCCCGGCGGGCCGGGGTCCCGGCTGGACTTCCTCGCCTGACCGTGAGTCAGTTGATGCGGTAGGCGGCGGCGCCCAGGCGCGCCTCGAAGAAGGCGCGGATGGCGTCGCGGCCCCCCTCGGTGGCGACACGCGCGAACCGCGCGGCGATCCGCTCCTCCCCCTCGCCGGCCTCCTCACGCCGCACCACGTCGGCGTCGAGGACATGCCAGCCCAGCTCCGCGAGCTCGATCTCGAGCCGCACACGCGAACCGGTGGGCAGGTCGGAGCCGGTCACGAGGAACCCGCCCTCGGACAGGTCGATGATGTCGGCGGGCACGCCGTGGCCTTCGGCGGCGAGGCGCACCGGCACGTCGACGCGCATCCGGGGGTGTCTGCGGCGCTCTCCGCCGCTGGGCGCGTTGGTCATCTGGGGGCCTCCTGATCGTCCGGCCGGCCGCTCGCGCGGGGTGCCGGGGGCACACGGTCGTGCCCCCAATCGGCAGCTCCCCCGAAAACTTGAGCGTCGCCACGGGTCAAGGCCACCGGGCCACGGCCGATGGACGTCCGGTGACCCCCCGCCGCCTCGACCGCCTGGTGCTGTGGATGGCCCTCGCGGCGACCGCCTCCGTGGCCGCGATGCTGCCCGTGCTGGGCGGATCCCGCACCCAGGACGCCGTCGTGGGCCTGCTCGCCCTGCTGGTGCTGGTCATGGTGCTCGGCCGCCTGCGGGCGGAGCGCGGCGACCGGCGGCGCATGCTCGAGCAGAACCGGGAGCTCCGCGCCCTGCTGGCCGAGCGCGGCCGCGAGCAGGAGCGCACCGAGACCCTGTACCGGGTGGGGCAGCGCCTCTCCGGCGAGACCGAGCCCCAGGCGATCGCCCGGATCGGCCTGGCGGGGCTCTGCGCCCTGGCCGGCGCGTCGGGAGGCGCGTTCCCGCTGGGCGACGACGGCCCTCCGGTCACCTTCGGCGACTGCCCGGAGGCGCTGCGCGAGCGTGCCGACAAGGCCGACGGCATCCGCATCCAGCCGGACCCGTGGGGCGCGACGGTGCGGGTGCCGGTGGCCCGCGCGGACCGCCTGCTTGGCACCGCGCACCTCGCCCTGCCGGAGATCTCCGGCATCGCGGACCTCGACGGGCCGGCGATCTCCCACCTGGCCGGCCAGATCGCGATCGCCCTCGACAACGCACGGGCGTTCCAGGCGGCCCGCCGCCAGGCCGGCATCGTGCGCGCCGTGCTGGACGCCACGCCGGACGCCATCCACCTGGTGGACGCCGGCGGCCGGCTCCTCATCTCGAACACCCCGTTCGACACCGCGCTGGTCCCGCTGCTCGGCCCGTGCGGCGGCGCGGACGCGACCACGCCCGACGACGTGGCGGGGGTGCTGGACCCGCAGGCGTACCTGGCGGACGTCGCGACGATCCGCGCGGACCGCGACCTGCAGGCCGTGCACGAGTTCCGCCTCGCCGGGAACGGCCGGTCCTTCGTGCGGTACACCGCGCCGGTGCGCGACCGCCTGGGCCACCACATCGGCAGGGTGTTCGTGCACCGGGAGGTCACCGCGGAGCGGGAGGCCGAGCGGCTGAAGGACGAGTTCCTCGCCCTGGTGAGCCACGAGCTGCGGACGCCGCTGACCTCGGTGATCGGGTACCTGGAGCTGCTCCTGGACGGCGAGGGCGGCGAGCTCACCGCCGACCAGGAGCGCTTCCTCGGCATCACCGACCGCAACGCCCGGCGCCTCCTGCGCCTCGTGGGCGACCTGCTGGTGGTCGCCCAGGCCGAGGCGGGACGCATGAGCCTCACCCCGGAGCCGCTGGACCTGGTCGCCCTCGCCGCCGAGCGGGTCGAGGCGGCGGGCCCCGCGGCCGACGCCGCGGGCGTGGTCATCCGCCTGGAGGGCGACACGGCCCTGCCCACCGACGGCGACCGGGAGCGGCTGGGCCAGGTCGTGGACAACCTCCTGGCGAACGCCGTGCGGTTCTCCCCCACCGGCACCTCGGTGCGCATGCGGGTCGAGCGGCGCGGTGACGACGCGGTCCTCGCCGTGAGCGACAGCGGCCCCGGGATCGACCCCGACGAGCTGCCGCACGTCTTCGAGCGCTTCTACCGGGGCCGCGCGGCGGGCGCGACCTCCGGGACCGGCCTGGGCCTGGCGATCTGCCAGCTCATCGCCAGCGCGCACGGGGGCCGCATGGAGGTGGCGAGCCGCCCCGGCGCCGGCGCGACATTCCGGCTGCGCATGCCGGTCGCCCACGGGGCGCCCGCGACCTCCTCCGTGGTGGGCCTGCTGGCCGGCTGAACCGTCCACGGCGAGCCGGATCCGCCCGGGTCCGGAGGGATCCGCCGAGCCGCGCCGCGGGGCCCCGGAACCTCCCCGATCGGGGGGCGGACAACCATCCGTTCCTCTGGCGTAATCCATGGCGACGCCGCGCCGATGTAACCGTGCCGCACCCCCGTGGGTCGGTCGTGCAACGGTCGACGCGGCGCCACGTTCCGCGGAACCCGGACCCGAGACGCCGCAAGGAGGCCTCCACGCCATGAAGTCCATCCGCCGCCGTTCCATCGCCGCCGCGCTCGCCGCCGCCAGCATCCTGGTCGCCGCGGGCTGCGGGGGGAGCAAGACGGCCGACAAGCCGGTGACGCAGACCACGGCGGCGCTCACCGCGGACCAGTTCCGTCAGCAGGCCGATGCCATCTGCGCCGACATCGACACCAAGGTGGAGGCCCTCGGCGATCCGGCCTCCGAGGCCGACATCGTGCCGTACCTGGAGAAGGGCCTCGCGGTCCAGAACGAGCAGATCACCCGGCTCAAGGCCCTCACCCCGCCCTCGGACCTGAAGGCCGCGTACGACGAGGCCCTCGGCCTGCTGCAGCAGCAGACCGACGCCATCACGCAGGCGAAGGACCGCATCTCCGGCGGTGAGAGCGCCACGACCGTGCTCGCCGACCTGAGCCCCAAGATCGAGGCGCTGGAGAGCCAGGCCAAGCAGAAGGCCGCCGAGCTCGGCCTCACCAAGTGCGGCGAGACGGACGACACCGCGACCGGGGCCACCACCGAGAGCCTCACCCCGACCGCCCCGGTGGAGACCACCGCCACGGCGCCCCCGGTGGACACCACCGCCACGCCGCCCACCCCGGGCCAGACCGTGAGCACCGCGACGTTCGTCGCCGACATCCAGACCTTCGCGCAGACCCTCACGCAGTTCGGCCTCACCCTGCAGGCCGCCGCGGACGGGCCGGACGCGCTGAAGAAGAACAGCAGCCTGCTGCGCAGCCAGCTCGACGACTTCGACTCGATCACCGCGAAGATGGGCGGCTACACCGTCGACGTCCCCGCCCTGGAGACCAAGCGGGCCGCCATCGTCGCCGCGTCCCCGGACATCTCGCGCCTCGGGCGGGAGCTGCTGGACGCCGCGGAGGCCGGTGACGCCTCCAGGGTCGCGTCCATCGCCCAGGAGTTCACGACCGCCCTGCAGCGACTGCAGACCGCCGCGGCCTCCTGACCGGCCGGGCACCCGGTTCCGGGCGGTGCGCCGTCCGGGACCGGGTGCTCACCCCCGGTCCGGCGGGCGCGCAGCCCGCCGCCGCGCGCGCTCCGCACGCGTCGAGCCGACGATGACGAACGTCGCGATGAGGCCCCAGAACAGCCCGTAGCCGAAGCCGCGGCCGTTCGGCTGGCCCAGGAACCACACGTGCACGGCCCACAGGCCGAGGATGGCGGTGGGCAGCACCACGGCGATCTGGACCCCGATCGGCAGGTCCTCCCACAGGATCAGGAGGCGGTTGCGCTTCACGGGCCCGGTCACGCACCGGACCCTACCCCGCCCGGGCGTCCCGTAGGATCGTGCGGTGACCGACGCGTGGCAGCTGTTCGAGGAGTGGTCCGGCACCCTCGCCGCCGTCGGCGGCGCCGCCGGCCTGCTGGGGTGGGACCGGGAGACCGGCATGCCGCCCGGCGGCAGCGAGACCCGGGCGCGGCAGCTCGGCACCCTGGCGACGATCCATCACCGCGAGCTCGTGCGGCCGGACCTCGACGGCCCCCTCGCCGAGCTGGAGGCCCACGACGGCCTGCCCCCGGAACGCGCCCGGCAGGTGGAGCTCATGCTCCGCGCCCGGCGGCGGGCGCAGCGCATGCCGGTCTCCCTGGTGCGGGACCTCTCGGAGGCGACGTCCCGGTGCGTGGGGATGTGGATCGAGCTGCGCCCCACGGGTGACTTCGCCGCGTTCGCCGAGCCGTTCCGCCGGGTGGTGGAGCTCAAGCGCCTGCAGGCCCGCACGGTGGCGGACGGCGTGGAGCCGTACGACGCGCTGCTCGACGACTACGAGCCGGGTGCGCGGGCCGCGGAGCTGGTGCCGGTGTTCGCGGACCTCCGGGAGCGGCTCACGCCGCTGGTGGAGATCGGCGCGTCCCGGCCGCGTCCCCCGCTCCCGCGGCGGCAGTGGCCGGCGGAGGCCCAGGTCGCGCTCGCCAGGGACCTGGCGGAGATGGTGGGCTACGACCTGTCCGGCGGCGCCGTCGCGCTCTCCGCCCATCCGTTCACCAGCAGCCCCGGGTACGGGGACGTGCGGTTCACGACCCGCGTCGACGAGGCGAACCCGGTGGGCAGCATCATGGCGGTGCTGCACGAGGCCGGCCACGCGATGTACGAGCAGGGGTTCCCCGCCGCGTACGCGCGCACGGCCCTGCTGGACGCCCCGTCCATGGGGGCCCACGAGTCGCAGTCCCGGTTCTGGGAGAACCACGTGGGCCGCACCCGGGCGTTCTGGGAGCGCATCACCCCCCTCCTGCACGGCCGGTTCCCCGACGCCATGCGCGGCCTGGAGACCGCCGCCCTGCACCGCGAGGCGACGGCCGTGGAGCCGTCGTACATCCGCGTGGAGGCCGACGAGGTGACCTACAACCTCCACATCGCCCTGCGCTTCGAGCTGGAGCTCGCGCTGATGCGCGGCGACCTGGAGGTCGGGGACCTGCCCGGCGAGTGGAACACCCGGATGCGCGAGTTCCTCGGGGTCACGCCGCCCGACGACGGCGCCGGCGTGATGCAGGACATCCACTGGCCCGAGGGGCTGTTCGGCTACTTCCCGACCTACACGCTGGGGAACCTGTACGCCGCCCAGCTCGCGGAGGCCGCCGACACCCACCTGGGCGGCCTGGACGCCGCGGTCGCCGACGGGCGCTTCCCGGAGATCCTCGGGTTCATGCGGGACCGGGTCCACCACAGCGGCAACCTGCTGCCCACCGGGGAGCTCATGCGCGCGGCCACGGGCACCCCCCTGTCGGCCGACGCCCTGGTCGCCCACCTGCGGGGCGTCGCCACCGGCTGATCGCGGTCCGCCCCGCGGGTCAACGCGGGCCCGGCACCGGCCGATACCCAAGGGTGATGCGCGCCGTCCCCCGAGTCGCCCTCGCGCCCCTGGCGGTGATCGCCGTGGGCGTCGTCACCGCCCACGCCGCGGCGGCCCCGGACATCGGCCGCCTGGAGCAGCGCCAGCGGGCCGTGGCCCGCGCCCACGACCGCGCGGAGGCCGCCCTCGACCAGGAGCGCGCCGCGCTCGTCGCGACCCGCGCCCGCCTGGATGCGACCCGCAGCCGCTACCGGGCGCGCCTGCTCATCCTCAACACGAGGCTCCGGCAGATCTACGCGCAGCCCGTGGTGAGCCCGATCCTGGAGATCATCGGCGGTGACCCGGACGGGGCGCGGGCCCGGAAGGACCTCATGGACGCGGTCGCCCGCAGCGACGCCGCCATGCTGGAGGAGTACCGGCGGTCCGTCGTCGAGCTCCGCGCCACCGAGGTGCAGCTGCAGCGGCGCAAGGAGCGCCTGGCCGCCGACACGCGCCTGCTCGCCGCCCGCCGCGCCCGGGTGACCGCCCGGCTGCGCGCCGCCCGCGCCACGGTGGGCGGGACCGGTCGCACGGCGCAGCCGCTCGGCGGCGCCAGGACCGACGCGGGCGTCACCCGCGGCCTTCCCGCCGCGGTCCTGCAGAACCGCAGCCTCCCGGGGGCCACCCCGGTGGACGCCCGCTCCGGCCTGCCCATCACGTTCGGCGCGGCGCCCGCCGGCCCAGCCCAGTCGGTGGCGACGCCGTCCGGGATGACGGGCGACACCCCCACCCCCGCCGGCGCGCGCTTCACCGCGAAGGTCGGCTGGTACGCGCCCACGGTGCGCTTCACGGCCTCCGGCGAGGCGTTCGACCAGACCGCCCTGTCGGCCGCGCACCGCACCCTCCCGTTCGGGACGCTGCTGCGGCTCACCCACGCCGGCCGGGAGGTCGTCGTGCGCGTCAACGACCGCGGCCCGTTCGTGCCGGGGCGCGACCTGGACCTCTCACCCGCCGCCGCCGCGGCCCTGGGCCTCCGTCACGTGACCACCGTCCACGCGCAGGTGATCCGAACCCCGTAACCGGCGGCTATGAACGCCCCTCGGCCGCCCGCATCGCGGCACCCACGATGCCCGCCCGGTTCTCCAGGCGCGCGATCTCGATGGGCGGGCGGGCCTCCAGGAGGTGCAGGAACCGCTCGGCGTTCTTGGTGACCCCGCCGCCCAGGACGATGAGGTCGGGCCACACGAGCCGGTCGACGTGGTCCAGGTACTCGTTCACGCGCTCGGCCCACTCCTCCCACGACAACTTCTTGCGCTCCCGGACGCTGGCGGCGGCCCGGACCTCCCCCTCCTTGCCGCGCACCTCGATGTGGCCGAGCTCCAGGTTCGGCACCAGCGAGCCGTCGACGAACATCGCGGAGCCGATCCCGGTGCCGAGGGTGAGCATGAGCATCACGCCGGGGACGTCCCTGGCGGCGCCGAACCGGCACTCGGCGAGCCCCGCGGCATCGGCATCGTTCAGGACGACCACGTCCCGGCCGGCGGCGTCGCGCATCGCCGCGCGGAAGTCCATCCCCTGCCACTCGTCGTCGACGTGGGCGGAGGTGAACACCACGCCGTCCTTCACCACGCCCGGGAAGCCGATGCCGATGGGCCCGTCCGAGCCGAGCCGCGTGAGCTGCTCCGCGAGGGCCGCGGCGATGTGGCCGGGCGAGCCGCCCGCGGTGAGGGTGCGCAGCCGCTCGCTCACCAGCTCGCCGCTCGCGGTGTCCACCAGGGCGGACTTGATGCCCGTGCCGCCGATGTCGACGCCGATCGCGATCACGCCGCCGGCACCGCCTCCGAGTCGTAGGCGACCAGGGCGCGCACCGGGTGCGGCGCCAGCCGCGCGCGCCCGGGCAGGAACGTGAGCTCCACGACGAACGCGACGCCGGCCACGACGCCGCCCATGGCCTCCACCAGCCGGATCTTCGCGGCGGCGGTGCCGCCGGTCGCCAGCAGGTCGTCGTGCACCAGCACGCGCTGCCCCGGGCGGACGGCGTCGGCGTGCATCTCCAGCACATCCGTGCCGTACTCCAGCTCGTACTCCTCGCGGATCGTCGCGCCGGGCAGCTTCCCGGGCTTGCGGGCCGTCACGAACCCCGTGCCGAGCTCCCGGGCGAGCGCGCCGCCCAGGATGAAGCCGCGGCTCTCCGCGCCCAGCACCACGTCCACGTCCATGGGCCGGGCCCACCCGGCGAGCTCCCGCACGCAGTGGTCCAGGGCTGCGGGGTCCGCGAACACCGGCATGACGTCGTAGAACAGGATCCCCGGCTTCGGGTGGTCCGGGACCTTGCGGATCACCGCGTCCAGGTCCATCAGCCCGGATGCACCATTCCCCGCAGCTCCGTCACGAGCATCAGGTGGCGCATGTGCGACACCATCGCGGCGAGGCTCTCCAGCGCGTCCAGCGCCTCCCGCCGGCGCTCCGGGTTGCGCGACCGCAGGCCCGTCGTGAGCAGCTGCTCCAGCAGGCCCGCCTCGCGTTCGGCGGCGGTGCGGAACAGGCGCAGGTGGCGGGGCTCCACGCCGTACGCGGCGAGCTCCGCGGCGGTCTGCAGGATCTCCTTCTCGGTGTCGTCCAGGCCGGCGCCGGCATTCACCAGGCCGTACGCCTGGAGGTCGCGCAGCAGCCCCGGCGATGCGCCGGTCTCGCGCAGCACCTCGTCGACGGAATGCCGCCGCGTGGGCGCCGGCTCCGACAGGCGCGCCCGCTTGAGCTCCTTGGCCTGCGTGGTGGCGCTGAACGCCCCGGTGGCCGAGGCGTCGAGCTCCTGGCGGATCACCCGCAACGGCAGGAACTCGTCGCGCTGCAGCCGCAGGATGGTGCGCAGGCGCTCCACGTCGCGGGTCGTGAACAGCCGGTACCCGCCGGGCGTGCGCTTCGGCGCGATGAGCTTCTGGTCCTCGAGGTACCGGATCTTCGAGATCGAGATCGTCGGATGCTCGGACTTGAGCATTTCGCAGACGGCCCCGATCGTGATGGTGGGCTCCTCCTCGCCGGGCGGGAACAGGGCGGGTGCGTCCTGGGTGGTCATTGGGCGATGAACGTGAGACGGAACTTGCCGACCTGGAGCTCGTCGCCGTCGTGGAGGACCTCGTCCTCGTCGATGCGGCGGCGGTTCACGTACGTGCCGTTGAGGCTGCCGAGGTCGCGCAGGATGAGCCCGCGGTCGCCGCTGAGGATCTGCGCGTGGTCACGCGACACCGTCACGTCGTCCAGGAACACGTCGGAGGTCGGCGACCGCCCGATGGTCACGACACCCTGGTCGGGGATCACGATGAGCGCGCCCTGCGGCCCGCCGGCGCGGACCGCGAGCACCGGCCCGTCGGGGTGGGCGCCGGCGGCGGTCCACTCCTCCGAGGTGCCCCCCATCGTCCACGGCCCCGTGGACTCCGCGGTTGCGCCCTCCGGGCGCAGCGGCGCGCCGCAGTTGCTGCAGAACCGGTGCGCCTCGCTCTGGACCGCCCCGCATTCGGCGCACCTCATCGCTCGGCTCCCGTCAGCCCTCGAGGCGTCCGACGTCCTGGATCCGGCCGGCGAGGATGTTCGCCAGCTGGTCCAAGTCGAGCACCGACAGCTCGCCCTCGTCCTTCGCGGACAGCCTGCGGACGAGCTCGCCGCGCAGGATGTCGATGCGCCCGTGCAGCGCGCGCCGCTGCATCGAGAGCTCCATCTCACGCTCCTTCAGCTCCCCGATGTGCGCCTTCAGCTCGGCATCCGACAGGGAGCCCAGCTCGGGCAGGGGTTCCAGCTCCATGAACGTTTCCGTCCTTCTCGGGTTGCGTGAGGTGCCCAGCATAGCCCAGGAACCGGAAACCCTCATGCGGGGGTCGAGGGCGGTGCGGCCCGCAGCTGCCGGGCGGCGGTGCGCGCGTAGTTCGCGAACGCCACCAGCGACAGCACGACCCCCGCCCAGAACAGCCAGTCGATCCATGCGGCGGTGGACAGCAGGGCGAGCGCGATGGCCGCCATCACCAGCGAGCTGCTGGTCTTGCCGAGCATGTCGACGCGCATGTCCAGCCCGCTCCTGCGGAACGCGACCACCGCGCCGATGGTCCCGACGTCGCGCACCAGCACGATGACCGGCCCGGCGGGGTGCATGCGGTCCAGCAGGATGAGCCCGATCAGCCCCACGGCCACCAGCATGCGGTCGGCGAACGGGTCCGCGAGCCGCCCGAAGGTGGTCTCCGCATGCCAGGCGCGGGCGAGCTTCCCGTCGATGAAGTCGGTCACGGCGACGCCGGCGAACAGCCAGGCCGCGGTCGCCGATGTGGGGCCGTCCGCGGCCGCCAGCACCCAGACGAGCACGGGCAGCGCCGCGAGGCGGCCCACGGTGAGGGCGTTCGGCAGCCAGCGCAACGGGTGCGGCCGGCGCGGCGGGCCGGGCTGCTCGGGCGTCGTCACGCGGGCGATCCTACCGGCGGGTCACGGCACCTCGTGCCCCGTCGACGCCTCCCACACGCGGTACCACTCCTCGGCGCTCAGCGTCACCTCGAGGGCCCCCACGGCGTCCCGCAGCCCCTCGGCGCGCATCGTCCCGGTCACCGGCAGCACGCCGGCGGGATGCCGCAGCACCCAGGCGAACGCCATCGTCGCCGCGCTCACGCCCCGCTCCGCCCCCAGCGCCTCCAGCACGGCCCGCACCCGCGCCGCGGGGGCGTCCCGCGCGTCGAACAGGCGCCCGCCGCCCAGCGGCGACCAGGCCATGGGCCTGAGCCCGAGGTCGAGGCACTGGTCGAGGGTCCCGTCGCCGAGCGCGTCCAGGTGCAGCGGCGAGAGCTCGACCTGGTTCGTCACCAGCGGGAGGCGGCGGTGCAGGGGGGCGAACTGCGACGGCGCGTGGTTCGACACGCCGAAGTGGCGCGCCTTCCCGGCGTCCCGCAGGTCGCGGAAGGTCGCGGCCACCTCGTCCGGGTCCATCAGGGCGTCCGGCCGGTGCAGGAGCAGCACGTCGATGTGCCCGCAGCGGAGCGCCCGCAGCGAGGCGTCCACGGAGGCGGTGATGTGCGCACGCGAGGTGTCGTAGGACTTCACGGTGTGCGCGGGCCGGCCGGGGTCGACCGGGCGGATGCCGCACTTGGTGACGATCCGCATGCGGTCCCGCAGCCCGGGCGCGGCGCCGAGCACCTCGCCGAACAGCTCCTCCACCGCGGACCCGCCGTAGATGTCGGCGTGGTCGAACGCGGTGATGCCGAGATCAAGGCAGGTCTCGACCCACCGGCGCCGGCCCGCGGCCCCCAGGTCCCGGTCGGCGAGGCGCCACGCGCCGGCGACGATCCGGGACAGCTCCGGCCCGTCCGCCGCGAGCCGCACACGTGGGACGCTCATCGCACCTCCGGCCCGGGAAACGCGAGGGGCCCGCTCGTCGCGGGCCCCTCGTTCACATCGGGGCGAGAGGATTTGAACCTCCGACCGCCCGGCCCCCAGCCGGGTGCGCTACCAGACTGCGCCACGCCCCGTGGACCCGGTCAGGCTACCACGCCTACAGGCTGTCCCACAGCTCCCGGATGGCCGCGGCCGCGCCGTCCAGCGGCACGTCGCGCCGCTCCCGGCCCCTGCGCACCTGCACCTCCAGCGGCCCGTCGGGCAGCGTGCGCTTGCCGATGGTGACGCGCACCGGGCAGCCCAGCAGCTCGGCCTCCACGAACTTCTCCCCCGGCTTGGTGCCCGCGCGGTCGTCCAGCAGGACCTCCAGCCCCAGGCCGGTGAGCTCGGTGAACAGGCGCTCCGCGTACTCGCCCTGCGGGCTGCCCGCGTCGCCGACCAGCACCATGTGCACGTCGAACGGGGCGAGCGCCTTCGGCCACACGATGCCGGCCTCGTCGTTGCCCTGCTCGATGGCGGCGGCCAGCACCCGTGCCGGGCCGATGCCGTAGCTGCCCATCACGATGGGCTGCTCCCGGCCCTCCTGATCGAGGTACGTCGCCCCCAGCGGCCCGGAGTACTTGGTGCCCAGCTTGAAGATGTTGCCGATCTCGATGACGGGCTCCAGGATCAGCGGCTCGCCGGACACGGGGCACCCCTCACCCTCCAGCACCTCCCGGATGTCGGCCACCTCGGCCTGGAAGTCCCGGCCCAGCACGACGCCCCGCAGGTGCACGCCGTCGCGGTTCGCGCCGGTGACGTGGTGGCCGCGGGCGATCGTCGGGTCGGCGACGATCCGGACGCCCTCGACGCCCACCGGGCCGAGCGACCCCGGGGACGCGCCGAACCACTCGCGGATCTCGTCCGGCTGCGCGGGACGGTGCCGGCCCACGACGTGCGCGAGCTTCTTCTCGTGCAGGGTGTGCTCGCCCCGCACCAGCGCCAGCACCGGCGTCCCGTCGTCGGTGACCACCACCACGCTCTTGGCCAGCATGCGCGGGGACAGGCCGGTGAACGCCGCCAGCTCGTCGATCGTGCCGATGCCGGGCGTGTCGAACGGCTCCGGCGCGGCCGGGGCGTCGCCGAAGTCCGGTTCCCCCGCCACCGACACCGCGAGCTCGACGTTCGCCGCGTACGCCCCGCCCGGGGAGCGGGCGATCGTGTCCTCCCCGGCGGTGCTCGGCGCCATGTACTCGTGGGCGCCCATGCCGCCCATCATCCCGACGTCGCTCTCGACCATGTACCAGACCAGGCCGGCCCGGTCGAAGATGCGCGAGTACGCCCCGGCGTGCGCGGCGTACGACGCCTCGAGCCCCGCCACGTCGCGGTCCATCGAGTAGGAGTCCTTCATGATGAACTCGCGCACCCGCAGGATGCCGCTCTTGGGCCGCGGCTCGTCGCGCAGCTTGGTCTGGAACTGGTACCAGGACTGCGGCAGGTCGCGGTAGGAGCGCAGCTCCCGGGCCGCATGCCAGGTGATGATCTCCTCGTGGGTCATGCCCAGCACCATGGCGCGGCCGCCCCGGTCCTGCAGGCGGAACTGCTCGTCAAGGCCGTACCGGCCCGTGGCCTCCCAGATCTCCGCCGGGTGCATCACCGGCAGCAGCAGCTCCTGGGCGCCGATGCGGTCCATCTCCTCGCGGATGATCCGGATGATCCGCTCCAGCGACCGCAGCCCGAACGGCAGGAAGCTGTAGAGCCCGGAGGCCAGCTGCCGCACGAGGCCCGCCCGGACCATGAGCTTGTGGCTGATCGCCTCGGCGTCCGCCGGGGCGTCGCGGAGGGTCGGCCACAGCCGCCCGGAGAGCCGCACGGAGCCGCGCAGCGGGGAGGACGGCATGCGCCAGCCGTCGGGAGCGGAGTCGGTCATGGCCGCGCACCCTAGCGGGTGCGCCCGCCGGTCAGCGCCCGCCCAGCCCCGCCCGGTGGGCGATGGCGACGGCCTGCAGACGGGAACGGCAGTCCAGGTGCCGCAGCACCGCCTGCACGTGGTTCCGGGCGGTGTGCCCGGAGATCACGAGGCGCACCGCGATGGTCTCGGTGTCGAGGCCCTCGCACAGCAGCTCCAGCACCTGCCGGCGCCGCGGGGTGAGCCGGGCCACCGCGGCCCGCGCCTCCGCCGGCGCGGGGGCCTCGGACGGGTCCGTCCAGCCGGTCTCCGGAGCCACCGTGAGCACGCGGACGGTGCGTCCCCGGGCGTCGCGCGAGTCGGCCACATCGGCGCGTGCGCGCACCAGCGCGCCGCGGCGGGACCGGATCGCGGCGGGGAACCGCCCGGGGCCGGCGGTGTGCGTCCACCCGTCCAGGAACGCCAGGGGCGTCCGCTCGCCCACCAGCTCCCCGGGACGCGCGCCCACGATGTCCGCCAGCGCGCGGCTCGCGGCGAGCACCACCCCGGTCTCCGCGTCCACGACCAGGGCCGGGACGGGCAGGTGGTCGAACACCCCCTCCAGGAACCGCACGCGCACGCCGAGCCGGTCGGCCTCCTCGGCGGCGGCGTCCGCCGGCTGGGCCATCACCGACATCCCCATCACGCGGCCCGACGCGTCGTGCTCCGGGGTGACCGTGATGAGCTCGCGCGCGCCGGTCACGCGGTTGGTGTGCACACCGCGGGCGGTCGCCCCCGTGCCCGCCGCCATCCCGATGAGCGGCGCGACCGGGGGCGTCCAGGCCTCCGCCAGCGGGCCGGTCAGGAACGGCGGGCCCACCGGATCGCCGTCACCCCGGAGGCAGAGCCGCACGGCGCGTGCGTTCGCGGCCGTCACGGCGAGGTCCGCGTCCAGCACGATCAGGGGATGCGGCACGTGCTCCAGCCCATCGCGCCGCACCGTGGCCTCGCCGATCTCGTATCCCCGCATCGTCCTCTCCGGTCCGGCCGAGTCTACCCGGGCCGTGTCCGGGCATGGTGCGCCGGCATCATGCGGCGGGACCCGGCGCCCGCACGACAGATTCCCGCCGGGTGCGCCATGGTGCGGCTGCGTCAAGCCGCGGCCCGGCTGTCACATTCCCGCACGTTCGGGCATAGGATCGCCGCCGATGGCAGCGGGAGACACAGCGACCTGGTGCGCCACGGCGGAACGCGTGCCCGGCGAGGTCCGCGCGGCCGTCACCCGGCTCGTCGACGGTGCCCGGGGCGATCTGGCCGAGGTGTTCTACACGCACATGCTGGCCTCCCCGGAGGCCGCGGTGTTCCTGGACCACGACGTCGTCCACGAGCGGCTCCACTCGACGATGCAGCGCTGGCTCACGGAGCTGTTCACCCCGTTCACGGCCGACGGCGCCGAGGCGGTCATCGCCCACCAGCGCCACATCGGCGAGATCCACGCGCGCACCCAGGTGCCGGTGCACCTGGTCGTGCAGGGGATGCGCATCCTGAAGCGCCGCATCACCGAGATCCTCCAGGAGTCGGCGTTGGACCCCGCCGCGATCGTGGACGCCGCCCAGTTCGCGGGCGACATGCTCGACCTCTCGCTGGAGTGCATGAGCGAGGCGTTCGCCCGGAGCACCGAGCGCAGCGTCCGGACCGACGAGGCGTACCGCCTCGCCACCGCCACCCAGAACGTCGCGGCGGAGCGCGAGCGGCAGCGGGCGGCCCTGCTGGAGTGGTGCCAGGGCGTGCTGTTCAGCCTCGAGACCCGCGAGGTCCCCGGGCCGCTGGCCGCCCTGGCGTCGTCGGAGTTCGGGCTGTGGCTCGCCCACAAGGGCGTCGTGATGCTGGGCGGGGGGCCGGAGCTCGACTCGCTCACCTCGTCGATCGAGCGGATCGACTCCATCCTGCTCCCCCGCCTGGGGACCGTGGGCATCACGCCGGAGATCCGTCGCCAGCTGCTCTCCGAGCTGCAGCGCGAGCTCGACGCGCTGCGGTTCCTGCTCACCACGCTCTTCGACCGGCAGCAGGAGTTCGACGCGGGCCGGGACCACCTCACGCGGCTCCTGAACCGGCGGTTCCTCCCGGCGGTGCTGGGCCACGAGGTCGCGCTGCACCGCACCCGGTCCCAGCTGCTCGCGGTGATCCTCATCGACGTCGACCACTTCAAGCACATCAACGACGCCCACGGGCACGACGCGGGGGACGTGGCGCTCCAGCAGGTCGCCACCATCGTGTCCGACCAGGTCCGGGCCGGGGACTTCGTGTTCCGGTACGGCGGCGACGAGCTGCTGATCGTGCTGGTGGAGACCACGCCCGAGGCGACGCGACGCATCGCCGAGGCGATCCGCGCCAAGGTCGAGCACGCCGAGCTGACCCTCGGCGCCGGCAGCACCGCCCGGACGACGGTGAGCATGGGCATCGCCGTGTCCGACGGCCATCCGGACCCGCAGCGCCTGGTCACCCGCGCCGACGCGGCGCTCCTGGAGGCCAAGGCCGCCGGGCGCAACGGCTGGCGCACGTCCGGCTGAGCCCCGCCGGTTCGGCGTCCGGCGCCGGTCCCGCCCGGTTAACCTGTCCTCCCACGCCGAACACCATGGGAGGAGCGCAATGGCCGCCGAACGCCGTGCCGAGGTCACCTGGAAGGGCGAGCTGTTCACCGGGAGCGGGACGATCACCAGCGTCGGCAGCGGCGCCTTCGGGCCGCTGGACGTGACATGGCCCTCCCGTGCCGAGACGCCCGACGGGCGCACGAGCCCCGAGGAGCTCATCGCCGCCGCGCACGCCTCCTGCTACTGCATGGCCCTCTCGAACGGGCTCACCAAGGCCGGCACCCCGCCCACCGAGCTGCGCGCGTCGGCGACCGTGACCTTCGTGCCCGGCACGGGCATCACCCGGTCGGCGCTCACCGTGGTGGGCGTCGTGGAGGGCATCGACGCGGCCGGGTTCCAGGCGGCGGCGGAGGCCGCGAAGGACGGCTGCCCCGTCTCCGGCGCCCTCAAGGGCAACGTGGAGCTGACGCTCGAGGCCAGCCTGGCCTGATTCCGCGACGACCGGGCGGTGCGTCAGGCGGCGGGGAACCGCTCCGCGACGTACCGCTCGACCATCGCGATGAAGTCCTCGGCCACACCCGGCCCCTCCAGGGTCGCCACCTTCTCCCCGTCCACGTAGACGGGGGCCCTGGGCGACTCCCCGGTGCCGGGCAGGCTGATCCCGATGTCCGCGGCGCGGCTCTCCCCCGGCCCGTTGACGATGCAGCCCATCACCGCGACCGTCAGGTCCGCGACGCCCGGACGCTCCTCCCGCCAGGCCGGCATGCGCTCCTCCAGGTGGCCCTCGATACGCTGCGCCAGCTCCTGGAAGAACGTGCTGGTGGTGCGCCCGCACCCCGGGCAGGCGGTCACCTGCGGCCGGAACGACCGCAGCCCCAGGCTCTGCAACAGGTCGAGGCACACCCGCACCTCCAGCGACCGGTCCGCGCCGGGCTCCGGGGTGAGGCTCGCCCGGATCGTGTCGCCGATGCCGCGCTGCAGCAGGATCGCCAGGGCCGCCGAGGTCGAGACGATGCCCTTGCTGCCCATCCCGGCCTCGGTGAGCCCCAGGTGCAGCGGCAGGTCGCACCGTTCCGACAGCTCGGCGTAGACCGCCACCATCTCCCGCAGGCGGCTCGCCTTGCAGGACAGGATGATGCGATCGTGCGGCAGGCCGATCGCCTCCGCGGCCTCCGCGGAGGAGAGCGCGCTGCGGATCATCGCCTCCCGGATCACCGCGTCGCCGCTCACGGGCTCGGGCCGCCGGGCGTTCTCGTCCATGAGGGCGTCCACGAGCTCGGGGTCCAGGGACCCCGCGTTCACGCCGATC
>JADLHW010000119.1 GCA_020848615.1 Thermoleophilia bacterium
CACCGAGTGCGTGGTGGTCGACAAGCCCGAGGACGCCGCGGGTGGGATGGGCGGCATGAGCCCGAACATGGGCGGCATGGGCGGCATGGGCGGCATGATGTAACCCAGGCCACCCGGCCACCGAAGCGCTGCGTGGGGGCTCCCGGACGGGAGCCCCCACGTCGTTTGCGGGGCCAACCCCGACACCCGTCTGAGGGTCCGGTCGGGGTCATCCCCAATGGGCGGCGGGGCCCGTCCGGAGCAGGCTGGAGTCGTGGCCCGCCCAGATGGAGGATGCGACCGTGAACGACGAACCCACCGCCCAGCTGCCGAACGGGGAACCGGACCCCGCCCCGCAGGACCCCGGCCCGCAGGAGCCCGCCGCCAAGCGGCTCACCCGGCCCCGTGACGAGCGGGTGATCGCCGGCGTGTGCGCCGGCATCGCCCGGTACTTCCGGATCGACCCGGTCATCACGCGCATCGCCGCGGTGGGCCTGGTGTTCATCGGCGGTGTCGGCATCGTGCTCTACCTCGCCGCCTGGCTGCTGGTGCCCGAGGACGGCTCCGAGGACGACCCGTCCACCCAGACCCCGCGGCGCGTGTCGCGCGCGGCGATCATCGGCGGCGCGGTCCTCCTGTTCATCGCCCTCGGCATCGGCGCCGACCACCTGTTCTGGTGGCCCGGCTGGTTCGGCGGCCCCCTGGTGATCCTCGCGGTGTTCGGCGCAGCGATCTGGTGGCTCGTGCGCGGACGCCGCGGAGCGGGCGCCGCATCGATGGCGGGCCGCGTCGCGCTCGGCATCGCGGTGCTCATCGCCTCGCTGGCGGCCGTGGGGATCGGCTTCTGGACCGCGGGCCTCGGCGGCGGCGCGGCCGTTGCCGGTCTGCTGGTGGTCGCCGGGCTGGGGATCATGGCCGCGGCGTTCGCCGGCGGCGCCCGCTGGCTCGTCGCCCCCGCCATCGCACTCGCCCTGGGCACCGGCATCGCCACCGCCGCCGACGTGGACCTGCGCGGCGACTACGGCGAGCGCACCGAGACCCCGCGCACCGTCGCGGACCTCCCCGAGTCGTACGACATGGGCGCCGGTTCCCTCGTCGTCGACCTCCGGAACGTGGCCTTCCCGGCCGGCGAGACGACCCTGAAGGTCGAAGTCGGACTCGGCGAGGCCGTCCTGGTGGTCCCCCCGTCGCTGTGCGTGGTGCCCGACGCCCACGTGGGCGCGGGCGAGATGGCGATCCTCGGCCGCCACCAGGACGGCGTCGACCTGGACCGCCGCGACACCGCCCTCGCCACGGACCACCGCCTGGCCGTCGACGCGACGGTGGGCATCGGGTCGCTGCGCATCACCACCGACCCCGACGAGGCGTACCGCGACCACGACCGCTGGGACCGGGATGACGACGACGATGAGGACATCGCGGCCGCGGACCGCGCGAACGCCGCCTGCATCGCCGGGACCCAGGGGTGACGACGATGCGCCGGCGCGTGGACATCTGCTCGCTGGTCTCGGGGGCGGCGATCGCCGCCCTCGGGGTGCTCCTGTGGCTCGCCGCGGAGGGCTCCATCGACCTGGACTTCCCCGACCTCGTGCCCGCCGTGCTCGCCGCGGCGGGCGCCGCCCTGCTCACCTCGGGGCTGCGGCGGGAGGACCGGGACTGACGCGGGCCCTGCGAACATGGCCGGTGTGACCGCCCGCACACGCACCCGGACGGCCCGCACCACGCGGATCCGGCGTGACCCGTCGGACCGCGTGGTCGCGGGCGTGTGCGCGGCGATCGCGCGGGAGCTGGGCATCGACCCGGTGATCCTGCGCGTCGCGTTCATCGGCGCGGCCCTCGCCGGGGGCGTCGGCGTCGCCCTGTACGCGATCGCCTGGCTCCTCATCCCCGCCACCGGCGCCGAGACGCGCGAGGCGGCGGCCCGGCCCGCACCCGCCCGCGGCGGTGCGCGTCCCTGGCGGGTCGCCACCGGCCTGGGGATGCTCGTGCTGGCGCTGCTGCTGGGCGTCCGCCGCCTGGGGCTGCCGTTCAGCGACACCGTCGTGTGGCCGGTGGTGCTGGCGTCCGCCGCCGCCGGCCTCATCTGGTACCGCAGCGCCACCTCGCGGCCGCGCCGCCGTGAACCGGCGTCGTCGCGCGCCCGGGGCTTCCCCGTCACGCCCGGCCGTCTCGCGCTGGGCGCGGTGTTCGCGGCCGGCGCGGTCACCGCGTTCCTGGTGACCACCGGCGTCGTCACCACCGTGCGTGAGGGGCTGCTGTGGGGCGCCGCCCTGGTCGCCGCCCTCGCGCTGGTGGTGACGCCGC
Organism: Thermoleophilia bacterium; assembly: GCA_020848615.1. GTDB lineage: Bacteria > Actinomycetota > Thermoleophilia > Miltoncostaeales > Miltoncostaeaceae. Next base: position 2,284 of record JADLHW010000119.1, read on the forward strand.
TGCTGTGGCGGCTCGCGGCGAGCCTGGGGGAGGAACGCGCGGAGCGCATCCGCACCCAGGAGCGCGCCGAGGTGGCCGCCCACCTGCACGACTCGGTGCTGCAGACGCTCGCCCTCGTCCAGCGGCAGGCCGCCGACCCCCGCGCGGTCGCCGCGCTCGCGCGCCGGCAGGAGCGGGAGCTGCGGGCCTGGCTGTGGGGCGGCGGACAGGACGGGCCCGACCGGTGCGCCGCCGCCCTGGAGGCCGCCGCCGCCGAGGTGGAGGACGCCCACGGCGTGCCCATCGACGTGGTCGCCGTGGGCGACCGCGAGCTCGACCCCCGCGTGGCGGCGCTGGTGGCGGCCTCCAGGGAGGCCATGGTGAACGCCGCGAAGTTCGCCGCGCCCGGCCCGGTGTCGGTGTACGCGGAGGCCACGCCGGCGGCGGTGGAGGTGTTCGTGCGCGACCGGGGCCCGGGGTTCGATCCCGACGCGGTGCCCGCCGGCCGCCACGGCCTGCGGGACTCGGTGATCGGCCGGATGGACCGCCACGGCGGCCGGGCGGCCGTGCACAGCGGCCCCGGCGGCACCGAGGTGGAGCTCACCCTGCCGCTGGAGGCAGCATGATCCGCCCCCGCGTGGTGATCGTGGACGACCACGCCATCTTCCGTGCGGGCGTCCGGGCCGAGCTGGAGGGGGCGGTGGACGTGGTGGCCGAGGCCGGCGGCGTGGAGGACGCCGTGGCGAGTATCGCCGGGGCGGAGCCCGACGTCGTGCTGCTGGACGTCCACATGCCCGGCGGCGGCGGGGTGGAGGTGATCCGGCAGGTCGCGGCGACGCGTCCGGCCACGCGGTTCCTGGCCCTGTCCGTGAGCGACGCGCCGGAGGACGTCATCGCCGTGGTGCGCGCCGGCGCCCGCGGCTACGTCACCAAGACGATCTCCGGCGCGGACCTCGCCGACGCCATCCGCCGCGTCCACGAGGGGGACGCGGTGTTCTCGCCGCGCCTCGCGGGCTTCGTCCTGGACGCGTTCGCCGGCGCCCTGCCGCCGGAGGTGGACCGCGACGACGGCCTGGACCAGCTCACCGCGCGGGAACGGGAGGTGCTGCGGCACATCGCGCGCGGCTACCTGTACAAGGAGATCGCCCAGCGGCTGGGGATCTCGGTGAAGACCGTGGAGGCCCACGTGTCGGCGGTGCTCCGCAAGCTGCAGCTCTCCACGCGGCACGAGCTGAGCCGCTGGGCGGTGCAGCGCCGCCTCGTGGACTGACGACGCGCATCACCGGTGTGTAAACACCGGCCGGGTCCCTTCCCACGGAGGGTCCGGAAGTGTGCATGATGTGGCACGCATAACTGCCACCTTGAAGGCGGCAATTGCGGATCGCAGCGAACGGGGGCCTCGCGCCCCCGTTCGTGGTTCCGGGCCGGTTCCGCGGCCCCTGTCGTGGAGTGGCGAGGCCCCGATGCCGCCTGACGTGCTGCGCGCCGAGGCCCGGGTGTTCCGGGTGGTCGCCGCGATCATCTTCCTCGACAACGTCCTGTTCACCCTGGTGGTGCCCGCCCTGCCGCGGTTCGCCGACCGGTACGGGCTGTCGGACTCGGTGGCCGCGGCGATCTTCCTGGCGTTCCCCCTGGCGCAGCTGGTGACCTCGCCGTTCGCGGGCCGTGCCACCGACCGGCTGGGGCGGCGCCCGGTGATGGTGAGCAGCATGGTGCTGATGCTGGTCGCCACCGTGGCGTTCGCGGCCGCCGACGGCGTCGCCACGCTCACCGTGGCCCGGGCCCTGCAGGGCGTGGCGGGGTGCCTCACCTGGACCGCGGGGCTCGCGGCGCTGAGCGACACGGTGCCGCAGGAACGGCTGGGGTACCGCATGGCCCTCGCCGAGACCCTCGGCGGCGGCGCCGGCCTGCTGGGCCCCGTGGTGGGCGGGCCCGCCATCGACGCGTTCGGCACGGGGTGGACGTTCCTCGCCGCCGCGGCCCTGCCGCTGGTGCTGCTCCCCATGGTCGTCGCGTTGCCCGAGACCCGCCGGCCGGGGACGATCACCCCGCCCCTGCTGCCTGCCCTGCGGGCGCTCGCCCGGCAGCCCGCCGCCCGTGGCGGGGCGCTGGGCCTGGCGGCGCTGGCGGCGGTGCTCGCCCTGCTGGAGCCCCTGGTGCCCCTGGATCTGGACGACCGCTTCGGCATGTCCTCCACCGGGGTGGGCCTGGTGTTCGCCGCCTGGTTCCTCGCGTTCTTCGCCGTGTCGCCGCTGGCGGGACGCTGGAGCGACCGGCATGGCCGCCGCCGTCCGCTCCTGGTGGGCGGTGTCACGGCCGCCGCGGTGCTGCCCCTGGTGCCCGTCGCGCCCGGCCCGGTCACGACCGCCCTGGCCCTCGCCGTCCTGGGCACGGCGCTGGCGGTGATGGCGGCGCCCACGGGGCCGTTGCTCACCGACGCCGTCGACCGTGCGGGCATGGGCGGCAGCTACGGCCTGTCGTCGTCGGTGATGACCCTGGTGTTCGCGCTGGGGTACACGGTGGGCCCCGCGATGGCCGCCGCGGCCCGCGCCGTGACCTCGTTCACCGTGATCGCGGTGGTCGCCGCCGCCGGGCTGGTGGCGGTCGCGGTGGCCGCCGACCGGCAGCTGGCCCGCGCGGCCCACCTCGTCCCGGCGGAGGACGAACCGGGCTGACCACCACCCGGTCGCGGGGCACTTCGACGAGATGTTCGAGGAACCCGGGGCCCCGCGGGGCCCGTACCGCGGCCTGTACGACGGGCCGGCCACGCTGCGCCCCGACACGTTCGCCCGGAGGTCCGAGCTGGCCGGCGCCTGCTACCTCACCGAGGGCATCACCTTCGCGCACCACGGCCGGGAGCACCCGTTCCCGTTCGACCCGCTGCCGCGGTTGGTGCCGCCCGGCGACCGGACGCGCCTGGAGGCGGGCCTGCGCCAGCGGGTCCGGGCCGTCGATGCGTTCCTGGCCGACGTGTACGGCGACCGCAGGTGCGTGGAGGACGGGGTCGTCCCGTACCGGCTGCCGGCCTCCTGCAACGGCTGCATGCGGGAGATGGCGGGCGTGACCCCGCCGAACGGCCGGTGGGTGCACCTCGCCGGCATCGACCTGGTGCGCGACGACCGCGGCACCCGGCGCGTGCTGGAGGACAACCTGCGCACCCCCTCCGGCCTGTCGTACGTGGTGCGGAACCGGGCGTTCATGCGCCGCGTGTTCCCGGAGGCGTTCGACGGCCACCGGGTGATGAGCGTCGTGCCCGCCCGGTACGTCAGCGGCCGGCGGTTCCAGCCCGGCCGGGACGAACCGGGGGAGAGCCACGCCCGGTGCGACGCCCGGGTGCCGGGCGCCGGGTGGGTGGAGTTCGACCCCACGCACCCGGATCCGAACCTGGACCACCACATCCGCCTCGGCGTGGGCCGCGACCACTCCGACGTGCCGCCGTTTCCGCGGCACGTACGTGGGGGCGCCCACCGAGCGGATGCTCGTGACCGTGGAGGTCGCGGACATCGGGCCGCCCCCCGCGGGGTGAGCCGCCGCGGCCCGGTCAGTGGGCCACGTCGATCACCACCCTGGTGGGGGACGTGAGCCGGAACACCCGGAATCCGTTGCGGGACCGCAGGCCCAGGCCGAACGAGACCACCGCCTCGAACTCGCCGGTCTTCTTCGCCTGTCGCAGCTGCGGGAACAGCGGGGTGATCACGCGCGGCACGGCGGTGGGCGCTCCCGCCGCGGCATCGGTGCCGGCGCTGCGGAAGCTCACCGCGATGAACCGGCGGCCGAGCATCGGAACCGGCAGGCCCGAGCCGTCGGCCAGGATGCGCGGCACGTACCGCACGTCGTAGCGCGGCCGGCCGAAGCGGAAGTCGAACACGATGCGGTCGAACGTGGTGTGCCGCCCCACCCTCACGTCGTACAGCTGGGCGGGCACCCCGTTCCCGGCCGAGGTCTTCGGGGTGGTGGTGAACGGCTGGGCGGCGGCCGCCGCGGGCACCGCGAGCGCGGCCCCCGAGGCCGCGGCCAGCAGCAGTCGCAGGGTGCGCGTCATGGAAAGCCCCTCCCGTCGTGGGTGAGGCGACCCTACGACCGCCGCGGCGCCCGGCGCCAGCACCCCCGCCCGTGGACGGCCCCGTGAACGGGTGGCAGGGTTGCCGGGTGCCCCGCATCGCCCGCATCGCGCCGGCCGCCGCCCTGCCGGCGTGCGCGGCCGCGCACGCCGCGCACGCCGCCCCGCAGGACCCGCGCCTCGCGGCGGTCCGGACCTTCGCGTTCGGGATCGGCGACGGCGCGCCGTCCGGCGACGTCGCGGCCCGCTTCCGCGACTACGACCTGGTGATCGTCGACGGGGAGGGCGTCACCCCCGCCCAGGTCCGGCGCCTGCGGCGTGGCGGGCGCATCGTGCTCGGGTACCTGTCGGTGGGGACCGTGGAGGAGTACCGGTCGTGGTACCCGCGGGCCAGGGCCTCCGCCATGGAGCCGTACGCGGACTGGCCCGGGGAGCGCTTCGCCGACACCTCCAAGGCCGGGTACCGCACGCTCATCGCGGGGAGCGTCGCGCCGGCGATGCTGCGCAAGGGCCTGGACGGGCTGTTCCTCGACAACGTCGACATGGTGCGCGAGCACCCGGCGCAGCGCGCCGGCATGTTCCGGCTGGTGCGGATGCTCCGCGCCCGCCTGGACGCCGGGCGCCGCCGGTACCTGTTCGCCCAGAACGGTGAGGACGTCATCGGGCCCGTCCTGCCGGTGCTGGACGGGTGGAACCGCGAGGACGTGTCCACCGCCCACGACTTCGCTGCCGCGAGCCACGGTCCGGCGACAGCGGGTGACCGGCGGGCGGCGGTGGCGGCCCTTCGGCGCATGGGGCGCCGCGGCCTGCTGGTCACCGCGACCGACTCCACCGCGGACGGGACCGGGAACGCGGTTCGGGTCGCCGTGCGGACCGCCTGCGGGGCGGGAGCCGTGCCCTTCGTCAGTGACATCGGGCTGCGCCGCATTCCGGCGACCGCGCCGAGGTGCTCCCGGAGCTGACTCCGGCCCCCGGCCCGTCCGGGCGTGGAAGTGGAGAGCGTCCGGCCCCGAGGTGCCCCATGGACCGGACGCCCTGCCTCGTCAATGCGTGGCTCCGGCGGCCGCTCGGTCGAACACTGCGGCGGCCGCCCGCATCGCGCTCTCGCTGTCCAGACGCCTCACCCCCTCACGGGCGGTGCCGCGCTCCGTGCGGCGTACCTGCCCGAGGTTCGCGTTCCCATGGCGACGGGCCCCGAGGCGCCCCCGCGTCGTGATGACGGCGTGACGGCGACCGCACCCGCATGAGCGGTGTGCCGGCGAGCGACCGGGCCCCGGCCGGTGCACGGCATCCGAGCGGCACGCTGTACGTCACATCCCGAGCGGCGCATCACGCCTCCAGGTTGGTCCGTCGTCCGGGGGATCCGCTCCCCCGTTGCCTCCGATGGTTGCACCCTTCCGGGCGGCCTTCAAGCCGCCGCCCGGGGCGGTGCGAGTTCGTCCGTTCTGCCGGCGGGACGACCGGCCGCGGGCGTCAGTGGCTGCTGATCACCCGGTCGATGATGCCGTACTCCGCGGCCTCCTCGGAGCTCATGAAGTAGTCCCGCTCGGTGTCCTTGCTCACCTTGTCGAACGGCTGCTTGGTGTGGTGGGCGAGGATCTCGTCGAGCTTCCTGCGGATCGCCAGGGCCTCGCGGGCGTGGATCTCGATGTCGGTCGCCTGGCCGGAGAACCCGCCGCTCACCTGGTGGATCATGATCTTCGCGTTCGGCAGGGCCATGCGCTTGCCCTCGGCGCCGCCGGCGAGCAGCAGGGCGCCCATGCTCATCGCGATGCCCACGCAGATGGTCTGCACGTCGGGCTTGATGAACTGCATGGTGTCGTAGATCGCCAGGCCGGCGTACACCGACCCGCCGGGGCTGTTGACGTACAGCGAGATGTCCTTGTCGGGGTCCTCGCTCTCCAGGTGCAGCAGCTGGGCCACGATGAGGTTGGCGATCTGGTCGTCCACGGGCGTGCCGAGGAAGATGATCCGCTCGTTGAGCAGACGCGAGTAGATG
>JADLHW010000120.1 GCA_020848615.1 Thermoleophilia bacterium
CGCCCGTGATGCGGGTCCCCGCCGGGAGGTCCTTCGTGCGGCTGATCGTGGTGGCCCGGACATCCGGCTCCGCCGTGGTGACGGTGCGATGGCGCGAGGGCGGCCGGGCGCGGGTGCAGCGCATCCCCATCCGGGTGGTCGTCGCCCGCCGCTGACGGCCGCGGCGTCCAACAACGCGATCACGGTGGTGAGGTGACTCACCGGCGCGTTACGCCACGTCCGTTCGCCGAGGTACATTCACCTTCGATGATCGAGGCCGTCGTCATCCTCACGGTCGCGGCCGGCGCGGTGGTCCGCACGAAGGTGGTGCGCCGCACCGAGCTGCGACGGGCACGGGAACGCGCGGAGCGTGTCCTGGACGAGCTCGCGGCCGACACGTGCAGCGCCCTCGCGAAGGGCCGGGAGACGCGCCGATCCGCACGGGCGGTCCGGCGGTACGCGGAGACCCGGGACCTCGTGGCGGGGGCGACGACCCGCCGGGAGCTCGACCGGCTGGTGGCCCGTCATCACCGGCGCCGTGCCGCCGCCCACCTGGCGGCGCGCGGGATGGGGCGGGCGCGGGGTATCGTGACCGGAGGCATCCCCCGCCGCCGCACGCGCGGCCGGCCGGGATCCGAGCGGTAGCGAACCCTCGGGACCGGGAGCCCGGGTGCGCACCCGTCGCACCGCTTCCGTAGCCTATGCGGACCGAGCCGGCGCCCTGTGACGGGCGCCACGGCATCCGGCGGGAGGTCCGCGCAGCCCCCCGGACCCGCCGGCCGACCTGAACCACGTTCCTGGAGAACACATGGCATTGGAGTCCGCTGTCGAGATCGCCCCGCCGAAGGGCAAGCTGGGGATCCTGCTGCCCGGCATGGGCGCGGTGGGGACGACCTTCATCGCGGGGGTGCTCGCCATCCGCCGTGGCCTGGCCATGCCGATCGGCAGCCTCACCCAGATGGGGACGATCCGGATCGGCAAGCGCACCGACGACAACGTGCAGCCGATCAAGGACTACGTCCCCCTCGCGGACCTGAACGACCTGGTGTTCGGCGGCTGGGACGTCTTCTCCGACGACGCGTACGTCGCGGCCAAGCGCGCCGGGGTGCTCGAGGCCCCGATGCTGGAGGAGCTCGGCGACGAGCTGCGGGCCATCAGGCCGATGCCGGCGGTGTTCGAGCAGGAGTACGTCCGCAACCTGCACGGCGACAACATCAAGCCCGCCGCCAGCAAGTGGGAGTGGGCGCAGGCGCTGATCGCCGACATCGAGGCGTTCCGGTCCACGCACGGCTGCGAGCGGCTCGTGGGCGTGTGGTGCGGCTCCACCGAGATCTACAAGCAGCCCACCGCGGTGCACGCCTCGGTCGCGGCGTTCGAGCAGGGCCTGAAGGACAGCGACCCGGACATCGCCCCCAGCCAGATCTACGCGTACGCGTTCATGAAGCTCGGCATCCCGTTCGCGAACGGCGCACCGAACCTCACGCTGGACTTCCCGGCGATCATGGAGCTCGCCCGCCAGAACAACGTCCCCGTCACGGGGAAGGACTTCAAGACGGGCCAGACCCTCATGAAGACCATCCTCGCCCCGGGGCTCAAGGCCCGCATGCTCGGCGTGCACGGCTGGTACTCCACGAACATCCTGGGCAACCGGGACGGCGAGGTCCTCGACGACCCGGACTCCTTCAAGACCAAGGAGGTGTCCAAGCTCGGCGTGCTCGACACGATCTTCGAGCCCAAGCGGAACCCGGAGCTGTACGGGGACATCCACCACGTGGTGCGGATCAACTACTACCCGCCGCGCGGTGACAACAAGGAGGGGTGGGACAACATCGACATCTTCGGGTGGCTCGGCTACCCGATGCAGATCAAGATCGACTTCCTGTGCAGGGACTCGATCCTGGCAGCGCCGATCGTCCTCGACCTCGCCCTGTTCATGGACCTCGCCCAGCGGGCGAAGCTCACCGGCGTGCAGGAGTGGCTGTCGTTCTACTGGAAGAGCCCCCAGCCGGTGCAGGACGAGGTGTACCCCGAGCACGACCTGTTCATCCAGCTCACCAAGCTCAAGAACACGCTGCGGCACCTCATGGGCGACGAGCCCCTCACCCACCTGGGCGCCGAGTACTACGACTGACCGCGGCCCGGCCCGGGCGCCCCGCGGGGTGCCCGGGCCGGCGCGGCGTCACAGCGTGACGAGCGCCTTGACCGCGCGGCGTTCGTCCATGGCGGCGTAGCCGTCGGGGACCCCGTCGAGGGTGACGGTGAGGTCCAGCACCGGTGACGGGTCGATGACCCCGGCGAGCACGTCGGCGAGCAGCTCCGGCTGGTACGCCCGGGCGGGGCACACCCCGCCCACCAGCCCGATGTTGCGCCCGTGGACGTCGCCGAGGGCGATGGGCTCGACCGGCACCCCCACGTGGCCGACGGTGCCGCCCGGACGGCACGCCCCGATCGCCGTCGCGAAGGACTGGCCCGTGCCGACGCACTCCAGGACGTGCGGGGCGCCGCCGCCGGTGAGCTCCTGCACGCGGGCGACGCCCTCCGGGCCGCGTTCCCGCACCTCGTCGGTGGCGCCGAAGCGGCGGGCGATGGCCAGCCGGTCGTCGTGGCGGCCCATCACGATGATCCGGTCCGCCCCCTGGCGCTTCGCGGCGAGCACGCCGCAGAGGCCCACGGCACCGTCGCCCACCACCACCGCGGTGCCGCCTGGCCCGACGCCGGCGCTCACCGCGGCGTGCTGGCCGGTGCACATCACGTCGGTGAGCGTCGCGACCGCCGCCGCCAGGCGGGCGTCACCCAGGTCGACGCTCTCCGGCAGCTTCACCAGCGTGCCGTCGGCCCAGGGCACGCGCACGGCCTCGCCCTGGCCGCCGTCGTTCTGGGCGCCCCAGTACCCGCCGTGCACGCAGCTGGTGTGGAGTCCGCCGGAGCAGTACTCGCACACGCCGTCGCTGAACGCGAACGGCGCGATCACCCGGTCGCCCTTGCGCAGCGTGCGGACCTCGGGGCCCACGTCGTCGACGACCCCCATGAACTCGTGGCCCATGCGGCCGTGCTCGCCGTAGATCAGCAGCTCGCCGCGGTAGGGCCACAGGTCGCTGCCGCAGATGCACGCGTGGGTGACGCGGACCACGACGTCGGTGGGCTCGCGCAGGGCGGCGTCGGGGACCTCCTCGACGCGCACGTCCCTCGGGCCGTTGAAGACGGTTGCTCTCATGCGTCCCACCCTCCCACATGGGTGTGTCCGCACGCCTGGGCCGGCGGGTAAGCGCCGCGTGGCCCTGGGGTCGGTGCACCGCGCCGCGGGCGGGGCCTACCGTCGCCGGTATTCGGCCAGCGGTGCCGGAGGGCACCGGAGGAGGAGGAGGTCGCCCGATGCGGCCACGACGGTTCCACTTCACACGCGACACGCTCGTGCAGGCCCACCCCGCGATCCTCGAGGACGTGCGGATCGTGGAGGAACCCTGCGACTGGTGCTGGGGGCAGGGACGCATCTTCGTGCGCGACCCGGGCGGCGGTCACGCGCCGATGCGGTGTCCGCGGTGCCTGGGCGTGCGGACGCGATTCCGGCTGCTGGACTCCTGATGGGGTGAAACGCGTCCACGTATCCGGACATGCTCCGGGTGCATGGGCGATTCCCGACAGCGGTTCGAGCGGCTGTACGACGCGCACCGACGCGACCTGCTGGCCTACGCCCTGCGCCGGGCGACGCCGCAGGAGGCGCAGGACGCGGTGTCGGAGGCGTTCCTGGTGGCGTGGCGGCGCATCGCCGACGCCCCGCCGGACCCGTTGCCGTGGCTCATCGGCATCACCCGCCGCACGCTGGCGAACCAGCGCCGTGCCGGGCGCCGCAGGGACGCTCTTGTGGAGCGCATCGCCGCCGAACCCGCGTCGCAGCCGCGGGACCCCGCGGACCGCGGGGTGCGCGGGGAGACGCTGCGCGCACTCGCGTCCCTGAGTGAACGGGATCGCGAGGCCCTGTGCCTGGTCGCCTGGGAGGGGCTCACGCCCGCCGAGGCCGCCGCGGCCCTGGGGCTCCCGGCGACCGTGTTCCGTGTTCGGCTGCACCGCGCCCGCCGCCGGCTCGCGGCCGCGCTGGGCGAACCCGAGCAGACCGCCGGGCGGGTGCCGCCCGTGACGGGAGGAGAGACCACATGACGGTCACGCGTGACCCGGTGATGGAGCGGCTGCACGCGGCCGACCCCCTGCCGCTCGACGATCTGGACCGACTGCTGCGCGAGACCTCCCCGCCGGACCCGTCGGCCGCTCCCGCCGGCCGCCGGGCACCGTCCCGCGGGCGCCGCGTTCTGTGGGGCACCGC
>JADLHW010000121.1 GCA_020848615.1 Thermoleophilia bacterium
CGCAAAACCCCCCGGACGCGCCATGCGACCACGATGGCGAGCCGGGCGGCAATGAAAAGCCCACGCGACAACTGTCAACGGCCGCCGGATCCCATCCCCCTGGCGAGTTGATGCGCAGGTAGCGCCGATCGGTGCCCGTGTGGACGCTGACCCCGGCAGGCTCGAGGCAGCCATTGTGGACGGCGAGGGCCGGGATCCGGGAGCCATGGATGGCGACCTGGAGTCAGCTGCCAAAGCAGGCGCAGGCCGCGGTTCCAGGCGCAAACCCCCCGAACGCGCCATACAACAAACGATGGCGAGCCGGGCGGCAATGAAAAGCCCACGCGACAACCGTCAACGGCCGCCGAGCCCCACCCCCCTGGCGAGTTGCGGCGCAGGAGACGACCATCGGTACCCGCAGAGGACGCTGACCCCGGCAGGGGCAGAGCAAGGCGATAACGAGCCGAGTCGCCCGGGCGGTCAACGACCAGGCGATAGGAAACCCGCGACGAGGGCGGCGATGCGGGACGACGCGTCGCCGTCGCCGTACAGCTCGGGCGGATCGTCCGGGAACCGCGCGGCGGCCAGGGCGGCCCGCACCCTCCCGGCGTCCATCCCGGTGAGCGTGTTCACGCCGGCGTCGACGGTCTCCACCCACTCGGTGGTGTCGCGCAGGGTCACGCACGGCACACGGTGGAAGAACGCCTCCTTCTGCACGCCGCCGGAGTCGGTGACCACCGCGCGGGCGGTCACGAGCAGCGCCGTGAAGTCCAGGTACCCGACGGGCGGCACGAGGCGCACGTTCGGCAGGGAGCGCGCCCGCTCCCACAGCCCGGCGGTCTGGAGCTTCGCCCGGGTGCGCGGGTGCACGGGGAACACCGCGGGGCCGGGGACCGCCTGGAGCACCTCCACCAGCGCCCGCAGGGCCTCCGGCGTGTCGGTGGCCGCCGCCCGGTGGACCGTGATGAGCTCGTAGCCGCCGGGTTCCAGGCCGAACGCCGCGGCGCCGGGCCGTGCGAGGGCCGCCTCCCGGAACATCAGGGCCGCGTCGAACATCACGTCGCCCACCATGTGCACGCCGTCGGTCACGCCCTCGCGCGCGAGGTTCCGCACGGCGGCCTCGGTGGGGCACAGCAGCAGACCGGACAGGTGGTCGGTGACCACCCGGTTCTGCTCCTCCGGCATGGACCTGTCGAACGACCGCAGGCCGGCCTCCACGTGCGCCAGGGGCGTCGCGGTCTTCGCGGCGGCGAGGGCGCCCGCGAGCGTCGTGGTGGTGTCGCCGTACACGAGCACCGCGTCGGGGCGCTCGGAGCCGATGAGGTCCTCGATGCCGGTGAGCATCCCGGCGAGCTGCTGCAGCGGCGTGCCCTGGCCGATGCCCAGCGCATGGTCCGGGGCGGGGATCCCGAGCTCGTCGAAGAACAGGTCCGCGAGCTCCGGGTCGTAGTGCTGGCCCGTGTGCACCAGGATCTCCTCGCAGTCCCGGCGCAGGGCCCGGCACAGCGGGGCGGCCTTCACGAACTGCGGGCGGTTGCCCACCACCGACATCACGCGCATGGGCCGAACCCTACGGGGCGACGCTGATGGCCTCGATCGACACGGCGCGTCCGTCGTCGCCGCAGCGCACCACGGCGCCCTGCACCAGCAGCTCGCCGTCGGCGGGCTCGAACCGTCCCTTCGCGCCGTTGCGGAAGCGGTTGACGATGATGTCGCTGCGCACCCCGATGACCGAGTCGTGCGGTCCGCTCATCCCGAGGTCGGTCATGTAGGCGGTGCCCCCGGCGAACACGCGGGCGTCGGCGGTCTGGATGTGGGTGTGGGTGCCGACCACCGCCGTGACCCGCCCGTCCAGGTACCGGCCCAGCGCGACCTTCTCGGACGTCGCCTCCGCGTGGTGGTCCACGAACACCCACCGGGCGTCGCGGTGCGCCAGGTCGACCAGCTCGTCGATGATCGCGAACGGCGGCGCCGCGGCCTCCATGAACACGGATCCCTGGATGTTGATCACGGCCGCCGGTCCGGCCCGCGTGTCCACCACGGCCAGGCCGCCGCCGGGCAGGCCGCTGCCGGGCAGGTTCGCGGGTCGCAGCACGCGCGGGTCGTCGCGCAGCACCGCGTGGAAGTCCCGGCGCTTGAGGGAGTGGTTGCCGCCGGTGAGCACGTCCACCCCGGCGTCCAGCAGCTCCCCCGCCTGGCGGGCGGAGGTCCCCGTGCCGTCCGCGGCGTTCTCGGCGTTCACGATCAGCAGGTCCGGGGCGTACCGCTCGCGCAGCGACGGCAGCAGCGACAGCACCGACCGGAGTCCGCTGCCGGCGACGACGTCGCCGATCAGGAGCGCGGTGAGGCCCATCAGTCGAGGCCCGTCCGCACGACCTCGATCGCCACGTGGTTGCCCGCGTCGGCGGTGTACCGGGACAGCTCCTGGTCGACCACCCCGGACAGGTCGAGGACCTCGCCCAGCGGCGTCTGCCCGGCCCGCACCGCCTGCCCCACGGTGGGCATGGCCGAGCCGTCGTGCGCCCCGATGTGGGTCAGCACGACCAGCACGTCACCGGCGTTCTGCGGCTCCACGCTCACCTGATACCCCTGCACCCTGCCGCGCAGCACCCAGGGGCTCACCCCGACCACGACGGCGTCCACGGGGGAGTACACCAGGGTGCCGGCGGGGGCGCCCACGTCCACGGCGGCCCGCTCGGGCCCCGGCCTGCCGTTGCGCGGGGAGGTGTGGTACTCCAGGTCCCCCACCGGCTGGAGTTCCACGGAGGTGGGGTTGTCCGAGGCATGGAAGGCGATGGCGGTGATGCGCGTCTGGTCGATGGGCAGGCGCAGCTCCACCAGCCCGGCGCGGGCGATGGGGAGGTCCTTCGGGCGGTCGCCCGGGCCGATCGGGATCTCTGGTGCGGTCAGCCCGCCCGCCCCCTCGTCGGAGTTCCCCAGCACGACCCACAGGGTCGCCAAGAGGAGCGCCACGACGATCGCCGGCACGACCGCCGAGACGGCGGCCCGGCGGCGCCGCCGCCGGAGCTCGGTCCGGCGCCGCGCCCGGCGGTTGGCGAGCTGCTGCCTGGTCAACGGCGGCATCGGCCTCCCAGGTTCGCACATCTGGACATGCACCCGGACCGACCCGGTGGGTACGGCCGACGGGGCCCACTAGGATCGGTGTGCGATGAGCGGCGCCCCGCCCACGCCCCCCTGGGCCATCTTCCTGACGGCCACCGCGGCGCTGGTGGCGCTGTGGATCCTGGGGCAGGCCATCGGCCACGTGCTCATCGTGTTCGCGTTCTCGATGGTCCTCGCGCTGCTGCTGAACCCCGCGGTGCGGATGTTCCGCCGCCTCCGGGTGCCGCGGGGGCTCGCCGTGCTGCTGGTGTTCCTCATCCTCATCGGCACGGTCGGCGGCACCGTCACGCTGGTCATCTCACCGGTGCGCGGCCAGGTGGAGGAGATCCAGGAGAACCTGCCGGCCTACACCGACCAGGCGAACCGCCAGGTCGACCGGCTGCAGCGGTTCTTCGACGACCGCGGCGTGAACGTCGACGTCAAGGAGCGGCTCGGCGAGGCCATCACCGCCGTCGAGGAACGGGCCTCGGAGGCCGCCGACAACCTGCTGTCGTACTCCCTGGACGTGCTCGGGGTGCTGGTCACCCTCATCATCGTCCTGGTGAGCACCGTGTACATGCTGCTCGACGCGCCGCGCATGCTGCGGTTCGCCCGGCGCCTGGGCGGGCCGCCGACCGCGGCGTTCCTGCGCCGCACCGAGCGGACCCTGGTGGAGTACATGAAGGCCCAGGTGCTGGTGTCGATGATCATCGGGACCTCCGCGGGCCTGGTGCTGTGGCTCTACGGGGTCACGGGCATCTTCCCGCTGGGCGCGACGTTCGCCGTGGCCTTCGCGACGTGGGTGTTCGTGATGGAGTTCATCCCCTACGTGGGGCCCATCCTGGGGGCGGTCCCCCCGCTGCTGCTGGCGCTGGTGACCTCGCCCGTCGCCGCGATCTGGGTGGTGGTGGCGTTCCTGGCCATCCACCAGCTCGAGGGCCACGTGGTCGTGCCCAAGGTCATGGGCGACGCCGTGGGGGTGCATCCGCTGGTCGTGATCTTCGGCCTGCTGGTGGGCGAGCAGCTGGCGGGCCTGGTGGGGGTGGTGCTCGCCATCCCCATGGTCGTCGTGGTGAAGGAGGCCGCGGTGTTCGCCTCGGACCGGCTGTTCGAGCGCCGTCGCGCCATGGAGGCCGCCGAGCAGGCCCCGCCGGAGCCCGTGCCGGTGGTGGTCGTGGGCGAGCGGGACCCGGCGGGCGACACGGCGGAGCTCGGGCCCGTCACCCAGCCGTCCGTGCCGCGTGAGGCCCCCGGGGGGCTGGCGGGAGGCTCCGTCGCCGCCGACGGCTGACCCCATGGACGCCCGTCCCCTCATGGAGGCGCGCGCGCTGGTGCGCCGCTACCGGCGCTTCGTGGCGCTCGACGGCGTCGACATGCGCCTGTCGCCGGGTGAGTCCGTGGCGCTCCTGGGTCCCAACGGGGCGGGCAAGACCACGCTCCTGGAGCTGCTGGCGGGCGTCGCGCGCCCGTCGGAGGGCACCGTCACCTGGAACGGCGACGGCGCCGTGCGCGTGGGCTGGGTCCCGCAGCGCCCCGCGGTGTACCAGCGCCTCACCGCGCGGGAGAACCTGCGCCTGTTCGCCGGCCTGGAGGGCGCGGAGGACCCGGCCGCCGAGGCCGCGCGGCTGCTGGAGCGGGCCGACCTGGAGGCGGTGGCCGGCCGTCCCGCCGGGAGCCTGTCCACGGGCACGCTGCAGCGCCTGAACCTCGCGGTCGCACTCGCCGGACGGCCCGCGGCACTGCTGCTGGACGAGCCCACCGCGACGCTCTCCCCCGATCAGCGGCTGCGGCTGTGGGAGTGGCTCGGCGACCTCCGGGCCGCGGACGAGCTGGCCCTGGTGTTCTCCACCCAGTCCGTGCAGGAGGCCGCCCGCCACGGTGACCGCATGGTGGTGATCGCCCGGGGCAGGTGCGCGTTCGCGGGCGGCATGCCCGAGCTCATGGACCGCTGGGGATCGCGGCAGGACGGCGCCGACGCCGACGAGCGGGCGTTCCTGCGCCTGGTGGAGGGCACCCCGGCGTGAGCGGCGTGCTGGCCCTGTTCGCGAAGGACCTGCGGCTGCTGGTGCGGGCGCCGCTGATGCTGGCGGTGCTGGTGGGCTACCCGCTGCTGGTCGCGCTGCTGGTCGCCGCCGCACTGCAGGGCGAGGACCGCCGCCCGGTGGTGGCCCTGGTGAGCCTGGACACGCCGGGCCGCACCGTGCAGGTGGGCGACCGCCGCCTGTCGGTCGACGACTACGTGGACCGCCTGCGCGAGGAGGTGGACGTGGAGCGGCTGCCGGCGGGTCGCGCGCGGCAGGAGCTGGACGCGGGCCGCGTGGCGGCGGTGCTGACGATCCCCGAGGGGTTCATCGCCGACCTGCAGTCCGGCGTGCGCCAGCCGACGCTGGAGCTGGTCACCTCACGGCGGTCGCCCATCGAGGGCGAGGCGATCCAGCGGCGGCTGGAGTCGGCGGTCTACCGCTTCAACCAGGGGCTCGCCCAGGGGTACGTGAAGCAGGTCCTGCAGCTGGTGGACTTCATCGTGAACGGCGGGAGCATCGCGGTGCTCGGCCGGCAGGGCGACGTGGTGGGCCTGGTGCGCGGCCGGCAGCTCATCCTGGACGCCCAGGCGCAGCTGCGGCGCCAGGGCGACGCGCGGCTCGCCCTGCGGCTGGAACCGCTCGTCACCTTCATCGACGAGACCCAGAACAACCTGGACCTCGCGCGGCCGGCGGCCACGGCGATCAGCAGCCCCATCCGGCTGACGACCCGGGAGGGCGCCAGGGGGCGCGAGCCCCTGTCGGCGTTCGGCATGGCGGGGGCGCTGCTGGTGAGCCTGGCCCTGGCCGGCGTGCTGCTCGCCGCCGCGGGCATCGCCTCGGAGCGCGAGGAGAACACCCTGGTGCGGCTGCGGCGGGGGCTGGTGCCCCTGCCGCTGGTGGTGCTGGAGAAGGTGCTGTTCAGCGCCCTGGCGTGCCTCGTGGTGGGCATGGTGCTGCTGGGCGCCGTGGCGGGGCTCACGGACCTCGCGGTGGGCCGGTGGGCGGCATGGCCCGGCGTGCTGCTGCTCGCAGGCGCCGCGTTCGGGGCGTTCGGGGCCCTGGTGGGGTCGGCCGCGCGCGAGACGCGCACCGCGCTGCTGGCGGCCCTCATGCTGAGCCTGCCCCTGGTGTTCGTGGGGCTCATCCCCGGCGACCGGATCGGGGTGGTGGCCGACGTCGTGCCCTTCGGCCCGGCGTTCGACGTGTTCCGGGCCCTGCTCGCGGACCCGACCCTCGGGTCGGTGCGCGGTCCCCTGGTGCTCCTGGGCGTCCTGGCGGCGGCCCTCACCGCGCTGGCGGCGGTCGTCCTGCGGCGCCGGGCCACGGCGTAGCGCCCGCGGGCGTCAGGGGGCGAACGCGCGGCGCACGGCGAGGGCCCGCGCGAGGCGGCGCAGGTACTCGCCGCGGTCCACGAGCTCGGCCCCGAACCGCGCGGTGTGCTCGGTGGCCATCTGGATGTCCCACAGCACGTAGTCGCGCTCGGCGAGGCGCCGGGCGGTGGCCCACAGCGCCACGTTGCCGGCGTCCGGGGCGCGGTGGAACATGCTCTCGGAGGTGAACAGCCCGCCCAGGGCCACGCCGAACAGACCGCCCGCCAGGCGGCCGTCGCGCCAGCACTCCACGGTGTGGCAGTGCCCGGCCATGTGCAGCGCCTCGTAGGCGTCCACCAGGCGCGGGCTCAGCCACGTGCCGTCACGGCGGCGAACCGCGCAGGCCTCCAGCACCTCCCGGACGGCGGTGTCCACGCGCACCTCGTACTCGCCGCGCCGCACGGCGCGCGCCACCGAGCGGGGGGTGCGGAAGCCGTCCACGGGGATCACCGCCCGCGGGTCGGCCTCGTAGAACTCGACCGGGCCGCCCGGGTGGGCCGGGTCGTCCATCGGGAACGCGCCGTGCGCGTACGCCGCCAGGAGCGCCCGCGGCTGCAGCACTTCGTGCGCCCGGTGCCTCATATGCCCCGGCCGGACGTCCACATTATGCTTGCACCGGCCCACATGGACGCTATTGTGGCCATGATGGACTTCACCTCACCCATGCGCGTCGTGAGCGGCGGCCTGGACGGCCCGGTGCTCGCGGTGCTGGCCCGGGCGGACCGGCCGCTCACGGGACGCGAGGTCGCACGCATCGCCGGGCAATCGTCGCACAGCGGCGTGCGCGGCGCGTTGCACCGCCTGGAGACCCAGGGCGTCGTCATCGCCCTGCCGGCGGGCCGCGCGGTGATCTACCAGCTCAACCGCGAGCACCTGGCGGCGCCGCACATCCTGGCGCTGGCCGCGCTGCCCGAGGAACTGCCCCGGCGACTGCGGGAGCGGGTGCGGTCGTGGGACCCCCAGCCCGTGTGGGCGGTGCTGGTGGGGCCGGTCGCGCAGGGCACGGCCGGCCCCGACGACCCCCTGGAGCTGCTGGTGGTGCGCCCGGACGAGGTGGACCGCGAGCAGCCCGCCTGGCGCGCGCAGGTGGACGCGCTGCGCAGGGACGTGGCCGCCTGGACCGGCAACCCGGTGCGCCTGGCCGAGCACGCCGTGGAGGACCTGGAGGCGGGCGCGGCCGCCGAGCTGGTGCGCGAGGCGCTCATCGACGGCGTCGACCTGGCCGGATCGCCGGGCGCCTATTAGGACGGCATTCCGGCCGCCGCGGCCGTGTGACAACGCATGTGGATGAAATAGCGTCCACATGGAGGTGACACGCCCGCGATGACGGGGATCCGCCCGCGCGGTGTGCGCGCCCCGATCCGGCGGCCCCCGCCCCGCCCGGGCTACACTCGCCGGGCGCGATGCACGATCACGAGGCGACTCACACCATCGCGGGCCACCCCACGGCCCGTCCCCGGCGGCTGCGCCGCGGCGCGACGCTGCGCCGGATGGTGCGCGAGACCCGCCTGTCCCCCGACCAGCTCATCCTCCCCCTGTTCGCCGTTCCCGGCGCCGGGGTGGAGGTGCCCATCCCCTCCCTGGCGGGCCAGGCGCGGCTGTCGCCGGACCTGGTCGCCGCGCGCGCGTCGCGCGCGTACGCGGCGGGTGTCCCCGCGGTGCTGCTGTTCGGTGTGTCGGACGAGAAGGACGCGCTGGCGAGCGTGAGCCACGACCCCGACGGGGCCGTGCAGCGCGCCGTCGCCGCGGTGAAGGACGCCGTGCCGGACATGGTGGTCATCACGGACGTGTGCCTGTGCGCGTACACCGACCACGGCCACTGCGGCCTGGTGGTGGACGGCGAGGTGGACAACGACGCCTCGCTGGAGGTGCTGGCGCGCGCGGCCCTGAGCCACGCCGAGGCCGGCGCCGACGTGGTGGCGCCCAGCGACATGATGGACGGCCGGGTGGGGGCGATCCGGCGGCTGCTGGACGCGGAGGGCTTCCAGGGCACCGCGATCCTGTCCTACGCCGCCAAGTACGCCTCGGCGTTCTACGGCCCGTTCCGCGACGCGGCGGGCTCCGCCCCCGGATACGGGGACCGCAAGGGGTACCAGATGGACCCCGCCAACGGCCGCGAGGCGCTGCGGGAGGTGCGGCTGGACGTCGGCGAGGGCGCCGACATGGTGATGGTGAAGCCCGCCGCCACCTACCTGGACGTCATCGCCCGGGTGCGGGACATCACCGACCTGCCCGTCGCCGCGTACCACGTGAGCGGGGAGTACTCGATGCTCAAGGCCGCCGCCGAGCGCGGCTGGCTGGACGAGAGGACGGCCACGATGGAGACGCTCACGGCGATCGTCCGTGCCGGCTCCGACCTGGTCATCACCTACGCCGCGGAGGACGCGGCCAACTGGCTGCAGGAGCTCGCATGACGACCACCGCCGCGCCCCGCCGCATCCACCACAAGCCGGACGACCGCGACCGGGAGCTGCTGAACGCGCTCCAGGCGGGCCTGCCGCTGGTGCGCCGCCCCTTCGAGGAGATCGGGCGGGCCATCGCGATGCCGCAGGACGAGGTGCTGCGCCGCATGGGCGTCCTGCGCGACGCCGCGATCATCCGGCAGATCTCCGCGATCTTCGACACCCGGGCGCTGGGGTACACCAGCACCCTGGTCGCCGCGAAGTACCCGGACGAGCGCCTGTTCGACGCCGCGGCGATCGTGGGCGGCCACCCGGGCGTGAGCCACAACTACCGCCGCAGCCACGCGTTCAACCTGTGGTTCACCCTCGCCGTGGAGCCCGGTGCACGGCTGGGCCTGGAGCAGACCCTCGACATCCTCGCCGAGCGCACCGGCGCCGAGTCGATGCGGATGCTCCCCACGCTGAAGCTGTTCAAGATCAACGTGCAGCTGGACATGACCGGCGCGCAGGGCAACGACGCGAAGGACGCGGCGCCCAAGCCGGCGCCCAAGCGCGGCGACGGCGTGCTGCCCACCGAGGACGACAAGCGGTTCATCTGCATCCTCCAGCGCGACCTGCCCATCGAGCCGGCGCCGTTCGACACGTGGGCGGCCGAGGCGGGCATCGCGCCGGACGAGCTGCTGGAGCGCGCGCAGGGCTTCGTCGACCGGGCGTACATGCGCCGGTTCGCGGCGGTGCTGAACCACCGGCGCGCCGGGTTCGGCGCGAACGGCATGGCCGTGTGGGACGTGCCGGAGGAGGAGCTGGAGGAGATCGGTCCGAGGATGGCCGCCTTCCGGTCGGTGTCCCACTGCTACAGGCGGCCGACGTACGAGGACTGGCCGTACTCGATCTTCACGATGGTCCACGCGCGGTCCAAGGAGGACTGCGAGCAGACCATCGACGCGATCGCCGAGGAGTGCGGCATCACCGACCCGTCCCGCCGGGCGGTGCTGTACTCCACGTACGAGTTCAAGAAGGTCCGGCTCGTGTACTACACCCCGGAGTACCGGGCCTGGGAGGACCTGGCGCTCGCCGGGGCGCCGCTGCCCGAGTGGCGTCCGCAGGCCGCGTGAGCGGGGCGGCACCGGAGGGCGCGCGCAGCGCCGAGCTGTTCGGCCGTGCGCGCCGCGTGCTGGTGGGCGGCGTGAACTCCCCGGTGCGGGCGATGCGCTCCATCGGGCGGGACCCGCTGTTCATCGATCGCGCCGAGGGGCCCCACGTGTGGGACGCCGACGGCAACCGGTACGTGGACTACCTGTCCACGTGGGGGCCGGCGATCCTGGGGCACGCCGCGCCCGCGGTGCTGGACGCCCTGCGCGATGCGCTGCCGCGCGGCACCTCCTACGGCGCCCCCACCGAGCGCGAGGTGGTGTTCGCCGAGGCCGTCATCGACGCGTACCCGTCGGTGGAGCGGCTGCGCATGACCTCCTCCGGCAGCGAGGCCGTCACCGGTGCGCTGCGCCTGGCACGGGCCGCCACCGGCCGGGACGTGATCGTGAAGACCATCGGCGGATACCACGGGGCCATCGACGTGCTGCTGGTGCAGGCCGGCAGCGGGGCCACGACCCTCGGCACGCCGGACAGCCCGGGCGTGCCCGCCGCCGCGACCGCGGACACGCGGCTGGTGCCGTACAACGACCTGGCCGCCGCCGAGGCCGCCCTGGAGGGCGCCGCCGCCATGATCATCGAGCCCGTCGCCGGGAACATGGGCGTGGTGCCGCCGGAGCCTGGCTACCTGGAGGGCCTGCGGGCCGCGTGCGATCGCACCGGGGCGCTGCTGATCCTGGACGAGGTCATCACGGGCTTCCGCCTGGCCCGGGGCGGCGCGCAGGAGCGCTTCGGCGTGCGCGCGGACCTCACGTGCCTCGGGAAGATCATCGGCGGGGGCCTGCCGGTGGGGGCCTTCGGGGGCCGGGCCGACGTGATGGCCGACCTGGCGCCCGAGGGGCCGTGCTACCAGGCCGGCACCCTGTCCGGGAACCCCCTGGCCACCGCCGCCGGCCTCGCGGTCATCCGCGAGCTCGCCGCCCCCGGCGTGTACGACCGCCTGGAGGAGTCCGCCGCCGAGCTTGAGGACGCGATCCGGGCCTCCGGGGCACCGGTGACGGTCAACCGGGTGGGCTCCATGCTCACCCCGTTCTTCACCGAGGGCCCCGTGCGCGACTACGCGTCGGCGACCGCCAGCGACACCGCCGCGTACGGGGCCTTCGCCCGGGCGCTGCTCGACCGCGGCGTGTACCCGCCGCCGTCGCAGTTCGAATGCTGGTTCACGGGCCTCACGCACACCGGCGACGACCTCGCGCACACGCGCCGGGCCCTGGCGGAGGCCGCCGAGGCCGCGGCACCGTGAGGGACGCCCTGCTGGCGGAGCCGACCCTGGCCACCAGGGTCCGGCCGGCCGCGGCCCCGGCGCTGCTGGCACCCCTGGTGACGCCGCCGCTCTCGCCGGCGCATGCGGCGGGCGTGGACCTCATCCTGGAGGGCTTCCTCGCGCACCACGGCACGCCGCGGCAGCTGGTCGCCGACGCCGACACCGGCACCCGCGTGCTGGCCGGTGACTACTGCTACGCCTCGGGGCTGGTGGCCGTGGCGGCATCCGGCGACCTGTTCGTGATCCGCGCCCTGGGCGGGCTGGTGGCGGTGTCCGCCGGGCTGGTGGCCGCGGGGCGCCGCACCGACCTGCCGGCCCTGTGGCTCGGCACGGTGGCCGCCATCGCCGGACCGCGCGGCCCGCGGGCCGAGAACGGGTTCGACGCGGCGCTGCGCGCCATGCGCGACGGTGACCGCACCCCCCTTGCCGCGCTCGCCGCCGGGCTCCACCGTGCACCCGACCTGGAGGCGGTGCTGGCATGATCCGCGACCTTCGCGACTGGATGGACCGCCTGCGCAGGGCGGGGGAGCTCGTCGAGGTGACCACCGAGGTGGACCCCCGCCTGGAGATCACCGAGATCACCGACCGGGTGAGCAAGGTCTTCGGCCCGGCGCTGCTGTTCCGGAACGTGACGGGCAGCGGCATGCCGGTGCTCATCAACCAGTTCGGCAGCGAGCGCCGCATGTGCATGGCGCTGGAGAGCGACACCCTCGACGGCCCGGGCGAGCGCATCCAGGACCTCATGGAGCTCCAGCCGCCGCAGGGGCTGGTGGAGAAGGTGAAGGCCCTCGGCAAGCTCCGCGAGCTGGCGTCGTTCAGCCCGAAGGAGGTGAAGTCCGCGCCGTGCCAGGAGGTGTGGATGGACCCCCCGGACCTCTCGAAGCTCCCCGTGCTCACCTGCTGGCCGGATGACGGCGGCCCGTTCGTGACCCTGCCGCTGGTGTTCAGCAGGGACCCGGTCACCGGCGTGCGCAACTGCGGGATGTACCGCGTGCAGGTCGTCGACGACCGCACCGCGATGATGCACTGGCAGATCCACAAGGACGGCGCCGCGCACCTGCGCGACAGCGACGGCCGCGTGGAGGTCGCCATCGCGATCGGCACCGACCCCGCGGTCACCTACAGCGCCACGGCACCGCTGCCGCCGAACATCGACGAGATGATCTTCGCCGGCTTCCTGCGCGGCGGGAGCGTGGACATGGTGCGGTGCCGCACCGTCGGCGTGGAGGTGCCCGCGAACGCCGAGATCGTGATCGAGGGGTACGTCGACGCCGCCGACATCCGCCCGGAGGGGCCGTTCGGCGACCACACCGGCTTCTACACGCCGGTGGACGACTACCCCGCGTTCCACGTCACGGCGATCTCGCACCGCCGCGACCCGGTGTACGCCACCACGATCGTCGGCAAGCCGCCCATGGAGGACTTCTTCCTGGGCAAGGCCACCGAGCGGATGTTCCTGCCGCTCATCCGGATGACCGTGCCGGACCTCCACGACATGAACCTGCCCCTGGAGGGCGTGTTCCACAACTGCGCCATCGTCTCCGTGAAGAAGCGGTACCCGGGGCACGCGAAGAAGCTCATGAACGCCGTCTGGGGCCTCGGGCTGCTCTCGCTGTCCCGCTGCGTGATCGTGGTGGACCACGACGTGGACGTGCACGACGTCTCCCAGGTGGCGTTCCGGGCGTTCAGCAACGTCGATCCGGCCCGCGACATGCTGCTGGTGGACGGCCCGGTGGACGCCCTCGACCACGCCGCCCCGTACTTCGCCTACGGCTCCAAGATCGGCTTCGACGCGACGCGCAAGCTCCCCGGGGAGGGGCAGGTGCGGCCCTGGCCGGACGAGATCCGCATGAGCGAGGACATCCGCGCGCTGGTCGACCGGCGATGGGCGGAGTACGGCATCCCCGGCGCGGGGACCCGCGCCCCCTAACGCGTGAAGGACAGCCGGCGCCCGCCCAGGGTGCCGGTGACCCTGCGGCCCTCCAGGCGCACGACGCCCGCGGCGGCCGACCGCCCGCGCACCCGCAGGGTCGCGACCGACGGCCCGACGAGCCCACGCCGGATGGTCCCGCTCACCACCACGCCGGGTACCGCGACGTAGTCGGCCAGCTGCAGCCGGACGCCCCCGGGCGTGAGGATTCCGAGGCCGCGTCCGCCGCGCAGGCCCCGGAAGCGCACGCGGGTGGAGTTGCCGCTGCCGAACGACACGGCCTGGGACACATCGTCGAGCGTGGCGATGACGGCCCGCGCGGTGCGGCCCGGCAGGTCCCGCACGCCGAGCGGCCGCAGCGCGGCGACCGACCGTGGCGGCACCGGGGCGATGTCCGGGTACCCGGCCTCGCCGCACGGCTGCCCCACCGTGGATCCGCGCAGGAACCGGCGGATGGCGAGCAGGGTGCAGTCGGTGCGGGCGCTGAGGCTGGAGTGGCCGCTCCCCACGGCCCGCACGAGGCTGGCGCGCGGCAGGCCCTGCGCCACCGACCGGGCGGTCTCCAGCGGCGTGCGCACGTCCTGGGTGCCGGCGACGAGCAGCGTGGGGACGTCCGGCAGCGCCGCCGCCGGCGGCGTGGCGAGGTGCGCCTCGGGCCATCCGGCGCAGGCCTCCACGAGCGAGGCGTCGGTCCCGGGGATGCGGAACGGCCCCGCCGAGCCCGGCGTGAGCCCCGTGAGCAGTGCGGTGGCCGCGGCGAAGCGGTCGGCGGTGGCCTGGCCCGTCGTCCACGGCAGGTCGGCCTCGCCGCATTCGGTGGCGAGGAACAGGCCCACCGACAGCTCAGAGGGGTCGCCGGGGCCGGAGTCGGCGCCGTCGATGCGGAACAGCAGCGCCGGGTCGCCCCGCAGGGCGAGCTTCACCGCCGCGGGGAACAGGCCGCGGGCATCGGGGTTGAGGTCGCCGGAGCCGTACAGCTCGAACAGCGCGGTGGCCTCCGACGGCCCGCCGAACGTGCCGGCCGCCGTGCGGCCGGACGCCAGCACCCGGCGCCCGGACAGGCCCGCGGTGGCGAGGCGCGCCTCCAGCGCGGCGACGTCGGCGACCGGGTCGGAGGTCACGCCCCGGCACCGCCGCGCCGCGCACAGCTCCGCGAGCGACCTGGCCGCGGCGGCGTAGCCGTCCGCCTCGAACACGGTGCTGCCCCGCAGGCCCACGACCGAGTCGAGGATGAGCCCCGCGGTCTGCGCCGGGTGCAGCCGGGCGTACCAGGTGGCGACCAGCGTGCCGTACGACACCCCCAGCGGGGTGATCCGGGCGCGGCCGAGGGCGGCCCGCAGGTCGTCCATGTCGGCGACGCTGTCGGCGGTGGTGAAGTGCACGCGCCGCGGCCCGATCTCGCCCGCGCACGCCTGCACCGCGGCGGCGATGGCCCCGGCCTCGTCGGTGACCGCGTCCAGCGAGCTGCAGCGCAGGGCGTTGGCCCCCGTGCCCCGCTGGTCGAAGGCCACCACCTCGTACCCGGCGGGCGCCGCCGCCCGCAGCTGCTGCTCGAGCCCCCCGCCGTCGGTGATGGCCGACTGGCCGGGGCCGCCGGCCAGGAAGACGATGGTCCCGCGGTGGGTGCCCCGGGCGGGAAGCACCCGCACGTCGAGGACCTGGGTGCCCTGCGCCGGGTCCGCCCGGTCGACGGGCACGGTGAGCGTGCCGCACCGGAAGCCGGCGGGCTCCGGGCAGGCGCGCAGGGTGAGGGGCGCCTGGCCTGCGGCGGCCGTGGGAAGCGCCAGCGCGACGCCCGCGGCCGCCATGGGGAGGGCGCGGCGGAGGCGCGCGGGGACCGGTCCCATCAGGCGACCCTATCCTGGCGGGCAGACGACGCGCACGCCCATTCGGTGCCCCTCCGCCCTGACGTGAAGGACATTCGACCGGTCGCCAGGGACGTCGGCTTCACCGGGGTCTGGTTGAATCGTGCGGCCGGGAATCCATCCCGGCACGCTCGTCCCTGCACGAGGAGGTTGCACCAGGTGGCAGACAGCCAGGGGAACGGATCCCCCACCGGGGCGTCCGGGGGTACGGGGGGCATGTACGGCGGCCCGCGTGCCGTCGACCCCGAGCCGACGCACTCGCACCACGACGATCCCGAGCACATCACTCGGACCCGGTTCCTCTCCGGCGTCGCGGTCGCCGGTGGCGCCGTCCTCACGGCCGCCATCCTGGTGCCGATCGTCGGCTTCGCCGTGACGGACGCCGTCAAGGAGGAGGAGTGGCGGTGGATCGACATCGGCCCGCTCTCCGACTTCCCCGACGGCAAGACCTCGTCGATCGCGATCTCCGGTCCCAACCCGGTGTCCGACCGCCGCGCCTTCGTGCGCCGCAAGGGGAACCAGATGACCGCCATCTGGAACCGCTGCGCCCACCTCGGGTGCCCCGTCGAGTACGTCGAGGCCGGTGACAACTACGTCTGCCCGTGCCACGGCGGCGCGTACGACTCGGAGGGCCGCGTCACCGCCGGCCCGCCGCCGCGTCCGCTCGACCGCTTCGACATCAAGGTCGTGAAGCAGGGGAGCGCCGAGCGCCTCGACCCGTCGAACGCGCCGGACGACTCGCGCGTGCTGGTCGGCAAGCCCTTCTCGCTCGACGACGACCTCAAGCCCTACCGCCTCCACGGGCCGGGCGAAGAGGTCACCGGCGTCCTTGCCAACCTCTACCCCTTCTAGGAGCGACCGGTGAGCACCACGAACATCGGACCCAAGGGGCCGGCCGGCCAGGTCGGGGAGGCGGTCGTCGACTACGTCGAGGACCGTACCGGCGCCAAGACCGGCCTCACCTGGTTCCTCAAGCGCAACATCCCGGCCGAGACCAGCTGGTTCCAGACGCTCGGCTTCGCCGCCATGGCGGTGTTCGGCCTGCAGGCCGTCACCGGCATCTTCCTGGCGATGTACTACAAGCCGGACCCCTCCCGGGCCTACCAGAGCATCGAGCACATCACGAACGACGTGACCTGGGGCTGGCTCGTGCGCGGCATGCACAAGTGGGGCGCCAGCGCGATGATCGTGCTGGTCTTCCTCCACATGGCCCGCGTCTTCATCTTCGGGTCCTACAAGTACCCGCGCGAGCTCACCTGGGTGACCGGCGCGATGCTGCTCATCATGACCATGTTCATGGGCCTCACCGGCTACCTGCTGGTGTGGGACGAGAAGGCCTACTGGGCCACCGTCGTGGCCATGAACATCACCGCCAGCGCGCCCATCCTGGGTCCGTACGTCGCGGACATCCTGCGGGCGGGCTCCGAGTTCAACGGGGACACGCTGTCGCGGTTCTACTCGATCCACATGCTCGCGATCCCCGGGGGCATCGCGACGTTCATCGGTTTGCATCTGTTCCTGGTGGCCAAGCTCGGCATCTCCGAGCCGCCGCACTCCCACCGGCTCGCCCGGGTGCGGCGCGAAGAGGAGGCCGCCCGCCGGGCGGCGGCGCGTGACCGTCAGCCCCACGGCCGTCGCCAGGTGACGCCCGAGACGTCCCCGCAGACCATCTCCGCGGAGGGCGGCTCATGAACAAGGCACAGCAGGAGGCGTACCTGCGGGAGTACTCGCAGGCCAAGAAGGAGGGGAAGTCCTTCTTCCCCTACGCCATCTACAAGGACCACATCGTCGCGATCCTGGCCTTCGGCTGGATCATCGGGATGGCGATCTGGCACAAGGTCGAGATCGGCAAGCCGGTGTACGCCGCAACGACCGACTTCGTGCCGCGGCCCGAGTGGTACTTCTTCTTCCTCTTCGAGCTGCTGAAGATCTTCAAGGGCCAGAACGCCCTGATGCCGGTCATCATGGCGACGTTCATCGTGCCGAACGTGCTGATGGTGCTGCTCCTGCTCACCCCGTTCATCGACCGGGGACCGGAGCGCCGCATCAGCCGCCGGCCGATCGCCCTGGCGACCGCGGTGGTCGTGTTCGCGTCCCTCGCGTGGCTCACCCACAAGGGCGCGACCAGCGAGGCCCCGACCGGTGAGGGCCCGGCCATCCAGAACCTCACCCCGGAGGCGGAGGCCGGTTACGTCCTGTTCCAGGACAACGCCTGCCTGAGTTGCCACAAACTCGGGGGCTCCGGCGGTGTGCTGGGGCCGGATCTCTCGAACGAGGGGTCGAAGGCGCACGGCGTGCAGTGGCACATCGACCACCTGAAGAACCCGCAGGCCGTGAGCCCGGGTTCGGCGATGCCGGCATACGCGGGCTTCACCGACGAGGAGTACCAGAACCTGGGGACGTTCCTCGACGGGCTCGGGACGAAGTGGAAGGCCGGCTGAGGCCGCCCCGCTCCTCCTGACGGACCTCGACGGCCCGCTCATCGAGCGGGCCGTCGTCGTTCCGGGACCGGCGTGCGGGTGACGGGTCCAACGGGGACGACCGTCCGGCCGATTGAGGACCGCCCCGGCGCGACCCCCGTGCAGCGCCCCTGCGGGACCCCCTACCATTGCCCGTTGTGAAGCGGATCTTCCTGGGAGTGACCGGCGCATCCGGCGCCCCGTACGCGGCCGGCGCCCTGCGCGCCCTCACCGCGGCCGGGTGCGAGGTGGGCCTGTGCGTGAGCCGCTCCGGGGCGCACGTGATCAGCCACGAGATCCTGCGCGCCGGCCGGGAGGCGCCGCGCGACCCGGACGCCGTGGTGCGGGAGTTCGTGGCCCGCTCCACCGAGCATCCCCGGCGGGTGACGGTGCTGGGGCCGCGGGACCTCACCGCCCCGTTCGCATCGGGCTCGTCCCTGGCGCCGGCGGCGCTCATCTGCCCGTGCTCGGGCAGCACGCTCGCCGCGATCGCCCACGGCACGGCGCAGAACCTCATCCACCGCTGCGCCGACGTGATGCTCAAGGAACGGCGCACCCTGGTGCTGATGACCCGCGAGACGCCGCTGTCGATCATCCACATCGAGAACATGGCGGCCGTGACACGCGCGGGGGCGATCGTGATGCCGGCCATGCCGGGCTGGTACAACCACCCGGAGCGGGTGGAGGACCTCGTGGACTTCATGGTCGGCAAGGCCCTCGACCACCTCGGCGTCCCGAACCACCTGCTGGCCAGGTGGGGCGACGACCCGGAGGTGCGCGTGCCCGACGTCCCGCCCGCCGACCTGGAGCGACCCTCATGAGCGCGACGGCCGACCCCCGCAGCGGACGGCTGCCGGCCGGCGAGGTGCGGGCGATGTTCGACCGCATCGCCCCCCGCTACGACCTGCTGAACCGGGTGATGACCGCGGGCCTCGACGGCCGGTGGCGCGAGGCCGCCGCGGCCGCCGCCGACGTCGCCGCGGGCGGGTCCGCCGTCGACGTGTGCACCGGCACCGGCGACCTGGCGCTCGCCCTCGCCCGCCGGGTCACGCCCACCGGCCGCGTCATGGGCGTGGACTTCGCCGAGAACATGCTGGAGATCGGCCGGGCGAAGGCCGCGGAGCGCGGCGAGCGCGTCGAGTTCGTGGCCGGCGACGCCCTGGCGCTGCCCGCGGAGGACGACGCCTACGACGCCGCCACCGTGGCGTTCGGCATCCGCAACGTGTCCGACCTGGACGGCGCCCTCGCCGAGATGGCCAGGGTGGTGCGCCCGGGCGGCAGGGTCGTGATCCTCGAGATCACCACCCCCCGGCGGCTGCGCCGCTTCTACCACGCGTGGTTCGACCGGGTCGTGCCCCTGCTGGGGCGGGTGCTGGGCCGCGACGGCGACGCCTACGGCTACCTGCCCGCGTCGGTGCGGCGGTTCCCCGAGCCGCCGGAGCTCGCGCGCCGCATGCACGCAGTGGGGCTGGAGGACATCCGCTGGCGGCCGTTCGCCGCCGGCATCGTCGCGCTGCACCACGGCCGGGTGCCGTCATCGCCGCGGTGACCCCCGCAGCCGCCGCGCTCGCCGGCGCGGCCGCCGATGCCCTGGCCGCGTGCGAGGCGCACCTGCGCGCCGTGGTGGGCGGCGGGATGCCGCAGGTCGCGGCGCCGGGCGCCGACACCCTGGACGCGGGCGGCAAGCGCCTGCGGCCGCTCCTGGTGCTGTGCTGCGCGGGCCGCGTGGCGGATCCCACGCAGGAGCTCATCCGTGCCGCGTCGGCCGTCGAGCTGGTGCACATGGCCACCCTGGTGCACGACGACCTGCTGGACGGCGCCACGATGCGCCGCGGCCGGCGCACCGTCGCCAGCGCCCAGGGCGCGGACGCCGCGATCCAGGTGGGCGACTACCTGTTCGCCCGGGCGTTCGAGGACCTGGCCGCCGCCGGGGAGCCGGAGGCCGTGCGGGTGCTGGCGTCGTCCGCGCTGGACCTGTCCCTGGGCGAGCTCGCCCAGGGCCGGGCCGCGTACGACCTGGCGCTCACCGAGCGGGCGTATGCCGACCGGGTGCGCCGCAAGACGGCCTCCCTGTTCGCCGCCGCCTGCCGGCTGGGGGCCCTGGTGGGCGGCATCCCGGCGTCGGCGCACGACGGCCTGGCCAGGTTCGGCGACGAGGTGGGCATGGCGTTCCAGATCTTCGACGACATCCTCGACCTCACCGGCGACCCGGCCGCGACGGGCAAGCGCCGCGGCGCCGACCTGCGCGACGGCACCGTGACCCTGCCGGTCATCCTCGCCCTGCGCGGTGAGCCGGAGCTCGCCGACGCCATCCGCGCGGCCGACGACGAGGAGGCCATCGACGCCCTGTGCGACCGGCTGGCGGCCAACACCGGCTGCGCGGCCGCCCGGCAGCGCGCCCTCGGCCACGTCGGCCGTGCCCGGGAGGCGGTGGAGGGACTGGAGGGACCCGACGTGCCCGCATTGCTCGCGATCGCCGACGGAGTGGTGGACCGTTACTCGTGACCATGGACCGTGACCAGCTCATCGCCCTCATCGCCTCGGCGGACCCCATCGCCGCGGCCCGCGCCGCCGGCGTCGCCCCGGGCGGCACCGTGACGTTCGCCCACGGACCCGACCCGTCGCAGTGGCTCGACGACGGCGACGCCGAGGGCCCGGTGGAGTCCCACCGTGCCGCGCACGCCGAGGGCCGGCCCAGCGTGGCGGCCGTCGCCTACGGCGCGGGGTCGGGCCCGGAGACCGTGGCCGACCGACTGCTGTCCCTCGCGGCCCTGGCCGGCGAGACCGGCATGCTGCGCGCGGTGGTGCCGGTGCCCGGCGAGGGCACCAGCGCCCGCCCGGGATCGTGGGGCGTGGAGGACCTGGTGGTGATCGGCGCGGCCCGTGCCGTCCTGCCCGGGAGCGTGGCCGTGCGCCCCTGCTGGCCGCGCCTCGGCGCGCCCGGCGCGCAGGTGGCCGCCGCGTTCGGCGCGACGGACTGGCAGATCCCCGACGGCGAGGACGAGGACCCGGCGCGACTCGCCGGGGCCGTGGGCCGCACGGCGGTGCCGCGATGACCGGCAGCGCCGCCCTGCGCGTCGGCCGCATCGCCGCCCTGAACATGTACCCGCTCTACCACCACCTGGAGGCGGTGGGCGGCCCGGAGTTCGCGTTCACCGACGGCGTGCCCACCACGCTGAACCGCGCGGTGCTGGACGGCGCCCTGGACGTCTCGGCGATGTCGTCCATCGAGTTCGCCCGCAACGCGGCGAACCTGCGGCTGCTGCCGGTGGCGTCGGTGACGGCGTCCGGCGCGGTCGACTCCATCGAGCTGTTCTCCCGGGTGCCGTTCGAGGAGGTGCGCAGCGTGGCGGTGACGCCGCACAGCGCGACCAGCGTCGCCCTGCTGCGCGTGCTGCTGGGCCCCGGGCCGGTGTTCGGGCCCCTGGACGGGCCGCCGGCCGAGGCGCTCACCGAGCGCGACGCCGTGCTGCTCATCGGCGACGAGGCCCTCGCCGGGTTCCGCGCGCCGTTCGCGCCCGTCCGCACCGACCTGGGCGAACGGTGGCGCGCCCTCACCGGGCTGCCCATGGTGTTCGCCGTGTGGGCCGCCCGGGCGGACCTGCCGGAGCGGCTGGAACCGGCGTTGGAGCGCCTGATGGCGCTGCTCACCGAGGCGCGGCTGCGCTACGAGGCCGACCCGGACCGCGTGGTCGCCGCGGCCGCCGAGCGCTTCCCGTTCCCCGCGGAGTTCATCGCGGCCTACTTCACGAGGCTGAGATACGGTTTCGGGACGGCCGAGCGGCGCGGCCTGGAGCGGTTCCTCGAGCTGGCCCGCGAGGCGGGCGAGCTGCGGGAGCTGCCGGCCCTCGCCGCCGCCTGACACACGCAGAGGAAGGACCGCCACCCACCGATGAGCACGCTCGCACCCGCCCCGGCCCACACGGAGATCCTCGAGCGCGCCCGCTCCGGCGAGCGCATCGGCGAGCAGGACGCGCTGGCGCTGCTGCGCAGCGGCGACCTGGTGGGCGTGGGTGAGGCGGCCCGGGCCGTCCGGGAGGCCCGCACGAACCCGGACGAGGTCACGTTCATCATCGACCGGAACGTGAACTACACGAACTTCTGCGTCACGGACTGCGACTTCTGCGCCTTCTACCGGCTGCCCCGCGACCCGGAGGGCTACGTCCTCCCGAAGTCCGTGATCTTCCGGAAGATCGAGGAGACCCTCGCCCTCGGCGGGACGGCGCTGCTGCTGCAGGGCGGGCATCACCCCGGCCTGCGGATCGACTACTACGAGGACCTGTTCCGCGCCATCAAGGCGCGCTACCCCATCCATCTCCACGCCCTGTCGCCGTCGGAGGTGCTGCACATCGCGAAGTTCTCCAAGCTCACCCTGGAGGACACCATCGCCCGCCTGCGGGCCGCGGGCCTGGACTCCATCCCCGGCGGCGGCGCGGAGATCCTGGTGGACCGGGTGCGGGCGATCATCGCCCCGAAGAAGACCACCAGCGACGAGTGGCTCGGCGTGATGCGGGCCGCGCACCTGCAGGGCCTGTCGACGTCGGCGACCATGATGTACGGCACGGTCGACACCCTCGAGGACCGGGTGGAGCACCTGCGCCGCCTGCGTGAGCTGCAGGACGAGGCCCCCGGCTTCCGGGCGTTCGTGTGCTGGAGCTACCAGTCCGGCGGCGGGTCGCGGCGCGGCGACGACCACGCCCACACCACCGCGGCGGACTACCTGATGACCCTGGCCGTGAGCCGCCTGTACCTCGACAACTTCGACCACTTCCAGTCGTCGTGGGTCACGCAGGGGCTGCGCATCGGGCAGATGGCGCTGGAGTTCGGCTGCGACGACATGGGCTCGATCATGATCGAGGAGAACGTCGTGCGGGCCGCGGGCACCGCCTTCGCGCTCGACACCGCGCGCATGGTCGCCGCCATCGAGGCCACCGGCCGCCGCGCCGTGCAGCGCGACACGGCGTACCGGGTGGTCAGGCGCTTCTCGGCGTAGGCACGTTCCGCCGGTCTACGCCCGGCGGAACGTGATGGTCTGGGCGGCGGCGTCGCCGTCCGCGGTGCGCGCCCGGACCGCGACGTTCAGGTCCTCGCCGGAGTCCCAGGAGGCCCCTCCCACCGACGTGGCGCACGCCGTGAGGTTCACGGTGAACGTGATGGTGTTGCCGGTGTCCGGCACGGCGTCCCTCGCAAGGTCCAGCAGGCGGTCGCCATCCGCCGTGAGGCCGGCGTCGGCGGTGCCGGGGGTCGCGCCGGGGCACGGGCCGTTCGGCACGTCCACCGAGTAGCCGAGGCCGCCGATGTCCACCCAGTCGCCCACCTCGCCGGCCGCCGAGATCGCGGCGCGCTGCGGGCGCCACAGTGTGAACGTCACGTTCACGTCGCCGGTCGCCGGCACGGTGATGGGCGTGCCGGCGGTGCCCGGGTCGGACGGCGCCACCGGGTAGGCCACGCCGGCCGTCGTGCCGCCGTTCACCTGGAAGGACGTGATCGCCGGGGTGGTGGCGAACTGGAGGTTCAGGACCCCGGGGACGGCGGTCTCCACGCCGCCGGCGCCGATGCGCCAGATGAACGCGTCGCCGGAGCCGATCTGCGTGGACGTGGCGTTCGGCTTCAGCCGGAGGTCGCCGGAGGGCCCGCGGGTGACGGTGCCGAAGCCGTCACCGTCGGTGTCGACGGTGCCGGGGAACACGCCGCCGCCCACCGCGAGGGTGCCGGTCCCGCCGCGGCTGCAGTAGCCCAGCCTGCCGCAGTCCAGCTCCACCTCGTCGCCCGCCGGCACGGCGACCGCGAGGATCGACGCGCCGGAGAGCGCCGCGTCGATCTCGGCGCGCTCGACGCCGGCGTTGGCGTTCAGGGACCCCTCCAGCGGCAGCTCGAGGGTGCTGAGGACCCGCGGCCCGGTGCCCGCCGTGGACCCGGTGCCGGGGGTCCGGTCGAGGCCGTCGAGGATGCGGTCGCCGTCGTCGTCGATGTCGTAGGCGCCGGGCACGCCGTCGCGGTCGAGGTCACGGCCGGGCCCGGAGGGCCCCTTCACGGCGGACTTCACCAGCCCCAGGGACCGCGCGCCCAGCGGCACGCCCTTCCTCGCGGCGGCGGTGCGGGACCGGTCGGTCGACACCACCGGCGGGGTGGCGACCCACGCGCCCCCCACCCTGCGGATCACCCCGAGCCTCGCCCCGGCGCGCACGCCCATCACGGTGGTGCCCTTCGGCCCCTTGCCCACCACGACCGGGCCG
This sequence comes from Thermoleophilia bacterium, assembly GCA_020848615.1. GTDB lineage: Bacteria > Actinomycetota > Thermoleophilia > Miltoncostaeales > Miltoncostaeaceae. The sequence goes on from JADLHW010000121.1 coordinate 23,781, forward strand.
GCGTACCGGCCCTTCGGGCCGATGAGGTGCAGGGTGAACGTCCTGGCGGGCGGCACGAGGGTGACCCGGCCCCTGACGGTCGCCGCCGCGGCCACCGCGCCCGTGTACGACAGCGCGACCAGGCGGTGCCCCGAGGGCACGGTGCCCGTGACCGGGGCGGGTACCGCGCCCGCGGTCGCCGTCGCCACCAGGGCGCAGCCCAGGGCCGCCCCCGCAAAGACCTTCCGCATCCGCCGCTCCCTCGCTCGCCGCTTCCACCGAGGTATCGGCGGATCCGCACGGGACGTTGAGGAGGCCTCACCGGCTCAGCGGGGCGGTTCCCCCTCGTACGGCAGGCCGGCCTGCGCCCACCCGATGATGCCGCCCTCGAGGTTCGCGGCGTCGCGCTCCCCGGTGGCGTTCAGGTGGTCGGCGACCTGGGCGCTGCGGCGCCCGGACCGGCAGATGATGGCGAGCGGCGCGTCCGGCAGCTCGTCGATGCGCTCCATGAGCTCGCTCATCGGCAGCAGGGGGACGCCCGGGATGCGCGTGGTGTCGTGCTCGTGCTGCTCGCGCACGTCCACGATCGCGATGTCGCCCGCGGTCCAGGCCGCGTGGGCCTCCTGAGGGGTCATGTCCTCCATGCCGACGGGCATCCTAGACGGCGGCGGGCACCCCCGCCTGGGGAGCGTCCGCCGCCGCCGAGGGGGCCTAGAAGTCCATGGGCTCGATGAGATCCAGGTGGATCGCCTCGATGAGGCGCTCCACGTCCTCCTCCATGTTCGAGCGCGCGAAGTTGCGGAGGTTCACCAGCAGGTCCTCGGTGCCCTCGTTCAGGACGTCGTCGAACAGCTCCACCTCGCTCTGGTGGAACTCGTCGACGTCCCGCCACTCGCAGTTCGGGCAGCGCCGCTCGATGCGCCAGCGGTCGCCCTCGCGCTCCTCCCACGCGACGGGGTACACGAGGTCCCCGCCGCAGCGGTCGCACACGTGCAGGCCGGATGCCGGGGCGTCGTCGGTCGTGACGTCCAGCTGGGCCCCCACGAGGGAGGTGTCCTGCGGTGTCTCCGTGCCGGTCTCCGGGGCGGTGTCGCCGTCCGGATCCGAGAAGTACACGATCTCGATGACCCTGCCACCGGGCAGGGCGATCTTCTTGGTTCGGTAGCCCTTCATGGCCCTTTCCTAGACTCTGGCCCGACCGCCATCCGTGGCGTGCCGTTGATGGCCGTTGCCCTCGACAAGCACCACCCCTATCGGGCCCCGCCGACCCCGACTTGAGCGGGGGGCGACGGGAGCCGCCGGGAGGGTGTCCCGGGGTTCAGACGGCGTGCGCCGGGGCCGCGGCCTCGGCGACGCGGTCGGCCTCGAAGGAGGACCGCACGAGCGGCCCCGCCTCGACGTGCGCGAGGCCCAGCGACGCTCCCAGGCGGGCGAGGGCCGGGTACTCCGCGGGCGCGTAGTAACGGCTCACCGGCAGGTGCGCCGGGGTGGGGCGCAGGTACTGGCCCACGGTCGCCAGCTCGCAGCCCGTGGACGCCAGGTCGCGGAACACCGAGGCGATCTCCGGCAGGCGCTCGCCCAGGCCGACCATGATGCCGCTCTTGGTGCGCAGGCCGGCGGCGGACGACCGCGCGAGCAGCTCCAGCGTGCGCTCGTACCGCGCGCCGGGACGCACCTGCGAGTACAGGCGGGGCACGGTCTCGGTGTTGTGGTTCATCACGTCGGGAGCGGCCTCGAGGATCACGTCCAGCGCGTCCCACGCGCCGCGGAGGTCCGGGATGAGGACCTCGACCTTCACGCCCGGCACCCGTTCCCGCAGCGCCCGGATGGTGGCGGCGAAGTGCGCGGCGCCCCCGTCCGGGATGTCGTCGCGGGCGACGGCGGTGACCACCACGAACCGCAGGCCCATCTGGGCGGCGGTCTCGGCCACCCGCATGGGCTCCTCGGGGTCCGGCGGCCCCACCGGCTTCGCGGTGGCGATGTTGCAGAACCGGCAGCCCCGGGTGCAGTTCGCCCCGGCGATCATGAAGGTGGCGGTGAGGCGCGACCAGCAGCGGCCGATGTTCGGGCAGGCCGCCTCCTCGCACACCGTGGTGAGGCCCTTGCTGCGCATGAGCGCCTTGGTCTCCACGAAGCCGCCGGACAGCGGGTTCTTCGCGATCACCCACCGCGGCAGGCGCCGTCCCGCGAGCAGCTGCTCCAGCTCCTCGGGGGTCACGTCCACGGGGTCGAGCGCCTCGATGGGCCCGTCGCCGATGAGGACGCCGTCGAGCAGGAGGTCCGGGACCCGGGCCGCCGCGCGGGCATCCCGTGCCCGCTCAAGCAGGTCGGCGTCCGGGCGGACGTCCACCCGGAATGCACGCTCCAGATCCACGCTCCGAGGGTAGCGCACGGGTCCTCCAATGTGGGGGTGGGGCTGTACGCTTGCGCCCGTGGTCCTGTCCGACCGGAGCATCCGCGAGCAGCTCGCCGAGGGGAGGCTCAAGATCGAGCCGCTCGACGAGGCGCTCATCCAGCCGTCGTCCGTGGACGTGCGGGTCGCGCGCGAGTTCCGGGTGTTCCACAACAACCGGCAGCCGTTCATCGACGTGCGCAAGCCGTCGGCCGACCTGACCGACGTCGTGAGCGTCGCGGACGACGAGCCGTTCATCCTCCACCCGGGGGAGTTCGTGCTGGGCTCCACCCTGGAGCGCGTGACGATCCCCGACGACCTGGTGGCGCGCCTGGAGGGCAAGTCGAGCCTGGGCCGACTGGGCCTGCTCATCCACTCCACCGCGGGGTACATCGACCCGGGCTGGGACGGGATGATCACGCTGGAGCTCTCGAACGTGGCGCGCCTGCCCATCACGATCTACCCGGGCATGCCCATCGGGCAGATCTCGTTCCTCACGCTCACCACGCCGGTGGACCGCCCCTACCGGGGCAAGTACCTGGGCCAGGAGGGTCCCACCGCGAGCGAGTACTACCGGAACTTCCCGGGCGGGGGCTGACCGTCAGCGGCGGCCCTGCCGCCCGGGCCGCAGCCAGGAGTTCGCCACCCAGCCACCGGTCAGCGCGGCGGCGAGGGCCGCGGCCACCGCGATGAACGTGTCGGTGGCGCCGTGCGGGACCAGGGACGGGGGGTTGGGCCCGCCGAGCCCGTCGGCGATGGCGGCGAGCAGCACGAACACCACCCACAGGGCGTGTCCGACGCCCCAGGAGGCGACGGCGTGGGCGGCGCGCCGGTCGATGGTGCGGACGCCGGCGAGGAACCCGCCGACGGCGAAGGCCGCGCAGGTGATGACCAGGCGTGAGGCCAGCTCGGCCCGGGATCCGGTCATCAGCCCGATGGCGCCCACCAGCCCGCCCCAGGCCGCGGCGATGGGGTCAAGCCGGCTCGCACCACGTCGACGCGAGGCGCTCACACCGGGCATGGTACCCTGAGCCGTCGGCCTGTCCGGCGTGCCCGACCCCTCCCATCCGAGGTCTCCGATGGACTTCTCGCCCATCCAGCTGCTCATCGTGCTGCTGATCGTGCTGGTCGTCTTCGGGGCGAAGCGCCTCCCGGAGATCGGCCGCAGCATGGGTTCCAGCGCCCGCGAGTTCAAGAAGGGCATCACCGGGGAGGAGGAGAGCTCCTCGTCGTCGGTGCAGCGCTCCGAGCCGAACGACGCCGAGCGCTCCTGATCTGATCCTGCGGGCGGCCCGGGTCCTCCCGGTCGCCGCCGCTCCACTCGCGGATGGCGCGGTCGCCGTCCGCGGCGGGCGCATCGCGGCCGTCGGCCCCGCCGCCGAGGTGTCCTCGGCGCATCCGGACCTGCCGGTGGAGGACCTGGGGGACGTCCTGCTGGCCCCGGGGTTCGTGGACGTGCACTGCCACACCGAGTGGAGCCTGTCGGGCGGCATCGCGCCCGGGCCGGGGTTCGGCCGGTGGCTCCGCGCGTTCCTCGAGGGGATGGTGGTGTCGGGGTGGAGCGGCCACGAGGCCGCGGCGGACCTGGGGGTGCTCGCCGCCGTCCGCGCCGGCACCACGACGCTGTGCGACCAGGGCCCGCTGGGGTGCGGCGTGGACGCCGCCACGGCCGCCGGGGTGCGCGCCGTCGTCTGCCTGGAGGTGTTCGGCGAGTCGGCGGACCGGGTGGCGCCCCTCGCGGAGCGCGTGGCGCTGCTGGCCTCCCGGGCCGGCCCCCGCGTCGCCGTGGGCATCTCGCCGCACGCGCCGTACTCGGTGGGCCCGGTGCTGTGGGAGGCCCTCGCCGCGCACGAGGTGCTGGGCCGCGTGCCCTGGACCACCCATGTCGCCGAGTCGGTGGACGAGGAGCTCGCGATCGCCGGTGAGGGCGGTCCGCTCACCGAGGCGATGCTGGCGGTGGGTGCCGGGCCACGCCGGTGGCCGGCGACACGGGGCGCCTCGGTGGTCGCCCGGATGGCGGCGGGAGGGGCCCTGCGCGACGGCCTGGTGGCGGCCCACTGCGTGCGCCTCGCGCCGGACGACCCCGCGGTGCTCGCCGCGATGGGCGTCCGCGTGGCGCACTGCCCGGTGTCGAACTCCCGGCTGGGATGCGGGCGCATGCCGCTGGAGGCCCTGGACGCCGCCGGCGTGATCGTGGGCCTGGGCACCGACAGCCCGGGGTCCGCGGGGGCGTACGACGTGCGGGCGGAAGCCCGTGCCTGCGAGGTGCTGCACGGTGCGACCGGGTCGCCGCCCTCCCCGGCCCGCCTGGTGGAGCTCGCGACGCTCGGCGGTGCGCGCGCACTGGGCCTGGACGCCCGGATCGGCAGCATCGAGCCCGGCAAGTCGGCGGACCTGGTCGCCGTCCGGCCCGGCCACGGCACCGGACTGGCCGGGGACCCCCACGAGGCGCTGCTGCGCGCCGATTCCCGGGTGCTGCACTCATGGGTCGCGGGCGAGGCGCTGCTGCGCGACGGCGAGGCGTGCACGCTGGACGCGGGGCGCATCGAGGCCCTGGCGGGCGAGGCTCGCCGGGTCCTGTGTTAGCTTCCCGCGCGTGCTGCTGGACGAGAAGCGCACCAAGCGCATCGTCAGGATCATCGCGATCCTCACCTCGATCGCCTTCGCGGGCGTCGGGGCCATCGTCATCGCCCTGGTGATCTTCGGCGGGAGCACGTCCGCCTCGGAGCAGCTGGTGAAGGACGCGAAGTCCGCCGTGGAGTCCTCGCCGAACGACGCGGAGGCGTGGAACCGGCTGGCCTCCGCCTACCTGGCCGACAGGAAGTTCACGGACGCCCTCGCCCCGGCGAAGAAGGCCGTGAGCCTCGGCCCGGAGGACTTCAGCAACACCCAGGTGCTGGTGAGCGTGCAGACCCAGCTCGGCAACCCCGAGGGGGCGATCACCGCCCTGCAGGACTTCACCAAGCGGGTCCCGGACGAGCCGCAGGCGTTCCTCCAGCTCGGTCAGCTCGCCCAGCAGCAGGGCCGCACCGCCCTCGCGCGCCTGTCGTATTCCGCGTACCTCACCCTCAACCCGGAGGGCGCGACGGCGGACGCCGTGCGGGAGGCGCTGGAGAGCCTGACGGGCTCGGGGACCACGACAACCCCCTGAACGGCCAGCCGCCGGTCCGGTAACATCCTCCCGGGCCGTTAGCTCAGCTGGCAGAGCAGGGGACTCTTAATCCCAAGGTCGTAGGTTCGATCCCTACACGGCCCACTTCCTTGGAAGCCCGCACAGCGTGCGGGCTTTCATCGTTCTGGGGCGGTCCAGGCCCGCTCCGTGACTCCGCCCGGTCGACCCCCGGCGGCCAGCGCACCGGAGACGGGGCCCGCACGACCCGACCGTCGCCCGGTCTCCCGCCTGCTCGAGTACGCCCATGCCGGACGTGCGCCAAGCGGGGCCTGAGGTTGTTCGTGCGGCCGCGCACCCCGAGGTGGCGGCGCCGCTCGTGCTGCTCGCCGCCGCCGCTGCGGCCGCTGTCGCGGGTGCGGAGCGGTTCGGCCCCTGGAACTGGGCTCTGACGGCGGAGACCGGGAGTTCGTCAGGACGAAGGCGGCGGCAACGAAGGCGTCAACCGCCGGGCGGGATCCGGGCCGGCCGGCACGATGCCCGTCAGGGACGGTGCGCGTCGCCGGCCTTCCCGGCCGCCTCCCGTGTGCGGCGACGCCGCCATCGCCAGGCCGCGAGTGCGGCCAGCACCGCGAGGGCGACGGGCATCCACGGCCGGTATCGCAGGCCGTAGCTCGTGAGGCGGGGCCGGACGACCTCCTGCGTGACGTCGTTCGCGTCGCCCGGCTGCAGCACCCGAAGGACACCGTGGCGCTCGGCGGCGGGAAGGAGCCGGCCGTGGTCCACCCACACGAGGCAGGCGTCGGCGCCGAACCCGGCGGCGATCTCACGCGGGCTGCAGTCCGCGATCGGACTCCACGGGCGGTTCCCCGCGAGCACCATGGCGACGCAGGCGACGCAGAGGGCCAGGGTCGCCCCGCCCCACAGCAGCCTCGGCCCGCCGAATTCCGCGGGCAACCCGGACAGACCCGGCCGCCGAGGGGGGTCGGACACCCGGTCGGGCACGAGCGCCATGACCGCGATGAGCACCGCGAGCCCGCCGGCCATCACGAGGACCCCATCGGCCGATGGGCGGAACCAGACGGCCGCGCCGCCCATCAGGGCGGCGAACCCGGCCGCCCACCCGATGACCACGAGCGCCCACTCCCAGAGGCGACGTCTGCGCACCACCCGCACGCGGAGGAGTCTGCACGTCTCGGCGTGCTCCCGTCCAGCGCGCCGGCGGAGGTGGTCAGCGTCCGTCAGACGGCCGCGGTCCCGATCTCCCCGTCCGCTCGGCGCGGCGTGCCGAACCGGGCCGCCAGACCGACGCCGATGGCGTACAGCACCAGCTGCGGGGCGAGCAGGAGCATCATGCTCAGCGGGTCGCCGCCGGGCAGGAGCGCCGCGATCGCGGCCATGACCACCAGCCCGATGCGCCAGTGGCGGCGGTAGAGCCGCGCGGAGGCGACGCCCATGCGGGCGAGGGCCATCATCGCGACCGGCACCTCGAACAGCAGCCCCGAGGCGAGCAGCATCGTCGTGGCGAAGCCGAAGTACTCCCCCGCACGCACCTGGGCGTCGAACGTGCCCTCGCCGAAGCCCAGCAGGAACCTCAGGGCCACCGGCAGGACCACGGCGTAGCCGAACGCCACGCCCGCCACGAACAGCCCGCACAGGCCCGTCACGACGGCCACCATCCCGCGGCGCGACTGGTCGGCGACCGCGGGGATCATGAACGCGTACAGCTGGTACAGCCATACCGGCAGCGCCACCAGCACCGCCGCCCACAGGGTGACCTTCAGGACGGTCATGAACGGCTCGGTGGGCGACAGGGTCACCAGCCGGTCGTGGCCGTCCGGCAGCGGCGCGGTGAGGGCGTCCACCAGCTGCGCGTGGACCGCGTACATCGCCGCGAACGCCACCACCAGCGACACGACGCCCACCATGAGGCGCCGGCGGAGCTCGTCCAGGTGGTCCACCGCCGTCATCCGCTGGTCGCGGCCGGCACGCCGGGCGAACAGGGGGATGCGCGTCACGTGAGGGACCTCCTGGGGAGCCGGCGGATGTGAGGGGCCTACGGCCGACCCGGCGGCGCGGATCACCCGCCCGTCGCATCGCGACACCCGGTGATCCGATCCCGGGTGAGGCACGAAGAACGGCCCGTACCGGGGGCCACGGGGCGTCCGGGACAGGTCGAACCCCACACAGGAGACATCCGATGACCGACGTCAACCGCGCGCAGTTCCTCACCCGCGGCGCCGCGGGCGGCCTCGCCCTCGTCGCGGGCGGATCCGTCCTCGGCCTCGCCGCCGGACAGGCCGCCGGCGCGACCGCCGCGGGGGACGTGGCGATCGCCAAGCTCGCCGCCACCGCCGAGCTGCTGGCCGTGGACTTCTACTCCCGCGCCATCGCCTCGCGGAAGTTCGTGGGCGACGAGCGGGAGTACCTCGTCGACGCCCGCCGCAACGAACGCGACCACTACCGGGCCCTCGCGAAGGTCCTGGGCTCCGGCGCGCCGAAGGGCCTGGGCTTCCAGTACCCGAAGGGCGCGTTCGCGAGCCGCAGGTCGATCGCCAAGCTCGGCGTCGCCCTGGAGACCGCGTTCGTGGGCGCCTACCTCGGCGCGGTGACCGCGCTGAAGAGCAACGACCTGAAGGGCGTCGCCGCCCAGATCGGCGCCAGCGAGGCCCAGCACCTGTCCGTGTTCTCCGAGATCTCCCTGGACGACCCCGTCGGGATCTCGTTCCCGAGGGCCCTCACCGCCGCCCAGGCGACGAAGGCCGTCACCCCGTTCCTGGCGTGACCCCGGCGGGTGGGGGCGCCGTCCGGCGCCCCCACCGCGGGCTCAGGCCCCCACGTTCAGCGTGACCGTCATCCCGCCCGCCGCGTCGCCGGTCACGGTGCCCAGCTGCGTGGCGTACCCGTCGGCGAACACCATGTCCGTGTCGAGCGACACCCCGCCGAGGTTCGCCAGGCTCTGCGCGTAGCCGTCCGCCGC
>JADLHW010000122.1 GCA_020848615.1 Thermoleophilia bacterium
CGAGACCGCCACCTCAGCCGCCCGCGTTGGACCGCGACCGCGCGACGGCCTGCTGGAACTCGGCGTCGGTGCGGGCGAAGTAGTGCCCGCCGGTGCCGTCGTTCTTCGCCACGTAGTACAGGTAGTCCGTCGCGGCCGGCCGGGCCGCCGCCCGGATGCTCGCCTCACCCGGGTTGCAGATGGGCCCCGGCGGCAGCCCCTTGTACCGGCGCGTGTTGTACGGGGAGTCCGTATCGAGGTCCTCGGCCGTGAGGTCGGTCTTCCACGATCCCAGCGCGTACTGGACGGTGGCGTCGATGTCGAGGCGCATGTCGTTGCGGAGGCGGTTGTACATGATGCCGGCGACGATCTTCCGCTCATCCGGACGCCGGACCTCGCGCTCCACCATCGAGGCGATGATGAGCACGTCGTACCGGGTGAGGTTCTTCCTGGCGGCGGCGGTGTAGTCGACGCCCGCGGTGCGGTCGGCGAACGCCGTGAGCTGCTGCTCCACCAGCTCCTCGACGGTGGTGGCGGAGTACACGTCGTAGGTCGCCGGGAACAGGAACCCCTCCAGGGACCGCGGCTGCTTGGCCCGGGCGAGCTGCCGGCCGCGGGCGCCGGGGGCGGTGAGCGACAGGTACTCCTGCCCCGACAGGCCGGTCTTCTCGTCGAGGATCGCGGCGATGTCCTCGCGGCGCAGCCCCTCCGGGAACACCACCCGGTTCGGCGTCTCCGCCGCGGTGGTCACGGCATCGCCGGGGTCCTGCCGGTCCGCGAGGCCCCGCAGGCCGGCGTACGCCAGCAGCACCACCACCGCGACGATCGCCAGCAGCCACAGGAACGTGTGGCCGCCGCTCGGCGGCCGGCGGCGCGGCGGCGGGCGGCGGCGCCGGGACGCGGCACGGGCCGCGGCGTCACGGGACCGGTCCTCGGAGGTGCGGTGGTCGCGGCGGCCGAAGTCCCGGTTCCCGGGGCCGCGGGAGCTCACGCGGGGGGCGCGGCCGCCGGCAGGCCGCGCAGGTACGCCTCGAGCAGCACGCACGCGGCGAGGCTGTCGAGTGCGGGTGCGTTCCGGCGCCCCGACGCGCCGCTCTCGCGGGACCGGCGGGACGCCTCCGCGGTCGACAGCCGCTCGTCCACCAGCTCCACGGGCACGCCCACGCGCCGCCGCAGCCGCCCGGCGAAGCCGGACGCCGCGCGGGCCTGGGCGCCGGGTTCACCCGACAGCAGGCGGGGATGCCCCACCAGGATCCGCCCCGGGCCCTCCGCCGCGATGACGGCCAGGAGGTGCTCCAGCCCCTGCGGGGTGTCGACCTTCAGCACCACCGGGAGGGGCCGGGCGAGCATGCCGGTGGGATCGCTCACCGCCACGCCGGTCCTGGCCGCCCCGTGGTCGATGGCCATCACCTTCACGCGGTGGCGCCTCCCAGGAGCTCCATCGCGCGGGCGATCGCATCCGGCAGCTTCGACGGGTCCTTCCCGCCGGCCCGCGCCATGGCGTCCTTGCCGCCGCCGCCACCGCCCACGATGGGCGCGACCTCCCGGATGAGGGCGTTCGCCGACATGCCGGCGGCCACGGCCTCGGGGGTGAGGTTCGCGACGAGCATCACCCGGCCGTCCGCGCGGGCGCCCAGCAGCACCGCGGCGGCGTCGCCGAGCAGGCGCTTCACCTGGTCGCTCACCGCCAGCAGCTCGTCGGCGTCGGCGGCCTCCACCTCGGCGGCCACGCCGTGCACCGCGCCGTTCCGCACGGCGCCCGCCGCGATCGCCGCCGGATCCACCCGGCCGGCCCGGGCCCGCTTGAGCTCCCTCTCGAGGTCGGCGATGCGGGTGTCGCGCGTCGCGACCTCGGCCTCCAGGTGCTCGGCGCGCTCCCGGTACCACCGCACCAGCTCCGGCCCGGTGAGCGCCTCGATGCGCCGGGCGCCGGCGCCCACGCTGGCCTCGCTCACGATCTTGAACGGGCCGATCTCGGACGTGCGGGACACGTGCGTGCCGCCGCACAGCTCCCTGGAGTAGTCCCCGGCGGACACCACGCGCACGACCTCGCCGTACTTCTCGCCGAACAGGCCGATCGCCCCGGAGGCGTCCGCCTCGGCCTTCGGCATCTCCACCCAGCCCACGGGGCTGTCCTCGGCGACGCGGGCGTTCACCAGCCGTTCGATCTCCACGAGCTCCTCGGCGGGCACCCGCCCGCGGTGCGTGAAGTCGAAGCGCAGCTTGTCGGGCCCCACGTAGGAGCCGGCCTGCTTGACGTCGTCGCCCAGGCGCGTCCGCAGCGCCCAGTTCAGGACGTGGGTGCCGGTGTGGTTGGCCTGCGTCGCGCGCCGCGCGGGCACGTCGACCTGGGCGCGCACCTCGTCGCCCGGGGCGAGGGGGGCGCCGGCGAGCAGCAGCACCTGGTCGCCGCCGGCGCGCACCACGTCCACCACCTCGCGGCGCTCGCCGCCGGCGGTCACCCAGCCGTGGTCGCTCACCTGCCCGCCGCCCTGTGCGTAGAACGGCGACCGCTCCAGCGTCGCCAGCTGCCGGCCGCCCTCCAGGTCCGCCACGCCGGTGACGCGGGTGTCGAGGTCCAGGGTGTCGTAGCCCACGAACACGGTCTGCGGGGCGCCGGCCGCCAGCTCCGCGGCACGGACGGCCAGCTCGGTCTCCCCGACCACCGCGGCCCCGGCGCGGGACCGTTCGCGCTGCTCATCCATGAGCCGCTCGAACGAGGCGGTGTCGACCCGCAGGCCGGCGTCCTGGGCGGCCTCGGCGGTGAGGTCCAGCGGGAACCCGTAGGTGTCGTGCAGGCGGAAGGCGTCGTCGCCGCTCAC
>JADLHW010000123.1 GCA_020848615.1 Thermoleophilia bacterium
CGCGCGTGAGCGGCGTCTCGTACATCGACACCACCCTCCGGGACCTCGCCACGTACCCGTGGGGGTCGAGCATCGACGCGGACGACCTGGCGGCCGCCGCGTCGGCCCTGGCGGGGGTGGGCGCCGCGGCCATCGAGGCCATCGACCCGCGGTGTGCCCGCGCCGCCCTGGAGCTCCGCACCGAGAGCCCGTGGGACCGGCTGCGGGCGATCGTGCGGCACGCCGGCGCCACGCCGGTGGGGGTGGTGGTGCACGGGCGCCTGCTGTGGAACGACAGGCCCGTGGGGGCCGACGTGATCCGCGGGTTCGTGCAGACCGCCGCCGAGAGCGGCGCCCGCCGCATCCGCGCCCTCGATCCCCTGAACCACGCCCCGAACCTGCGGGCCCTCGGCGAGGCCGCCGCGAGCCACCGCATGGCGTTCATCCCCACCCTGGTCGCCGCCCCCGCGCCGGGCGTGGACGACGCCCGCTGGGCCGACGAGGCCCGGGCCCTGGGGCAGCTGCCCGGCGTGACCGCCATCTGCGTGAGCGACGGCGGCGGGCACCTGTCGCCCACCCAGCTGGCCGTGCTGGTGGAGACCGTCGCCGGCGCCTCAGGGCTGCCGGTGGAGGTGCTCGTCCAGGCGCCCGGCGGGCTCGCGCCGCTGCTGGCGAAGGCCGGCATCGAGGCGGGGGGCGCCAGCGTCTACGCCGCGGCCGGTCCCGTGGCCCTCACCTCCGCGCGGCCGTCGGCCGAGACGCTGCGCGCCGCCCTGGTGGGCGGCCCGCGCGAGCTCGCCGTGGACCGCGACGGCCTGTACGCCGCGGCCCGCGCGATCGGGCAGATGCTCACCAGCGACCGCGTGAGCCTGGCCGCCGGGGACGTGTTCGGGCCCGCCGTGGCCCTGCCGCCCGACCTGGAGGCCGCCCTGGTGAGCCGCCTGGGGCGCCTGGGGATGTCCCGGCGCCTGGTGGAGGTGGCCGAGGAGGCCCGCGTGGTGGCGTCCGAGCTCGGCGCCGTGACGTTCGCGTACCCGTTCGGGGACGCCCTGGTGGCGCAGGCCGCCGACCACGTCATCGACGGCGAGCGGTACGCGGACCTGGAGCCCGTGCTGGCCGCCGCGGCCCTCGGCGGGTACGGCCCGCTGCGCGGACCCGTGGACGAGGCGGGCATGGCCGCGGCCCGGAAGGTCACCGAGACCCCGGAGACCGCCGACATCGGCCTCGCCGAGGTACTGGAGAACGCCCCGGCCGGCACCCCGGAGGAGGACGTGGTCCTCATGGCGCAGTTCCCGGAGGAGACCGGGCGCCTGGTCGCCCGCCGCCGGAGCCTGCGCACCGAGGTGGCCGACGAGGAGGGCACGGCCATCGACCGGGCCCTGCTGGAGACCCTCATCCAGGCGGTGGAGGGGTCCTCGGAGTCCGAGGTGAGCGTCGAGCTGGGCGGGGCCCGCGTGACGGTGCGCCGGTCGGTGTCGGCGGGCGGCGGCGGTGCCGCGGCCCCGGGCGCCGGCGATGCCGCCGCCGAGGACGACGGCCTGCACCGGGTCACGAGCCCCATGGTGGGGACGTTCTACCGGGCGCCGTCCCCGGACGCCGACCCCTTCGTGAAGGAGGGGCAGCGGGTGGAGGCCGGCCAGGTGCTGTGCCTCATCGAGGCCATGAAGCTGTTCAACGAGATCACGGCCGACGTGCCGGGGGTCGTCCGCGGGATCCCCGTGGAGAACGGCCATGGCGTCGAGTTCGGCGAGGCCCTGTTCCTCATCGAGCCGGTCTGACGCCGTGAAGCTGCTGGTCGCCAACCGCGGGGAGATCGCGGTGCGGGTCATCCGGACCGCACGCGAGATGGGCATCCCCACCGTGGCCGTCTACTCGACGGCCGACTCGGAGTCGCTGGCGGTGCGCATGGCCGACGAGGCCGTGTGCATCGGGCCGCCGCCGCCGGGCGAGAGTTACCTGCGCATGGAGAACGTGATCGGGGCGGGGGAGATCACCGGCTGCACGCACGTGCACCCGGGATACGGCTTCCTGAGCGAGAACGCCGCGTTCGCCCGGGCCTGCGCGGACGCCGGCATCACCTTCGTCGGGCCCAGCCCCGAGGTGATGGAGCAGATGGGCGACAAGGTCCAGGCCAAGCGCGCCGCGACGGCCGCGGGCCTGCCGGTGCTGGAGGGCTCCGACGGCGCCGTCAGCGACTTCGCCGAGGCCCAGGAGGCCGCCTCCCGCGCCGGGTTCCCGATCCTGCTGAAGGCCGCGGCCGGCGGCGGGGGACGCGGCATGCGCCGCGTGGAGACCCCGGAGGAGCTGCCAGCGGCGTTCGACGTGGCCCAGCGCGAGGCCGTCGCGGCGTTCGGCGACGGCGGCCTGTACGTGGAGCGCCTGCTGGAGGGCGCCCGCCACATCGAGGTGCAGATCCTCGCCGACGGCCTGGGCGGCGTGCTGGTGGCCGGCGACCGGGAGTGCAGCATCCAGCGGCGCCACCAGAAGCTGGTGGAGGAGGCCCCCGCGCCGAACCTGCCGGACGCCACCCGCAACGCCATGCACGAGGCGTGCATCGCGGCGGCCCGGGCGTGGGGGTACCGGTCGGCCGGGACCCTGGAGTTCCTGGTGGACGCCCAGGCGAACTTCTTCTTCCTGGAGCTCAACGCCCGCCTGCAGGTGGAGCACCCGGTCACCGAGCTGGTGAGTGGCCTGGACCTGGTCGCCGAGCAGCTGCGCGTCGCGCAGGGGCTGGTGCTGTCCCGCACCGGCGTCGCGCCCGCCAACGGCGCGTCCATCGAGGTGCGCGTGAACGCGGAGGACCCGGCCCTGGACTTCCGTCCCAGCGCCGGCCGCCTGAAGGAGTTCCGCATGCCCGGCGGTCCGGGCATCCGCGTGGACACCCACTGCGAGCCGGGC
>JADLHW010000124.1 GCA_020848615.1 Thermoleophilia bacterium
CGTCGTTGACGGCCTTGAAGTGGTCGATGTCGATGAGCGCCAGGGCGACCTCGCGGCCGTCCGTGCGGGCCGCCGCCATCTCGCCGGCCAGGCGGTCCCGGAACTCCCGGTGGTTCGCGAGGCCGGTGAGCGGGTCGGAGCTCGCCTCGTGCGTGAGCCGCCGCCGCGACTCCACGGACCCCACCGCGAGGGAGAGGGTCGCGGCCACCCGCAGCAGGCGGCCGGCGGCGTCGTGGACGTGCTCGCCGGATTGCAGGGCGGCGGCGACGGCACCCCAGCGGACGCCGTCGACGTTGACGGGCACCGCGATGGACGGGGCGCCGCCGCCGGCGCCGTCACCGCTGCGCCGCCCGGGCGCGGTGTCGATCCGGGCGGGCTGGCCGGTGGCGATCGAACGGGCCAGGGCGGCATGCAGGGCGGCGGGCACCTCGCCGGCGGCGCTCAGCACCACGGGCGTCGCGTCATCGGCCACCGCGACGGCGGCGGCCGAGGCGGCGAGCACCCGGCGGGCCTCCTCGGCACCCACCTCCGCGATGCGCGGCAGGTCGGCCCCCTCGGCGACCGCGGTGGCGAGCCGCCCGTGGGCGTGCTGGTCCTCGGCGCCCGTCCTCAGGGCGCCCACCACCCGGGCGCGGGCCCGGTCGAGGAGGAGCCACAGCAGCACGGCGGCCACCGACAGCAGCCCCGCGCCCATCGCCACGCGGCGCACGAGGCTGGCGCGGAGGGTCTCCATCCGCGCGTCCTCGTGGTCGCGCACGCGGGTGAGCGCGTCGAGCCACCGCTCCGTCGACGCGTCGATGCGCTGCACCACGGCGTCCAGTCGCAGGACGGCGTCGCGCGCCCGGTCCGAGTGCGCGGCGGTGTCGACGTTGGCGTTCATCATCGTGCTGAGGCCCGCGAGCGCCGACAGCGAGTCGGCGCCGGCGTCGCGCACGTCGCGCGGGGCCCAGGCCCGCAGGTCCTGCTCCAGGGCGGTGAGCCTGCCCTGCGCGGAGAGCACGGCGAGGATCACCTCCCCCGTGAGGGCCTTGCGGTCGGGGGTGAGGATCTTCCTGCGCAGGAAGTCGCCCTGGATGCCGCGCAGGTCGTCCTTCGCCTCGGCCAGCCGGGCCACCGCGGCGTCCGCGCGGTCGCGGCCGGAGGAGAGGTCGCCGAGCTGGCGGGCGGTGAGCGAGGCGGCGAGGGTCGCGACGACGGCGAGCAGGATCACGGCCGCCAGCTGGGCGAGCTGCAGGGCACGCAGCCGCCGCGCGGCACGCGCCCACGCCTCGGTCACCGTCTCATCCGCCTGGGGGTGCCAGGGCACGCTGCTTCTCCCGGAGATCCCGCCGCGGGCGTCCGCCCGCTGGGACACGTCATCGGCAGAAATCCGCCCCGCACGACCCCCCGTTCGGGGAGTACCGCAATATTTGCGCCCTTGTCGCGGGCGCGGCCGGCGGGCTCAGCGGGTGGCGGTCGCCCGCGTCACGCGGTTCACGCGGCGGAACGTCGACGCCCCGATCCCGCCGAGCACCAGCAGCCCGGCGACCACCGACAGGATCACGAACGGCACGGGGACCGTCGTGCCGGGGTCCACCACGGGGGCCTCGGGAAGCCGCAGCACGGGTGACACCTCGGGGGTGCCGGTGCCCTGCTCGGCGGCCGGCTTCGCGCGGTCGCCCTGCGCCTGCGCGGTGCCGAACAGCTCGCGCGCCTGTGCGTCCCGGACCGCCCGGATCGCCGCGTCCGTCTGCGCGCCCTCCCGCTGCTTGGCCAGCGTGATGGCCGCGGAGAGGTCCGCGGGCGGGTAGGTGCCGTCGATGATGCCGTTGTCGGCCTGGTCGGCGAGCACCTGCTCCGGCGTGGCGGAGGCCGTGCCCGCCCACAGGGCGAGCGCGGTGAGCGCGAGCGCCAGGGCGGCGAATGTGCGGAGTGCGCGTCTCATGGAGCCGACCTCATCGTACGACGGTTTCCCGCGGAACCCCTCCCGGGTTCAAGGATTCCTTACCCTTGGCCGCCCGTGCGCTTCCGCCGGCCGGGTCCGCGGGCACCCGTGCTCCGCCGCCGGGGCGGCCGCCGTCACACCTGGGTCGGGTGGAGCGAGGCGATCGTGCGGTGCAGGCCGTCCATGAGCTCGATGGTGGGGCCCCACCCCAGCAGCTCGGTCGCCAGGGTGATGTCGGGCTGGCGGACCATGGGGTCGTCCTGCGGGAGGGCCTCATAGACGATCTCGCTGCGGCTGCCGGTGGCGGCGACCACGGCTTCTGCGAGCTGCAGGATCGTGTACTCGCCCGGGTTCCCGATGTTCACCGGCAGGTGGTAGTCGGCCTCGATGAGCCGCAGGAACCCCTCGATCAGATCCGACACATAGCAGAACGACCGGGTCTGCCCGCCGTCACCGAACACGGTGATCGGCTTGTCCTCCAGGGCCTGGCGCAGGAACGTCGGGATCGCACGTCCGTCGTGCGGCCGCATCCGGGGCCCGTAGGTGTTGAAGATCCGCACGATGTGCGTGTCGACGCCCTGCTGACGGTGGTACGCCATCGTCAGCGCCTCGGCGTACCGCTTGGCCTCGTCGTACACCCCGCGCGGGCCGATGGGGTTCACATGCCCCCAGTAGTCCTCGGTTTGCGGGTGCACCTTCGGGTCCCCGTACACCTCGCTGGTGGAGGCCAGCAGGAACCTGGCGCGGTGCTTCTTGGCCAGTCCCAGCGCGTTGTGGGTGCCGTAGGAGCCGACCTTCAGCGTCTGCAGCGGCAACCGCAGGTAGTCGATCGGCGACGCCGGAGACGCCAGGTGGAACACGTAGTCCACCGGGTCCGGGAACTCCAGGTGCCCGATGATGTCGTGCTGGCAGAACTCGAACCGCGGGTCGCGCAGATGCGCGATGTTCTGCAGGGACCCGGTCTCCAGGTTGTCCACGCAGACCACCCGGTGCCCCTCGGCCAGCAGGCGATCACACAGGTGGGAACCCAGGAACCCGGCGCCGCCGGTGACGATCGATGTCCGCATCGGGCGGACCCTACACCGGCGGGGGGCGGGCGCCTCCGGGGGCGCTGCTAGGTTCCCGCGCCATGCGGATCCTGGCCACGGGAATCACCGGTTTCGTGGGACACCACCTCGCGCGCCTGCTCCAGGAGGAGGGCCATGAGGTGGCGGGTCTCGTGTTCGGCCGCGACGAGCCCGTCCCGCCCGGCGTCACCGTCCACCGGGGCGATGTCACCGACCCCGCGGCGGTCGCCGCCGCCGTGACCGCGACACGGCCCGAGGGCGTGCTGCACCTCGCCGGGGCGTCGTCGGTGGGTGCCTCGTTCGCCGACCCGCTGGGCACGTGGCACATCAACCTGGACGGCACGCTCTCGGTGCTCGAGGCCGTCCGCGCCGCGGACGTCCCGCCCCGCACCGTGGTGATCACCAGCGGCGAGGTCTACGGCCAGGTGCCGCTGGAGGCGCTGCCGGTGGAGGAGGACACGCCCACGCGGCCGCTGTCGCCGTACGCCGCGTCGAAGGCCGCCGCGGATCTGGCGGCCCTGCAGTACCGCATCGGCTACGGCCTGCCGGTCATCCGGGTGCGCGCCTTCAACCACGTGGGGCCCGGCCAGGACGCCCGGTTCGTGTTGCCCAACGTGGCCCGTCAGATCGCGATCGCCGAGCGCGACGGGCTGGATCGCGTGACCCTGCGCCTCGGCAACCTCACCTCCCGCCGGGACTTCACCGACGTGCGGGACATGGTGCGGGCCTACCTGCGCATCCTGGAGGCCGGCGATCCCGACGTCGCCTACCTGGCGTGCAGCGGTGCGTCGGTGTCGATCCGGGACCTGGTGGACGGCGTCGTCGCGGCCGCACGCCTGGACGTGGAGGTCGAGAGCGACCCCGGCCTGCTGCGCCCCGGCGAGCAGCCCGATCTCTACGGTTCACCCCGACGACTGCTGGAGCTGGGGTGGTCCCCGGAACACCCGCTGCAGCAGACGCTCGCCGACACCCTGGACTGGTGGCGGACCCAGGTCATGAACGAGGAGGACTGACACCCGTGCCCACCGCGCTGATCACCGGTGTCACCGGCCAGGACGGCTCGTACCTGGCGGAGCTGCTGCTGGACAAGGGCTACGAGGTGTGGGGCATGGTGCGCCGCGCGTCGACCGAGTCCTACGACCGGATCGAGCACATCCGCGACCGCATCCACTTCGTGCAGGGCGACCTGCTGGACCAGCCGTCGCTCACCGCCGCCCTGGCACAGGCCGAGCCCGACGAGGTCTACAACCTCGCCGCGCAGTCGTTCGTGCCCACCTCCTGGAGCCAGCCGGTGCTGACCGCCGAGTTCACCGCGGTGGGCGTCACCCGGCTGCTGGAGGCGATCCGCCAGGTGAACCCGGAGATCCGCTTCTACCAGGCGTCATCCAGCGAGATGTTCGGGCAGGTGCGGGAGGTCCCCCAGACCGAGCTCACCCCGCTGTACCCGCGCAGCCCGTACGGGGTGGCCAAGTGCTACGGCCACTACATCACGGTGAACTACCGCGAGAGCTACGGGATGCACGCCAGCTCCGGGATCCTGTTCAACCACGAGTCCCCGCGCCGCGGCCTGGAGTTCGTGACGCGGAAGGTCACCGACGGCGTGGCCCGCATCAAGCTGGGCCTCGCCACCGAGCTGCGCCTGGGGAACCTCGACGCCCAGCGGGACTGGGGCTTCGCCGGCGACTACGTGCGCGCCATGTGGCTCATGCTCCAGCAGGACACCCCGGACGACTACGTGGTCGCGACCGGCGAGACCCACACCGTCCAGCGACTGGTGGACCTGGCGTTCGCCCACGTGGGCCTCGACCCGGCCGACCACGTGGTGCTGGACCCCGCGTTCGTCCGTCCCGCCGAGGTGGACCTGCTGGTCGGTGACCCCGCCAAGGCGAAGGCCGCCCTGGGCTGGGAGCCC